>JAEZLW010000105.1 GCA_023415145.1 Bacillota bacterium | reverse complement strand
GGCCATGAGCGTAGCCTGGTCATCACACACATCATTGCCGCAGCGGTAGACACAGCGCCCATAGGGTCCGTTTTTCAGCGCAGCACGCAGCCCCGCCTGCGATTGGTCAGGAGAGACGACGACTGCGGGCCAATTGCCTGCAATAGGCAGGTAGCATTTTTCGGCATCAAAACGGCAGGTTTCCCTTACGCTGCAATCAGCGCAGCGGGCGGCACTGCCTTTGGGAGCGTTTGCGGCTGTAAAGTAATGAAGCGCGCCGATGGACGACAGCGTTTCACACCGGCTGCCTGTCAGCCACAACAGGATATCCATGTCGTGGCAGGATTTTTGCAGGATAATCGGGCTGCTTTGCGCTTGGTTGGCCCAGTTGCCGCGTACAAAGCTGTGTGCCATGTGGAAATTGCCGATGTTTTCCTCATGCCGGATGCAGATAGGCCGCCCTACAACGCGCTTATCCAGCAGACGCTTGAGTGTCATGAAAAAGGGGGTGTAGCGCAGCACGTGGCACACCGTCACGCGCCGTTTCAGATCTCGCGCCTGGTCGCGGAGCGCCACACATTCCGACAAGACCGGGGAGATCGGTTTTTCCAGCAGCAAGTCATACCCGGTTTTCATGGCAGCCATGACCTGTGCGTAGTGATCCCGATCCATGGAGGCGATGATTGCCCCTTCGGCAATCTTCCCGAGCGCAAAGAGGGATTCGGCCGTTGCAAAGCACCGGTCGCCAGAGATGCTCAAAGCATCCGCTGCAGCCCGGCGGCGCTGTTCGTCCGGCTCCACTACCGCAACGATTTGCGCGCGGCCAGTCTTTTGCATATAGTCCGCATAGATCCTGCCACGCTGTCCTGCACCAACCAAAACAATGCGCATAATGCCTCCATGACAAAAATATGAACAGGAAACGCCCTTGATAATACATCGTTTTTTACAGTATATCGATCCCTGGAACGCACTTCAATACGTTACGTAATTTTTTCGTGGATTTTGCGTTTGCTATGGAAATCCGTTGCGTTCTGTGTTACAGTGATAGCGGGAGATGATTGCATGAGCACAATGAAGGATATCGCACGGCTGGCCAACGTGTCGGTAGCGACAGTATCTCGCGTTGTCAACAACGACAAGACCTATCGTATGCGCCAGGAGACGCATGACCGCGTGTGGAAGGCCATTGCACAAGCCGGGTACCAGGTGCCGCATCCGCATGTGGAAACGGTTCGCGATGAGATGCGCAAAAGCCGGCGCGTGGGCTGCGTGCTGAGCATTGTCAGGGGGAAGTACCGCGACCCATACTTCATGAGCATCCTTTCTGGCATCGAAGAGCGTTTGTTGCACCACGGTTACGTCATGGATTTTTTACGCTCACAGCCTGAACTGAAAATTCGCAGTGTGTTGCGTGATATACTGGAAAACCCTCCTGATGCGCTGATTTTGATGGATACGCTTACCCCGGCACTCTATCGCACCTTATGTGCCAAAATACCGGTATGTATTGGGCTGGATACACAGCATGAGGACATCGACAATGTGTGTTACGACCAGTACTTAACCGGCAAGAGGGCTGTTGAAGCCTTGATTGCGCACGGGCATCGGGATATTGCATTCATCGGCGGAAGCCCAGGGGATACGCTGGAGGACAACGGACGCTATCAGGGGTATCTTCACGCCTTGCTGGCTGCCAAGCTGCCTGTTCGAAAGGAATGGGTGCACAATTGCCAATGGGACGAGCTTACGTGCATGGCACAGGTGCGAGAGATGATGAGCCGGCCAAATCCGCCCACAGCCTTGTTTGCGGCCAGTGACCTGATGGCCATTGCGGCATTGAGTACCCTGTATTCCATGGGCATCAGCGTTCCAAACCAAATGGCGGTCATTGGTATCACCAACATTGAGCTGTCCAGGTTTTCCAGTCCGCCGCTGACAACCTTTGAGATTCCGGCCAATGAGATGGGTCTGATGGTTGTGGATTTGATTCATCAAAGGCTTCATGAGAATTTTCCTTTGCCGCGCCGCATCGTACTGCCCACAAAGCTGATCCTGCGGGAGTCCATTTAAGGATTCGCTGCTGCGTACACTTGCGTATCCTCAAGTGGTGGATTGTGGTCACCCTCGAGCGTGTAGTATAGGCTATGGTCACTGTACAGGCTGTCGAAGGGAGCAATCTCAGCATTTGCAGGCAATTGTCCTATGCCAATCATGCAAAGCGGTGTCCGCCCGCCTTGATAGTAGTTGGTATTGGCAAAGCGAAGGGACGGCAGGTTGCCGGATGGATCGAGAACCGCCAGCGCAAGCGTGTACGTACCTGCCTTAAGGTCTTGCGGCAGTTCAAAGGTATCCTTGACTGTGTAGGTTTGACCGGGCAGCCAATTGCGGATATCCACATGAACCGCATCTTTCCATACGGGCTCACGCTGTGCATTCAGCAGGCTGACTTCCACCGGCCATGTATAGTAGAACGGAGCGTTGCCGACATTGGCCACGTCAAATGAAAGCGAGAGGGCATCGCCCGGCTGCAACGACGAAGGGTACGTCGCTTGCCTGATCACATACCGGTAGCCCAGTGCCTTTTGCATCCGCGACGCATTGGTAGACAGGGACGGGTCACATTGCGTGTAGTTCGCGACCCAACCCAAGTGCGATGTATGGATTTTCCCAATCCAGTCAATGACATAATCGGTGCATTCATCCTTGGCCAGCGTTTCATCCGGATTCCAGCCAATCGGCCTCAAATCGCCCCAATCGTATGCGATTTCTCCGCCCATCATCTGCGTGCGCCACGCGTCCCGCTCCATGATCAATAAGCCGGAGGTCCTGTCGTCGCGCAGCCCAAAGGAATCCCAGTAGAAGCCAACGTTATAGCCGCGAAACCGCTCGGCATTCCGCACCATGATTTGCTTGTGCGTGAACGCTTTGGCAAAAGCATCACCCAGCACCTTTTGCATGACAGGCGGTATGATGGAGCCTGTTCCTTTCAAACTCAGCGGATAGACATGATGCTCTCCCCACTTGCCCCAGATGCCCATTTCAATGGCCGCTACCCGCGGGTCGTTGTCCCATGCCTCCCCCAGTTTTGAGACAAAGGCCGCCAGGCGAGCCTGGAATGTTTCATTGACCCATCGATCCGCAAAATCACTGTGGTCAAGCCCCTCGGCCCAATAACCGTCATCTCCCCCATCGGGCCCATTGGGATAGACAATCACCACGCGGGGGATGACCTTGATGTTTCTCTTTTCAATGCCCGCCCAGGCCTGGTTGCTCCAATCAATCATCTTTTGCGCCGTGTCCGTTGGGGACATTTCCAAATCGGTATATTTGATGTAGTGCTTGCACACCGTCACATACTCGCCCTTAGGAAACGCCTGTGCTCCAATCGACCGTGCGGGACAGAATCCTTTCATGGGGTTGGCAAAAGCCTCCGCGCTTTCAGTATACATCGATGTCACCATGCCTTCCGCCTGTGCTACGGAAACAAGGCATACCGCCATCAATATACCAAGCAGCATACGTTTACACACATAAGGCACTCCTTCCTTTATCCAACGTGTAGCGCACATCCAACCCCTTTTGATGCGGCCGCCTTCCAAAGGGTTGTGGGCTGCCTTGACGGGAAGCCCATCTTAAGGTAGATAGGGGGAAGTACCGACCGCCTGGACGTCTTCCCTGAGCACAAACATGCCCGACGTATGGAACTTGATGCCCTTGCGGCAGCATTCGATGATTGCTTTTTCCAGGCGTGTTTTGGGCTGATAGGTGTCCAGGTCCAGCTTGGCATTTCCAAACACTTCTTTGTGTATCATTTCTCCGCCTTCCATGGTGGGGTAGCAGTATAGCTGTTCCTGCACCCTGATGATGTTGCTCTCTTTGGGCAAAAGCGCCTTGAGGCCCGGGTCGTACAGCCAGCTTTCACTAAAGAAGCCTTTGATGGGCAGGGAGGGAAAGTACGTGTCGTAAAACCGCAAAGCCAGTTCCATGGCGTTTTTCAGCCGCTGTGTGGTATACCCTTCGCCGCCGGGTATGTGCAGCCCCAGGGTATAATCGCCTTCGCCCAGCGCCTTGTACCACTCGCTTTTGAGTAGGGTGATCGGCTCTTTTTCCACGATGCCTGTGGGGTTCACCGGATTTGCTGTGATTGCTTCTTCATCCTCCCGCCAGACGGTTTGGAATGCCTGATCGTCGAAGATGCCGTTCACGCCCTGCAGTTGTCCGTCCCGGCGGATGAGCTGGTTCCCCGGCCACAGCGCGACGGTTTTGTTGGTGGCGGTGTTCCGCCACACTTCCGGCGTGCCGTACAGGAAAGGGATGAAGTAGAAACGGTCTATCAGAAAAATGGCGCACAGGTAAAAATTCATGTCCCAGGGATAGTCTGAAACGGCGATGTCGCCGGTTTCCTTGAACTTATTAAGTTGCCTGTCCGCCATGGTCCAGGGCACATACTCGTATTGTTCCTTGGGGATGCCACGGCTGGCCGCCAGCTTCAGGGCCGGCTCCACGCAGGACAGGGCGTACAGGAAAGCGTAGGCATCCCTTGCAAAGCCGCTCAAACATCTGGGCTCCGGCCGGGGAAAGTGGCAGGCTGTGCCGCGATGAAGCGCGACAAGTGCATCCTCTCGTAATACAAGCGACAGGCGCAGCAGGGTTTCATCATCTTCGATCTGATCAAGCGCATCATGCAGCATCCGGACCTTTTCTTCAGGCATGGCGCATCTTTGCATGGTGCTTGCAAAAAAGTCCGGGTCGATCAATCGCGTTTGCCTGGGCATTTCCATACCTTCGATGTATGGCTCTATGCCCTCGGGCAAAGGAATCCCGGCATATGCCGCCCAGGCATGCAAAAGATCAGCAGTGACCGTTTGTTTGGCTGTGCTTTTAAGTTCCCTGCGGTAGGCATCCATATCCACTGTCGCACGGGAAAGCCGCGATGCTTCCGCCGCACAGGCGATGAGATGGCTTTCCACCGACCGGGCGATGGAGGTGGCGGTATCGCCGCTGTTTTGTATAAGCAGCGCCAGGAAATCACGCATCAGCCCATCGTCGCCGCCGTTGTGAGCGCCGGACATTTGGCCGGGGAAGACGGTACGGGCATTCGTTTCGCCCACGCCGGTGGATACAAAAGGAATGATTTCAATGCGGTTGTCGTAATCGGAACCCCGAATCTCTCCATGCTCGCACATCACCTTGATGGTGCGTGACATGCGGTTTGTAAAGGCGCTTAAGCTGAAAGCAGCGGTGACGCCGCTTTTGAACTGTATGTTTACGATTTGGTGGTCGCAGACATCGTTGTCGCAGCGGTATACGCACCTGCCGTAGGGACCTTCCCCGATGGCCTTCATCAACCCTTCCTCGCTCTGGTCCAGAGAAAGCACGGCCGCCGGCCAATTGCCGGCAATGGGCAGGTAGCACTTGCGGGCGTCAAAGCGGCATTCTTCCGCCGCTGAACACGCAAGACACCTGGCGGCGCTGCCCTTGGGTGCATTTTCTTCCTTAAAATAGGTAAGCCGTCCAAAGGAGGAAACCTTTTCGGCTTCACTGCCTGTAAGCCAGATAAGCAAATCCATATCATGGCAGGACTTTTGCAGTATGATGGGGCTGCTGTCCTCGCTTTTGCGCCAGTCCCCCCGCACGAAGGAGTGGGCCATATGAAAGTTGCCGATGTTTTCATTGTGTACGATGGAGATCACGCGGCCCAGTTCACCGCTGTCGATGATGGCCTTTAAGGCCCTGAAAAACGGCGCGTACCTGAGCACATGGCACACCGTAACCGTACGGCCCGTCTCCTCCGCCTTTTTCGCAATGTGCAGGCATTCCAAAGGATCAGGGGATACAGGCTTTTCCAGCAGCAGGTGGTAGCCCAAATCCATGGCGGTCATGGCCTGGCGGTAATGATCCCTGTCCATGGAGGCGATGATCAGGGCATCGCCCAGCTTGCCGGCTTTCAGCAAACCCTCCGCGCTGTCATACACATGCTCCGGAGGAATGGAAAAAGCCGTCGCGGCAGCCTGGCGGCGCAGCGCATGAGGTTCAGCCACCGCAACAACCACGGCCAGTCCGCTTTTTTGTGCGGCTTCCCCGTAGATCATGCCCCGTTGTCCAGCGCCCAAGAGCACCAGCCTGATCATATACGCACCTTCTTTCCACTAGAAAAAGGGATTTGTCTTACGCAGGTATCACGCGGCCGCTTTCCCTGACGATGATGGCATGCATATCACGAAACTTATGCTCCATGTCCTTCACCAAGGCAAGCTGCGTCCTGCAGCGGTCCAGATTGTGTCCTTTCCGGTGGATGCGAAAGTATACGTCGCCTTCCAGATAATCGGTCAGGAACCGAATGCCGCATTCCAACGTCATCAGCTTGGCTGCCAGGGGTAGCGTTTCCAGCTCCGGCGCGGTGAGGCTTCCTCCGCAGGCGCTCAAGAAGCCTCTGGCATACATTTCAAACAGGGGAAGCGACAGGCTGACACGGCTCAAATCCTGTTCATCCTCCAACGCGGTGGATGCACCGAAGCGTATGGAATCGCCAAAGTCGTTGCCGCACAGGCCTGGCATCACAGTATCCAGATCCACCACGCAGAGGGGCTTGCCTGTAACCTTATCCAGCAGCACATTGTTCAGCTTGGCGTCGTTGTGGGTTACCCGCAGGGGCAGTTGGCCGGTTTTCAGCATTCTGACCATGGTGCCGGCTTCATCCTCCCGTTTCATGGCAAAATCGATCTCTGCCTGTACCTCGCCGGCCCGATGATATGGATCCGCCTTGCGCACCTCGCTCAAGCGGTGGTAGCGTTTGATGGTATCATGAAAGCCGGGGATGGTCTCGCCGAGATTTTCGGCGGGGAAATCGGAAAGCAAGCTTTGAAACTGCCCAAAAGCCACACCGCTTTGATAAAACGCTTCCGCCGGCTCCGCCTTATCAAGGCATATGCTGTCCTCCACAAACACGTAGGCCCGCCAGTACTCCCCTGTTTCATCGACAAGGTATTGCGCATTGTCCACGGTTGGCACCAGGCGCAGAACGCGTCTTGCGTCGGGATTCTTTTTCCACAGATGCTCCGTCACGGTCTGAATGTTTTTCATCAGCGCAGGCACGTTTTTGAAAATGTGGCGGTTGATTTTTTGCAGAATATAACGGGCTCCCCGGTCGGTTTCCACAAGATACGTGGTATTGATGTGCCCGTTGCCATATCGAACGCAGCTTATTGGCCGGCCATTTAGTTCAAATGAATAAGCAACTTTTTCCATTACATGCTCCACAGCCTTTCAGGATAAATTCCCCGGCCTTTTCTTTCCGCGATGGCTTTGCGTACCAAGGGCATATCCTGCTGATAGGTGATGCCGAACCAGGTTTCCTCCGTAGGCAGCACCTTGACCCGCGCTTTTCCTTCTGCGATGAGCCTGCCGGGCACATGGGGCAGAAAATACTCACTTTTGTTAGGATCATTTTTGAGGTGCTCCCTTAAAAAAGATGAGAACCCTTCCCGGATGGCGTCCAGCATTGCTTTTTGAAATCCCCACAGGTTCATGGACACCGTTGTTTCCCGGGGGATCGTGTAAAAGCGCTCACCGTCCTCCGTATAGGCGGCATCGCTGTCCCGCTTTTCAATATGGGTACGTTCCACGATTCCGGTCAGATACCCATCCGATCCCACACAGCATACTCCCCGGGCCACATGGCCATGATCGGTCAGGGTATTTTCAATGCGGTACCCCACCATGGCATGCTCGTTTTCAGGATGCGGGGAGGATAAAAAGCCATATATGCTTTCAAATGCGCTGCGTCCATAAAAATCATCGGCATTGATTGCGGCAAAAGGGCCGACGATTGCATTTTGGGCGCACAGTATGGCGTGGGCGGTGCCCCAGGGCTTTGTTCTGCCATTAGGCACATGAAAGCCTTCAGGAAGCGAATCCAAACGCTGAAAGGCATAACGGATGTCTGTAAAGGGAGCAATACGATTACCGATGGCTTCCCGGAAATCCCTTTCCATCTCCGGCTTTAGGATGATCACCACATCCTCAAAGCCTGCGTGAAGGGCGTCATACATGGCATAATCGATGAGCAGGTGCTTCTGCTCATCCACCGGATCGATCTGCTTGAGCCCGCCGTAGCGGCTGCCCAGCCCTGCCGCCATGATCACCAGCTGCGGTTTATGCACGTTTCTCACCTTGGTCATACAGTATATCCACATGAAACAAAATACGGAGAGGAAAGTCAATAGCTTTGGGCAATGTGTGAAGATTTGGATAAGTTTCCGATAAATTTGAACGCCTTGAATGAAGGTTGTGATATAATGAACCCAAGTAAAGTACCGGAGGAAATATTATGATCGAAAACCTCAACGCTCTCACAATTTCCGCTTTTGGGGAAGTTCTTTTGGATGAAAATAGGGATGGTTATGAGCAATTATCCATCCATATGCACGAATACCCAACGGAATACAGCGTGTGGGAGCATGATTCCGTCTTGATCAATACGCCAAAGGATATGGTGCTTTTGCAGGTGCTCAATACTTTGACAGGCAAATCTACGACTTTCTATTTGGATAAGCCTGTTCGCATATTCCCCGGCATTCCTTTTGCGCTGTCCCCCCTTTCCCCGCCTTTGGATGTGGAGCTTTACGTCAGGGCAGGTGCTGCAAAATACAACCTGTCCATGGAAAAGCCCGGCGTGTCGGTTTTGCGCCCCACGGTCACCATCCCCTGCTTATATACGTTGTTTTACCAGGAGAAGCCCAAGGGGTTTTTCTTCCCGGGGGAGAGCCATGCGCCCTATGAATTGACATATGTGGACATGGGCCGCCTCCATTGCGTGGTAGGCGGCCGTGACCTGGCTTTGAACCAACAGGAATTGATGCTCTTTGCTCCGCGGCAATGGCACATGCAATACGCTCAGGCAGATACACCGGTATCCTTTGTCACCATCAGCTTTGATGTGCTGCCTTCGGATCTTGTACTACCCTGCGGCACCATCATCTCCGCCACCAGGGAAATCAGCGCCTGTTTACAAAGGATACTGGCTGTACAAAAGGAAGGTGGGCCGTACCAGGCGGACATGATTCTGTGCTTGTGTTCCCAGATGCTGCTGCTGCTGCTTCAAGGGCATACTGCCGGAAAGGAAAGGGAGGAGCCGCATAACGTGGCGGAAAACCAGCTGGTGGAGCGTGCCCTTTTGTACATCGACGCCCATACCATGGAGCATCTGACAGTCAAGGAAGTAGCTTCCCACATTCACATCAGTCCATCCTATTTGGCCACGTTATTCAAGCGTCAGCTGCACGTTTCACCTTTGCGTCATATCCATCGGTTGAAATTGGCACAAAGCAGGCATCTTCTTCTAAAAGGAGAAGAGAGCATCACCCAGATATCAGATATGCTGGGTTATGCCACGCCTCAGCATTTTTCGCGATGCTTTAAAAAAGAGTTTGGCTTTTCTCCGAGGGAGTTCACCCATTCGTTGAAGGTGAATCAATAAGTTCATGCAAGGTTTTGGATTTATTTCTATATAGGTATTTCGAACCAGGATAATTGCAGATCGGCATTGCATAACAATGGCATCCCTTTGCTTGCTTTTCTTTGGAAAGCAGTAGAATTGCCATCAAAACGGCATGCAAAACAACAAACACCGATGTCAGGCATCGGTGAACCCTTTGACATATCAAGTTTTTTGGCTCGCGCTGGACTTTCAAGACCAGCGCTTAAGGCATCTCGGCCATCTCTTCGTGCTTACAGAAACAGCGAAGGTGATGATTCCAGCGTTTTGAGGCAAAGAAACAGCAAAAGTGTCTTTTACGGGCTTCCCAGGGATGGTTCGCCTCCAACACCAGGGACACCGTCGTCACCTGAAAGGCGGGAGTAAGCCACGTCATCAACCATCTGAAAGTCATGAAGCTGCATTTGAGCGGCAGGAGCAAACAGGCCGATAATCATATTTGCCGCTACAACATACTGGTAAGAAATGTTTCATAAGCCACTTAATGATATTGCTCCAACATAGACATCAGCCTGCTTTTGAGATCTCTATACCCTTTTGATCGATCACTAAAATAACTGCTTCCTTCACCATTTGGCTGGTAGGTCAACACATTCCGAATGTATAGCAACTGGTTTGTTTCACCATTTAGCAGGTCATCTATGCTAATCGGTTCACCAAAGTTATAAGATATCATCGAAAAACGCTCGGGTTCTATGGACAGCAGCCCCTCCAAATGAGGTATAAACGTCAAAAACTCATTGTGTGTCCTGGCATGTAATGCTGTTGTGGAATAATCAACTGTAACAAATCCTTGCACCACCTCTACAGTCACGGTGCCGACCACCCGTGCATTTGAGGCAATCAAACGATACGTCTGAGTACCCTCCACCGATAAATCAACCGGTGTGAACATATACCATTTATCCGTTAAATCAGGATTGATATCACGAAAACGCAACCCTTCACTGCAAGATGTATTGTTATGCCATACAGCAAGCGTTGGAGCCGGTGTTTCCGCGAGCGTAGCTATAGGCGTGAGCGCCGGTGACGGTGCTGACGTTGGAGATGGTGTTGGTGCGGGTGCCGGTGTTGGTGTGGGAGCCGGTGTTTCCGCTGATACAATCTCCAAATGCAAGGTAGACTCCTTCTTGATATCATAGTCTGACAGTATGCGTCCGTCTTCCAGCTGTATGCCCGCAAATTTCAAAATTTGCCGATCTGGCGGGATACCTTCCTTATCTTGTACTTTGGCTTTTACATTTTCAATGGTATCATTTGGTTCCACCTCCAGGGTGATTGTTTTGTCTGCTGGAGTTCTAACAAAAATCTGCATTGCAAATGCTGTTTGGAGGACACATAGCATTACCATGAATAGAATCATTCCAACCATTTTTTGTTTCATGAGTACATCTCCAGTTTCAATGCTTTCATGGATTGTTAAGTACGGCATTTCTGCTTTGCGTAAGCACAATTATCGTTTCTATAATCTAGCATTATACTGTGAATGTGTCAACATCCGTGCTGGAACGGTTATCACTGAATGGGATAACTATACTGTATATCCATTTTCAGCTTCAGGCATACGGTTGTGCCTTCGCCGGGCTGTGATGTGATATCCATGCCGGCACCTTCGCCGTAATACAGCCTGATTCTTTTCTCCACATTGCCAAGCCCCACGCCGTATGCTTTGCACGCATCAAACCCCACGCCGTTGTCCTTTACGGTGAGCAGCAGGTCATCGCCGGACTGGTGCGCGCTGATTGTAATGTGCCCGTTGCCGTCCATGGGCTTGATGCCGTGATAAATGCTGTTTTCCACAATGGGCTGCAGTATGATTTTGGGCACCATGCAGTCGTAAAGGGTTTCATCCACATCAAAGGTATAGGCAAGCTTGTCGCCGTAACGTTCTTTTTGAATGTACAGATATTGCTTGACATGCAAAAGCTCATCCTGCAGACTGACCACCGCGTTGCCATTGTTGAGGGAAAGCCGGAAAAAGGACGCCAGCGATTTGGTCAGCGCGATAATCTTGTCGTTATCATGAAATTCCGCCAACCAGACAATTGTATCCAGCGTGTTGTATAAAAAGTGGGGATTGATCTGGCTGGTCAGCGCGCTGATTTCAGTCTGCCGCAGCTCCTGTTGCTTTTGCTTAAGCTCGGCCATCAGCAGCTTGATTTTTGCGATCATGCGGTTGTAGCTTTCGGTAAGAACCTTTGTTTCGGATATCTCATCAGAAAGCAGCGAAAGCTCTTGCAGGCTTTCAATGTCCTCCATGCTGCCGGCCAGCCTGGCCACCGGGGTCGTCAGCTTACGGGAACGGTTGACGGTGATCAAAAACAGCGCCAGAAAAAGCAGCGTCCCGGTCAGCGCGACAAAATCAAACAGCTGCCGCCGTAAAACATCAAGGCCGTCCAAACGCGCCTGGCCAACAACATACCAGTTTGTTTCCGGAATGGGGTAACGCTGGGTCAGCACATTTTCTGAAAAGTCGTACCCCGGTTTCAAGTCCATCTTCAGCGCCGCGCTGTCCCCGGTTTGAAAGATGACTTCTCCCGCCTCGCCGGTGATATGGATGGATCCACCAAAGTCAATGCCGGCAATCGTATCGCCGAACATGCAATAATCCAGGTCCATGGCCAGCACGCCCAGGCTTTCTCCTGTTTCCGCCGTCACCGGTATGCCCATGGTTACAACGCAGCCGTCGTCATGGGCATAGTTTTTCGACCGCGCGGCGGAGAGAAAGGGCATATTGTTTTTAAGATGGGCTTCAAACTCCTTTTCATCAAGCGGGGCCGAAGCGTTGCTGATGCCGACAACCCTTCCGTCCGCAAAGGCGGCGAACACGGCAAACACATAGCTGTCATTTTCTTCTATGGCATCCATCAGGCGCATCACGCTTTGCTTTTGCCCGTCTGCGCCGGTAACAGCATAATCGTTGAAAGCAGTGGAGGCGTTGACGAGTTTCAGCAGGCTCTTGGCATGGTGAATGTCCGCCCCGATATCTGCCGCAATTTTCCCGATGGCCATATCCTTTTTGGCAATGCTCTCCCTTACAAACATGTCGGATACCACAAAGTACACAACGCCGCCAAACAGGGACAAAAGAAGAAGCCCCGCGATCAGGGAAAAGGCTGCAATCTGAAAGCCAAAGCTTCTCATTCGTTTCTGCCATTTTCCTTGCTTCATGGCCGTCCACCTGTCCTTCTAAACTCGGAAACGGTAACGCCATACTTCCTTTTAAAGCAGGTGCTCAGATAGTTCGCGTCATCCATCCCGATGGCCGATGCGATCTCATAACTTTTCATTTGCGAAGACAAAAGCAGAATTTTCACCCGCTCCAGGCGCATGTCCAGCAGATAGTCCCGAAAATTCATGCCAAAGTATTTCTTGAACAGGGTGCTTAAGTACGCCGCGTTGTAGCCAATCTCTTCGGCAAGCATGGAAAGGCTGAACGCGGGGTTTTGTATGTTTTTTTCGATGGCGCTGCCCAGCGTTTTTTTGAGGCCTTCATCGTCTGTAAAGCCGGAAAGCCCTGCGATCTTATCGGCGGACTTCAGTACGGTGGTCAGGCCGTCGGCCGCTTTGCGCTTTTCAACCAGCTTGATGAGCAGCTCCGTTACGTCATCCTTGGAGACAGGCTTGAGCATGTAATCGTCCACCCCAATTTTCAGGGCGGTCAGCACATAGTCAAAATAATCATAACCGGTGATCAGCGCGATTTTGATGGAGCCATCCACCTCCCTTGCCTTCCTCGCAAAATCCAGGCCGTTGAGCCGCGGCATATTGATGTCTGCAAAAACAATATGCACGCTGCCACGCTTTACAATTTCCAGCGCAGCCTCCCCGTTCTCGGCCTCGAAAACCTCGCCGATTTCCAAAGCCGAATAGTCCACAAGGGTTTTGATACCCCTGCGGACTATGCTTTCGTCGTCGGCAATCAGCAGATTATACATACGCTGCTCCTAATCAATGTAATCCCTCAAAAAGCCGTAGCCCTCTTTTAAAAGGTCATCGTAGGGGATGAACCGGATGGACGCGCTGTTGATGCAGTAGCGCAGGCCGCCCCTGTCCTTGGGGCCGTCTTCAAACACATGCCCCAGATGAATATTGCCCGCTCTGCTGCGCACCTCGGTGCGCACCATGTTGTAGCTTTCATCCCTGTGCTCGGTGACCACATCCGGTATGATAGGCTTTGTAAAGCTGGGCCAGCCGCAGCCGGAATCGTATTTGTCCGTTGAGGTAAACAGCGGCTCGCCGGTCACGATGTCCACATACAGGCCCTTTTCATGGTTGTCATAGTATTCGTTGGAAAAGGCGTATTCGGTGGCGTTCTCCTGCGTCACCTTGTACTGTATGTCGGTCAGCCTTTCCCTAAGCTCGGCCTGTGTGGGCACGGGATAGACCTGGCTGTTGATGAAGTTTTCAAGCGCTGTGCTCCTGGCCGCCGTCAGGTCGATATGGCAGTAGCCGTTCGGGTTCTTTTTCAGATAATCCTGGTGGTACTCTTCCGCGAGGGTGAAGTTGTTAAGCGGGAGAACCTCGGTCACAATCGGGTCCGCGTACTTTGCCTGCTCCAGGCTGACGATTGCTTTGATGACAGGCAGGTCGGTATCGTCCACATAGTAAACGCCGGTGCGGTACTGGGTGCCGATGTCATTGCCCTGCCTGTTTACGCTGGTAGGATCGATGACGGTAAAGAAGGTTTTCAAAAGAACGTCCAGTTGTATCACACGATCATCATACTCAACCCGCACCGTTTCGGCGTGGCCGGTTTTTCGATAGATAACATCCTCATAGGTTGGGTTTTCGGTGGTTCCGTTGGCATAGCCCGACGATGCGTCGATCACCCCCGGAATCCGCGACATATACTCCTCAACGCCCCAGAAACAACCGCCGGCCAGGTAGATATATTTTGCCGGCATCGGATCGGCCTTTGTCATTGGGTTTTCATCCGCGGCGTTTGTCCTGCTGATTTCATTTGGCGGGGGCATGGACGCCGTATTCAGCATTTCCTTGATCTTTTCGCTTGGCGTATGTCCGACCGTAACGCCAAGCAGTGAGCCGTCGGCGCCGATAAACGCGGAGGAGGGAAAGGCGCGTATGCCCAATTCCCGCATATATTTGCCGCCATTGTCAAACAGCACAACAGTATTTTTGTAGCTAAGACCATTGTACCATGTTTTGAAGCTTTCAGCACTTTTTTCCCCGTTGACCCCGGGGGATATGACCGTGATCACAGAAAAATCGTTGTCTTCCCCCGCCAGCGCATCGGTTTCGGCCAAGGTGCTCAGGCAAATGGAGCACCACGATGCCCAGAACTTGATATACACCGGCTTGCCCGCAAAATCGGACAGGGTTACGGCGTCGCCTGCAAAGCTGGTGAAGGTGAACGCGGGAGCCGTATTTGCTGCCGCCAGCGCTGCCGCGCCTGCTGCCGGCCCGGGTTTCATGCTGTCTATCATGCCGGAATCCTTTTGATCCGCCAGTATGATCGTGGTGAACATCAGGCCTGCCGCCAGCACAAGTGCCAGGGCAACCCACCATACAGAACGTTTTTTCATGTTAAACCTCCAATCCATGCGTTGAGCATATTGAAATTGCTGGTCATCAGCAAAAGCCCCATCAGTATAATGAAAATGCCGCCCACAATCTTGATTTTTTTCAGGTGTTTGTGTAGCCATTTGATTTTTGCGAGCAATACCTCCGAGAACAGGGCCAGCAGGATAAAAGGAACGGCAAAGCCCAATGAGTAAACCGCCATGAGAAACGCGCCATAAGCCGCCGTACCCCCGCCGGCCGCAAGCCCCAGGATCGCCGCGAGCACCGGCCCGACACAGGGCGGCCATCCAAAGCTGAAGGCGAATCCCAGCAAAAATACGCCCAGGGCATCCATCTTTTTCGCGCGCTTGAATCCCACCCTTTTTTCCCTGTAGAGCCATTTCAATTTGACAAGCCCTGTTTGGTGTATACCCAAAATAACGACGATGATACCCATCACTTTAATAAACGCGCTGCTGTTGATCACGCCGCCCAATGCGCCTGCGCCAAACCCAAGCAGTACAAAGCAAACGGCAAGGCCGGCGACAAACAAAAGCGTGCGAAGCACAAGGGCCAGCCGGCGCTGCGCGCTTGTTTTTTCCGCTTCCCCGGCCGCACCGGGCGCTGCAAGCACCGACAAATACACTGGCAGCAGCGGTACAACGCATGGGGATAGAAAAGATATGATGCCGGCAAAGAACACTGTGCTGATATACAAAGACTCGGTTTGCATGCGCTCACCTCCTTGCTGTGGATGAGTTCATTATAAAATGTTTCGTTAAGCTGCTCAATCGACTGATTTTTGAGAAATATTCGTTTTGATTTGCATCATGATGCATGCTTCGCACAAGTGTTTTCAGCCTGCCGTTTGCCAATGCGCATGCATGAAAAAGAGGCATATCCGGCGCGCGGCCGGATAGCCCCTTTTCACGATTTTGCCCGGGATTACTTCAAGATGGGATAGCCTGCTTCCACCCAGGCCGGGTAATTCCCCTCCAACCTGTATACGGGGGCGAAGCCTGCTTCTACAAGCTTCGTGGCGCCCAATATGGATGCGCTGTCTGTATGGCAGTATACGAGGTAGGGCTTGCTCTTGTCCAGCATCGGGATGGCTGCATCCAATGAGCCGTCGCCAACGTAATAATGCAAAGCGCCGGGCAAATGGCCTTCAGCATATTTGGGCGATACATCCACGATCACAAGATCCGGTGTGGTGTCAATCAGCGCTTTGGCTTCTTCAGGCGAAAGGTCAATATAGCCTGCTTCGGCCATCATGCCCAATGCCGGCATTTCCACGCCCGGCATGGACAAGGCTTTTTCCTTCATGGCGATTTCTTCTTCCATTGTGAGAACAGAAACCGGGTAGCCGGCTTCCACCCAGGCCGGGTAATTTCCTTCCAGCCTGTATACGGGGGCAAAGCCTGCTTCAACAAGCTTCGTTGCGCCCAATATGGAAGCGCTGTCTATGTGGCAGTACACAAGGTAGGGCTTGCTTTTGTCCAGCATCGGGAGTGCATCATCCAAAGAACCGTCGCCAACGTAATAATGCAAAGCGCCCGGCAGGTGGCCCTCGGCATATTTGGGTGATACGTCCAGTATCACAAGGTCCGGCGTGGTGTCAATCAGCATTTTGGCTTCTTCGGGTTTCAAATCAATGTAGCCTGCTTCGGTCATCATGCCCGGCATGGGCAATTCCTTGTCCATCATGGACTTGCCGGCGCTGTCGATCATTGTACCGGTTGCGCTGTCGGTTGCCAGCGCGCTTGCGCTCACAGCAACCAGGACCAGGATCAACAGGGCTGTGATTTTGACTAGCAATTGTTTACTCATTTGGGGAATCCTCCTTTCTGGTCTTATTGTAAAGGCTTCCTTCCCGGTTATAAATAGACGGTTTCTTGCTAAATCTTTGTTTTTTTTAGATGTAGTACTGAAGGCCAAGTGATTAGGCAAACCCTGCACAAAGGATGCTGCGTGCTCTTGTTGTTCGATTACTCGTTCCACACAATGTAACCAAAAAGTTCTGTCGGAAGGCTTATTTTGCAAGGCTGCTTTTGCATTCCATTAGGATATGATTAGAATTTGCTATACTGCTTGACACATAGTATTGTGCGATGTATGATACACCGCGTCAGGAGGTGATACCATGGATACCCAGTTGAAACGGGGACTGCTGGAAATCTGCGTACTTTCCCTGTTATCTCAGCAAGATTCCTACGGCTATCAGCTCATCAAGGACATTTCCGCTGTCATAGAAATATCGGAATCCACCTTGTATCCGATCTTGAAAAGGCTGGAAAGCGCACAGTGCCTGCGGATTTACACCAGGGAGCATGATGGCCGGCTGCGCAAGTATTACGCCATCACCCAGGCAGGCCGGAACAGGATTGCAGAATTTTCAACCGACTGGATGGAAGTAATGAAGGTACACGACTTTATCAGGAGGGTAGGACAATGACGCGGCAACAATTTCTTGAGGGGCTTCGGCAGGAACTGCGTGGCGTGCCTAAGCAGGAACTGGAACAAACAATAAACTATTATTCGGAAATCATCGCCGACCGGATGGAAGAAGGCATGACAGAAGAGCAGGCTGTGGCCAAAATGGAGCCCATGCACGTGATCGCCAAGCGTGTGGCGGCGGATTTCAAGGGCGGTACGGCACCGAGGGCAAAAATGACCGGTTTGATGATCGCGCTGATCATCCTGGGCTTTCCGCTATGGTTTCCGCTGCTGGTGACCTTCGTGGCGCTGCTGGTGGTGGCACTGACGCTGGTATGGGTGATGGTGCTTGTCATGTGGGCTGTTTGCCTGGGGTTGTTTTCAGGCGGATTGGCGGCCATCATCACACTCTTAACCGGCGGCTTCCACTTTGGATTGCCGGTGATCGGGCAAATCGGCCTGGGCATGGCGGCGATGGGGCTTTCCATCTTCTTGTTCTACGGGGCGAAGAGCGCTATTCCCCTGGCTACGGGTGCAACGCTGGGATTGGTATCAAGAATGAAAAAGGGATTTGTCAGGAGGGGTATTGTATGAAAAGGAACAACTCGGTTTTGAAAATGGCCGGCATCCTGCTGGTGGTTGGTTTGGCCCTGTACTTTGTGGGCATGACGGCTTTTGCCACCGATGCTCCCGTGCTGGGCGGCGGGGCAACGGAGATCGTGTACGAGAAGGAAGACTATACGGTAGATGCCATGGGCATTGATGAGATCATCATCAGGGCCAGGAACATGCCTGTGAAGGTGACGCCTTCCAACGGCAATGAAGTAACGATTCATTACTATACGTGCGAAAAGGACCCCTACGAGGTATCCCTTCAAGGCGGCGTACTGACGCTCAAGTACAAGTACGACAACCTGTTCAATGTTGGAAACTGGTTTACCGGTATTTTCAATGTGTTCAGCAACTCCAATCCCAAGGTGGAGCTCATCGTGCCCGAAGCGTATGCAGGCACGCTGAAGCTGAGCACCTCCAACGCCACGGTGAGTGTTTCCAGCCTCAAGGCTGCCGGCGAAATCCGCATCGATACCTCCAACGCAACCATCGGGGCAAGCAATGTTACAGCCACGCTGCTAAACGCACATACCTCAAACGGCTCGGTATCGCTGGACAATGTGATCATATCCGGCTCGGTGGACGTCAAATCTTCCAACGGCTCACTCACAGCCAAGAATGTCGCCGCCAAGGAAAAGCTGCGTTTGGATACCTCCAACGGCCGCATCTCGGTAGACAATGTGACCTCCGCGGATATCGAGCTTCGAAGCTCCAACAGTTCCATCTCCGGCAGTGTGGCTGGCAAACGGTCGGATTACACCATCTCCTCCCACACCTCCAATGGCGACGACAGCCTTGGCGACGGCGGCAGGGGACAATCCAGGCTGACAGTTAATACTTCCAACGGCAATATCAACATCCGTTTCCTTGGGGAATAACAAACTTTGCTCAACTGGCTCCGCCTTACGGCGGAGTTTTTTATTACCGAAAATAATCTATGACATACAGATGTCATAGACTCCTGTTTATAATATGATTATCTTGAGGAAAGGGGCAATACCCATGAAAATTTATGTCATCTGTGATCTGGAAGGTACCGCAGGGGTCGTTGATATGTTCAAACAATGCTGCTTTGACGGAGCGTATTACCACCAGGCCCGCAAGCTGGCTACGCTGGAGCTTAACGCGCTTGTAGAAGGTGCGCTGGAAGGAGGCGCAACCGAGATTGTCGCCTGGGATGGGCATGGGGCGTTTCCGGGAGGTTTGGATGTGGAGCTGTTACACCCCCGTTGCAGGCTTGTTATGGGCGCTGGAGATGGAGGCCCGGAAGGTATGGACCGAAGCTTTGACGCCATGTTCCTTTGCGGACTGCATGGCATGGCTTTCGCCGAGAAGGGCATCCTGGCACATAGCTTTAACGGCAACATCAAAGGCATGTGGATCAACGACGTCAAAATGGGAGAGATTGGGGTCAATGTTCTCACGGCCGCTTCCTATGGCATCCCCACAGTATTTATCACCGGTGACCGCACCGGGGTAGAGGAGGCCCGGGCTCTTGTGCCCGATATCGAGGGCGTAGCCGTGAAGGAAGGTTTCACCAGTTCGTCGAAGCTATTTACACAGGTTCCTGGCCTCCACCTGTCGCCGGAGAAAGCCCGCGCATGCATTCGGAAGGGTGCTCAAAGAGCAATGAAGAAGATTGGACACATTGCACCTTATGGCATGAGCAGCCCATTCACCTGCCGTACGGAGTTCTTCGATCCGAAGATGGCGGAACAGGCTGCATCCATCTACGGCGCATCACTTGTATCCGCAAACACGGTCGAGCATGTCGTGGAGGGCAGTGCTGTACCGATTATTGTGTAGCAGGCACATTCGAACTGTTCCACTGCCTGAAAAAGAGGGATAACCTATGCGGCTGCATCGGCTCATTGCGATCCTGTTATTGCTGGAATCAAGAAAAAAGGTAAAAGCCAAAGACCTGGCTTATGCTTTGGAGACCTCGGAGCGCACCGTCTACAGAGACATTGAAACCCTCTGCCAGTCAGGTATCCCCATCACCTCCGACTTTGGTCCCACAGGAGGGTTCCAGCTGATGGAGGGATATACGTCGGGACTTACGAGCATGAATTGCGATGACGCGGTTAAGTTGTATCTGAGTGGCATTGCGGCTGGCCCCGAAACAGGAGCCAGCCTGCAAACCACGCTTAACAAATTGCAGCAAAGCCTGCCAGAGCAGTATTCCAAGGATATCCAAAAGGCCATCTCACAGTTTTACTTTGATCCGGAGAGCTGGTTCCTACAAAGAAAACCCATCCCGTTTCTGGACGTCCTTCGCCAGGCGATATGGCAGTCGCAAAAGCTGCGCATCACGTACCGCAGGTCCAGCCTGGGGCATGAGGAAACAACGCAGCGGCAGATTCGGCCTTACGGACTGGTTGTCAAGAACATGGAATGGTACCTGGTGGCTTATTGCGAGACAAGCCAGGGGATGCGGGTTTTCCGTTGTGACCGGCTGCTAAAGGCTGAATATCTTTCGGAGCATTATGTCTTTCCAGAGGACTTTGACCTGGAGCAGTTTTGGAAAGATTGGGTCGGGGAGTTTTCCGGAATCATCCGCAGAGAACAGTGAGCAAACACTGACGACGGTTCTTTGTGTTGGCACATGAAAATGTGTAAACCAAAAAAACTCCTCCTGTTCCCGGAACACCAAAAGGAGCCACCGCTTTGGGTGGCCCCTTTTGTTTTTTTCGAGTGTCCTTTTCTTGGCTATGTTACTATGAATTGATACAATGCACCGCCATCGACTTTAGAGTGGTGCATCAACTAACGATTGCACATCGTGCACACCTAAGCAGGGTTAATATTTCCTTATGTTCTGCACATCTCTTAAGCTCGGTCATTCTTTCCACCTATCGTTGCGCGGCTGTGCTATTTGCTCAAAGACGGAGGGAATCATGGCTGACGCTTGAAAAGCGTGCCGTCGCGCCATGCTGATGGTTCCGGGGTGTGCACAGACCTGCGCTAATGCACGGTGGTACGCTGCTTACTTGGCGTGCAGCGAAACGACGCTCATGGGCGGGATTTTTGCGGTTATTTGGCCTTCCTGATGTGAAATGGCGTCAAACGTCTGCAGACGGACCTTGTTCTGATTGGAGAAATCATTGTAATCCTGCATTCTGCCGGAAGTCAAGATCTGGCCTGAAATCGTCTGCTTCCGGTTCGGTAGGATGCTGAGGGACAAATCGACGCCCGAGTTCGGGTTGGGATTTGCAATCGTGATAAAAATACTCCCGTTGCTGGTTTCAGATGCGGACACGCTCAGACCGGGTACTGATTCGCCGCCGGCGCTGTATGGCAGGGCGGCCACGGACACTGGAAGGAGCGTGGCGTCCTGGTGCGTGGAGAACATGTCAAACACATGGTAAGTGGGGGTCAACACCATGTCGTTTCCGTCCGTGAGAACCATGGCCTGCAGAACGTTGATGGTCTGCGCGATGTTTGTCATGCGCACGCGGTCACAGTGGTTGTTGAAGATATTCAGGCTGATTGCCGCGGAAACGGCGTCGCGCAGGGTGTTCTGTTGGTATAGGAAGCCGGGGTTCGTGCCCGGTTCATTGTCAAACCAGGTTCCCCATTCGTCAATCACCAGAGACACTCTCTTTTGGGGATCGTAACGATCCATAATCTCAGAGTGGCGTCTGATTAGTTCGTCCGTATACCAGGACGCCTTCATGATTCCGAACCAGGCTTGCTCGTCAAACTCAGTCGCGGAGCCTCTGGCACGGCTTTCGTCGCGCAGGTAAAACTCGTTGCCGTCGGGCATATGCTTGGTAATGACCTTGTCGCCGATGCGCGTATAGTAGTGAAAACCGAGGCCCTCCATCACGTCGCCCGCTTCCCGCATCAGGACCTCGGTCCAGTGGTAGTTGGCGTTGCGGGGGCCGGCTGCGATTCGGTACAGCTTGGCGTCGCCGTAATTCCGTGTGAAGGTGGAGTACCGCCGGTATTGATCGGCGTAGAATTCCGCGCGCATGCGGCCGCCGCCGCCCCAGTTTTCGTTACCGATGCCGAAGTATTTCAGCCCCCAGGGCTTATCCTGTCCGTTCATGCGGCGGAGATTGGACAAAGGCGATTCGCCGTCGAAATTGATATATTCAACCCACTCGCTCATTTCCTGCACGCTGCCGCTGCCCAAGTTGCCGCAGATATAGGGCTCGGCGCCCAGCAGTTCGCAGAGCCTGAAAAATTCGTGCGTTCCGAAGCTGTTGTCCTCCACAACGCCGCCCCAGTTGGTGTTGATCATTTTCTTGCGCTTTTCCAAGGGTCCGATGCCATGCATCCAGTGATACTCATCGGCAAAACATCCGCCCGGCCAGCGGAGAATCGGGATTTTAATCTTGCGCAGCGCCTCGACGATGTCGGTGCGCATTCCATCCTGGTTGGGGATTGGGGAGCCCTTGCCGACAAACAGGCCGTCGTATATGCAACGACCCAGATGCTCTGCGAAATGCCCATAGATGTTCCTGTCGATCGTGTTCTTGCCAGCAGCCGCATCAATGATAACGCAGCCAGGATGATATGTTGTCATTCTCCAAACTCCTTTTATGAATCAATGATTATCCCTTGACCCCGCCGCTTGTTAATCCGGATACGAAGTAACGCTGGTTGAAAAAGAATAAAATAACCACAGGAACAATCGCCAAAACGGCACCGGGCAATAATACGGCATAGTTATCGCCGTAGGGACTGATTAATGAAGCCAGCCCGACCGGCAATGTAAAGTTTTGATTTTCACGCAGCACAATCAACGGCCACATAAATTGATTCCAGCTCGCCATCGCCAGCAGGATTGTCATAGCGCCGAGCGCAGGCTTCATCAGCGGCAGCATAATCCGAAAAAAGATGCCGTACTCAGTCGCTCCGTCAATGCGGCCGGCGTCCTTCAGCTCCATCGGGAGGCCGGAGGTGAATTGGCGGAAGAAGAAAATGGCATTGCCGGCTACGATGAACGGCAGAATCACACCGGCTTTGGTGTTGATGATCCGCCATTTCACCGTGAGACTGTAAAGAGGCAGCATCAGAATTTCAATGGGGATCATCATCACAATCAGCACAAGAACAAAAAGCAGATTCCTGCCCTTGAAACGATAAGTGCCTAGTGCATACCCCACCATTGAGGTCAGAAATACGCCGCCGATGGTATACATTGCCGCGATCTCAACGCTGTTCAGATACCAAGAGAAGTAGATACCGTTTTTGGTCGTTAGTGCGAGTTGATAATTAAAGAAGCCCAGATTACCCCATTTGGGAATAAGCGTGATGCCGTCGTTGAACAGGCGGCTGGTATCGGTAAAGGAGCTGAGCAGCAGATAGTACAGCGGAAGCAATGTGACCACCGATACGATGATCAGGATGATCGTAACGAAAGACTTTATCAATATCGTAGTATACTTTCGGGTGGTTATTTTATTTTGCATGGTTAACCCTCCTTGCGGAACAGCCCGAAAGTATTCAGCTGTAGAAGATTGATGACCAAGACGATGCACAAAAGCGTGATACCGATCGCCGAACCGAAGCCCATATCGTTTTGCCGGAACGCTTCGTTGTAGATATACCGTGTGATTGTTAACCCCAGATCGCCGGGCGTATTTTCGTTCCAGTACACATAGCTTTCGGCAAACATACGATACCCCTGAAACACGATCAGCGTCAGCACGTACACCGTAGTGGGCTTGAGAAGCGGCAGCATGATGTGGCGGAACTTTTTCATCGTACCTGCACCGTCAATTTCGGCCGATTCATACAGCTCGTCGGGAATGGTCTGCAGGCCGGACAGAAAATATATCATATAGATTCCCGTCATGCGCCAAAGTGCCAGAGTCACCATCATGACCATGCTCGGCCAGTATGCCAGGCTCCAGCTGACAGGCGCAATGCCCAGCAGTCCCAGAATCCAGTTCATCAGGCCTGTAGGCAGCGAGCCGAAGATAAGCCGGAATACGATGCCGGCTACGATCACTGCCGTGAGTGACGGGATGAATATGATGGAGCGGTAAACGTGTCTGCTGCGAATGAATTTATTGTTGAGAAGAACTGCCAACAGCAGCGGAATCGGAATCATCGTCACGACACAGGCCAGCGTGAAGACCGTGTTGGTTTTAATGGCATTGAAGAAGTGAACGTTGTTGAGCCGCATATAGTTCTTCAGTCCGATGTATTCCATTTTCGACAATCCATACACTTTTTGAAAACTCATGTACACCGTCTGAATGGTCGGCATCAGAAAAAAGATCAGGAAGGCAAGGATAAACGGCAGGGCAAACACATACGGCGCCGCTTTCTGCGAATAGAGGAAACTTCGGATTGCCCCCCGTGTTGTCTGATGGGAAAGCGCTCTTCTGTCAGACACACAATCATCCTTTCATGCTTTATGAAGGGTGCTGCCGTACGGCGTGTGGAGCCTGCTACATAGCAGGCTCCACGGGCTTTGTCATGCCAAGGGCTGTATGAGAGAGGAGCTTATCTCGAACGCAGCTCCGCGGCAGCATTCTTGAGTACTTCCGCGGGATCCATACCCGTAACGAGCGCTTGATACATCACAGTGTTCTGAACCACATCCTGCGCGGCTGCGAGCAATGCGCCGCTGTTGGGCGAGGGGATGTCGTCCTTGATGGTCAGCAGGGTTTGGAAGATTTTTTCGCCGCCGAAGTATTCATCGGGCTGCTGCAGTTCAGGTGCATCCCAGACGTCCCAGCGGGGCGGGTCGAACCGTGCAACCGTCCAGAAGCGCTTGTTGGCTTCCTGCGTCAGCTTGATATGCGCAAGCAGGTCAACTGCAAGGTCGATATCCTTACACTGGAGGGTGACGGCGGTGCCGGTGCCGCCGATACCGGCGGACATTGCGTCGCCTTCATCCATAGGCATCGGACGCACGAAGATTTTGCCTTTGAGATCAGGCATGTAGCTTGTGAAACGGCTCATATACCACATGGGCATAATCAACGCCGCGATACCGCCGCCGTTGATGAAGGCATAGGCTTCTTCGTTGAAGGTCGTGCCTTGCGGAAGGCCAACTGCAAACTTGTCGACTTCTATCCAGTTCTGGATTTTGGTCAGCACATCGATGTTAGCCTGGCTATCCAGCGTAACGCTGCCGTCCGGGCCGAGATAATCGCTGCCTTTTTGTACGATCATCGGCCAGAAGGGGCGCTGGCTGGCTGTTTCGACGCCAATAAAGGGTTTGCCGGTAGCGGCCAGATAGGTGCGTCCGGCTTCTTCGAAGTCCGCCCAGGTCTTGATGGCATCGATGTCAACGCCAGCCGCGTCGCACAGTTCTTTGTTGTAGTACACAACCGTCGCGCCGACATGGGTGGGCAGGCCGTATACGACGCCGTCTTTGCTGTAGACATCAAAGCGCGACTCGATGAATTGGCTGCGCACGGGGTCTACCACTCTGTTGAGAGGAGCGAGCTGAATGTCGCCCTGCAGGAAATTGGAAAAGAAGTTGATGTTGACATCCACGATGTCGGGAGCGCCGACACCAGACTGCAGGGCGATCAGGAGTTTGCTTCCCAGCTCCTGATTGGGATACAGTTCGAAATTGACTTTGACCTGTCTGTCCGGATGGGTGGCATTCCAGTCGTCAATGCCTGGCTGATAGAAATCCTCGTGCATTTCGGCAAAGAACCAAAAGTTGAGTTCGGTAACCTCTCCGGCTGTCGCCAGAGCGACTGGCGCCAGCATGCTTGTGAGCAAGCATACAGTCAGTAATGTGACGAGTAATCTGCGGATGTTTTTCATCGCGGGGGTGCCTCCTTTGACCATTTCTTTATTTTAAGCATTTATAAAACTAAATGCTTAATTTCGCAGTAGGCTAAATAACAGGGCGCTCATGGTTTTCATATCGTTACGAATAACTAGCACAATTACTCGTTAATATATTTGCATTATAGTACATGATGCTTAAAAAATCAATAGAATATCGAAACATTATACAATTTATAAAAATCTAAAACAATATGCATGGATATAGTTTTTTCAGCAATAAGAGGAGCATATAAGGCAAGAAGACACCGCATATTCATGGAAGCAGAATGATCTGGCGTATGCTTAAGTGAGCGATGCTGAAAGGCCTGCGTGCAGTTTGGCGCCAGATGCAGCGCTTGTACATGCTTACGCGATCATGTATAATGAGAATCACAGGAACCGAATCATATGGGGGAGTAATATGCGATTATTGGAAGATTTGGACGAGTCGTTGCCGTTTTTCAAGGCAATGGCATCGGACATCCGCGTGAAGATATTGAAAATCCTGTCTGTGAACCACTCGATCAATTTGAAGGATCTGGCGCATAAGCTTCAGATCACAAATGGTGCGCTTACGCTGCATATTCACATTCTGGAAGAAGCGGGCATCATCGAAACCCAGACCGTGCCCGCAAAGCACGGCGTGCAGAAAATGTGCTCGGTGGTGGAGGAAAAGTATCTGATACCGCTCGGGCGCTTCTACGAGTATCATCAGAATTCATACACGTTGGAGATGGCGCCGGGACAGTATATCGATTATGAGGTGAACCCGACGTGCGGCTTGGCGACGTCCGAGCGTATCATCGGCGTGTACGACAATCCGCGGTATTTCGGGGATTCGGCGCATTTCAGGGCGCAGATCCTGTGGTTTGTCAGCGGCTTCGTGGAATACGAAATCCCCAATTATCTGATTGAAAACACGACCTTCCGGGAAATCATATTTCAGGCTGAACTCGGATCGGAGGCGCCGGCGTTCAACAACGACTATATATCGGATATACAGTTTTCCATCAATGGCACCTGGATCGGCACATGGCAGAGCTCCGGCGATTTTGGAGGCGAGCGCGGCAGATACAACCCGTCGTGGTGGGTTCCGACAATGAACCAGTATGGCGTCCTGATGGAAATCCGGATCAATACCAACGGTACTTTCGCAGACGGCCAGAAGGTATCAGATGTCACGATCGACCAGCTGAATCTGAACCGCCAGTCAAGAATCAAGCTGCGCCTTTCCGTGGACCCGAACAAACCCAATGCCGGTGGCTTGACCATTTACGGGCGGGGATTTGGCAACTTCGACTGCGGCATGCTGCTTCGCATGATTTATAAGCCCGACGGTACCGAGCGGGAGGAGGCATAGCACTTCTCCTTAAGGCGCCGACGCATGAATCAGAAACCCGTCCGCATTTGAGGACGGGCTTTTGTGTGCAATCCGGCATGCATTGTTGATTCCTTCGCTGTCTACTCTGACCCAGGTGAAAACAATTACACGGTGAATCGATTGCTGCAGCCCACATGCCTATCCGTCTATCCAATTGCATTTCGGACACGATTTTAAGTTGCTCCGCTCTATTCCTTATAGGGATTTTCTATGAGCTTGATAGAAAGCGCACCGCAGCTTTCCATAAAGGCCGCAAGCTCTTCCTGCGAGGTGTTGCCTTCCATGGGGCCGCGTTTTTCCACAGCCTTCGCACCCGCGGCGCTGGCGCGCATGAGCGATTCCGAAAGAGATAGGCCGCGGCACAATCCGGCGAGAAAGGTTGCGTCGAAGCAGTCCCCCGCGCCGGTTGGGTCTACCTCTTTTGCAGGGTAAACTGGCGCGCGCAGCGCTGTAGTACGTGTGTACAGACAAGCTCCGTGCGCCCCGTCCTTTACGACAATGATACGGTCGCGCTGCGCAAGCAGCACTGCAATGGGATCAGCCTCCCCGGAAAGCAGGCTGCCTAGCTCGGTCTTGCTCGTGAGCAGCACATCGCACGCGTTGAGGATCTCCCAAAAGTACTGCGAGGCTGAACCGTGCATCAGCTCAGGCCTTATGTTGGGGTCGAAGCTCACGCGCACGCCCCGCTTACGTGCCAGCCTCACAGCTTGCATGATGGCCTCGCCCATGGACGGGCTTCCGGTGATGGAGCAGCCCATGATATGCAGGTAGCGTGTGTCAGCCACCAGGTTCTCGTCCACATCATCGGGAGTCAGTTCGCCGCAAGCCGCCTTAGCGAAATGGAAAATGAACTGCCGTGACCCATCCTCATAATAGGTAACAAACGCCACGCCTGTGCTGTTATCACCTGTTTTTCGTATGTGTGTGATATCCACGCCATCCTCAAGCAGGCGGCAAAGGTTCAAGCGGGCGAAATCGTCCTGCCCCACCTTGGCAATGATCGTGCTGTGCGTGCCCATACGCGCCGCCTGGTCGATAAATATCGCAGGTGCACCGCTGGGGTAGGGACCCAGCAATATGCCTGGATGATAGAACACCTGCCCTGTTTTTTCCGTAAGTATCTCTACCAGGATTTCGCCAATGGTGATGATGTCGTACATACAGTTGTCTCTCCGTCCGTTTATGCGCTTTTTTTCTTCCGTTTTCCTGATTGATTATCTGCATTATAGGTACGCATAGAATGATCGTCAATAGACACATATAAAAAGTGCCGCATTGTCATTGCGGGAATGATTGACAATGCTTTTAGTTTATATAGTATAATGCATAGGGATTAGAAAAATGCAGTATTTTGTCGGCAAGGAGCTGTCAGATGGGAAAATTATATGAGGTAGTCGGCGTGATGATACGCACTTTTTCAAAGAAGATGCAAACCATATGGGATGTGCCTTTTGACGGCGAGCCCTGCGTGTTCTTATGCAACCACGCTGGAGCTTTGGGCCCCATAGATATGTGCACGAAGTTTCCCTTGCGTAAAAAGTGCTTTTCATGGATGAACGCCGATATGCTGGACGCAAAGGCCGTTCCGGCCTATGTACGGCAGGATTATTGGTGGCAGCCCGGCTGCTTGATGGAACCGCTGTATAACATCACACTGCCTTATATTGCTGCAATCCTCCTGCCGCCTCTACTCAAAAGTGCGCCAGGCGTGCCTGTTTACCATGACGCACGGGGCGTAAAGACGTTTCGCCAAAGCATCCGGCATTTAAAAAACGGCAACTGCTTAATCATTTTTCCTGAGCAGCCTTCAGGCTATCAATCCCATCACACATGGATCAACGAAGGCTTTTTGCAGATTGCGCCCCTCGCCTACCGCACGCTTGGGATTGCGCTTAAGTTTTATCCTGTGCATTTGGATCATAAAAACCATCTCTTCCACGTGAGCAAACCCATCCGCTATGAGCCCGGCGTCCCTCTGGATGCGCAGAAACCAGCAATGATTGAGGCCATACGCCAGGGCATTCATCCCCCTGAGCCATTGCAGGATTCAAAGCAGCAAGGAACGATAGCACTCTAAGCCGGCAGGGAAACGTCCACTTTTCCCACCTGGAAACACAGGAGACGAAACACAGGAGACTTTCTTTGTGTTGGCACACGAGCATGTGTAAACCATAAAACACAGCCAATTTCTATGAATACCAAAAGGAGCCACCGCTTTGGGTGACCCCTTTTGTTTTTACGAAAGTCCTTTTCTTGGCGTTCCCGGCGGGATTCGAACCCACTGCCTACCGCTTAGAAGGCGGGATTGCTGGATTCATGAAACCCTTGATATATCAAGGGTTTTCGGCCTTTCCTTTGAGCAAAAATTCGAATTTACTACCAAATTTACTACCATTCAAATCACTTATGTTATTAACGTTATCTGGTACTTAAAAATGGGTTGTATCCTTACCCCCCCAGGTAGGAAATATGGCGTGTTCACATAACATATCCACTAATTATGCAATCAGCCTAAGGCAATAACGTTCAAAAATATCGATAACATTTCTGCGAAGTAAGCTGGCATTTATTGACTATTTTAGTCGAATGAAATATAATCATCTCAAATCAGGAAATAAATATGAATGAAGGCGAATCATAGATGACCTTTCTAAAATCATTAAGTGAAAAGAATATACATTTCTTTTTGCAAAGTCATAAAACTGGATATCAAGCCGATTTGTGGGAAGTAAAGGGCATTCTAAATATCGCACAAATAATAGAAGATTACTTTAGCCTTAAAGTACTCGATAGCATTGGATCTATACATGATTATGTAGATTATTTATCTGCAAAAAAGATACGTGAATTGTGTCAAATGATTCCAGATGGTTTATCGAGTGACGAAAAAGTAGTGACTCATCAGATTAATGAGATTGTAAATGAAACAATTGCAAGGGTAAATAATGGGCATGTGATTAGTTTCATTAATTTGAGTATAAGTGAAATTTTTAATGAAGAGTTTCTTGATGCGTACCTTTTGTATAATTTACCAGATATTACTCTTGATTTAATAGCACGATTCCAATGTGGTATAAAAGAGAATGTATTTGAGTTTTTGATTGATCAACATTTTCACCTGATAATTGATAGATATTCAGACTTTCGAAAACACCTTGAAGGGAATCCCGAGTTATTTTCTAGGTTGTTTTGCCCTGATAGGTTGGATATGTTAATATGCTACCGTACAGATAATACCTTCTCCATATTAGCTACCGCCTATAATAAAAAAAATCAAATCCTGAACGACATATTGACTCCATTAATTGATAAAATCGTGAAGGATATACAGCATGTTATTACAAGCATTTCATCTGAGAATTTACTTGAAAGAGAACAGAGAATACGCAAAACCTTAGCTTTTTTGAAGATAATAAAGCACCCATACGCGAATACACTTACTGAAGATAATAAAAATGTTCAAGCAATGCTTACCGAGCACTTAAAAACAAATGGTCATCGCTTCACTTATGAGATACCTGTTGGAGAAATGCTACAGCATTTCAAAGCGATACCAAACTGGATTTTAAAACAATTATATATAACACATGAAATGAAAAACATAGATGGAGAAAAACATTGTAATAGTCGCCTTGCACTTCCATCTGATGGTAAGCGCAATCTTATTGATTTTGTTAGTAGCAATATTCCAAGAGATGACTTTTTCACAAGTACACATCAAAATCGCCTCGATATTACCATAAATATGGGTGCTTCAATGATTTCTATCATTTGGCATGATGAAATTCTATTTGAGGAAAGTTTTCATTGGTGTGCTGTGTTTCTTAATACTATTGTCAAAAAGATTGGCTATTCTGGATATGATCCGGAAAGTGATCTTGAGATGCTCTATACAATGGTCCAACCAGTAATGCAAAGCGATCAACCAGATCAACATTTACTAAGACCACTATGTTACGGAGCATCTATGTTTATCTGTGCATTAATTGAAAAGATCTTACGCATTGTGTATATTAACCTCATGAAGGACAGGCAATTCATCCCAACAGATGAAGCTACATTAGGTCAACTCCTAAGTCCTAATAATCCAGATATTGTTAGGATATTCGGCCTTGATCATTTGAAAAATGTACTTTTTTTCTTAGGGACAGTTGGAGAAAAAAAGATCGGTAGGAACTACAGAAACTCTTTAGCACATTGGGAAGGAATTTCCTCTGAACAACTAAGCAGTATGTTCGTATCGCAACTCATGTACTTATTTACGGATATAGTAAACTCGCTGTTCTGGTTTCTAGTTTATGAATCGGATGCAAATAGCAATTAATCGTATATTAAGTAACTTGTGCTTTAATGTTATACCATATACCAAGAATTACCCGAGATGATATGCATCCTGATCTTTAAGTAAGGGGTTCGATTCCCCTCACCTCCACCAAATTGTACCTATCCGAACACCATTGTCTATATCGGACGAGACGTGTTTGTGATAGTGTTCAAGCTTTAAAAGAAAAGACTTCCAACATTTCTTATTTTGTTGTGGGTGTTTCACCAGTAAGTGCGTTCACAAACCACAGCCAACGATCTATTTTATCTACTTACCTCGAAACTACTTGACACCAACAAGATTCTATAAAATGAAGCCAAGATATTTTTCTTTTGATATAATAGCTTCATTTGCCATAGATAAAGTTATTCGATTATAATATCTTACACCTTCGTTATTTGTAATATGAACATCTATACTATCAATTGAGTTTGGCTCTCCAATTCCAACTGCTAATAGATACTTTGGTGATAATGGAAAGTAAAAGCCTGTTCTATTTGTTTGAGTAACATTACAGTAATATATGTACGCCGGATTATCTGATGTAAGCCAGCTACCGTTATTCTCTGGGCATATGAATAGTATCAAGCGGCAACTGTTCTTTATGGCTTTACTAAAACTAGTCAAAAAACCAAATTCATTGCTAAATAGACCTTTATATATTTCATTAAGCCATAAAGCATGCATTTGCTCATCCATAATTCTTCTAATTCCGCTATCCTCATCCTCCTTATGTGGATATTCTGAAATTATCTTGATATACGATTCCTTTACAGAAGGAAATATGCCAATGTAATCAAAAACTGGATTTCTACACAACATTAATAACATTGCATCAATTAGTTTACATACTACATCTTGTGAAACCTTTATTTGCTCATGCGCATGTGAAGTCTGCATTAAACCAATTTCAATTTCGCTAGAAAAAGCAGTCAAGATGGATTCCCATCGTTTCTCAAGATACTTATCAATTTGATGTTCCAAAACGTAGCTTCTGATATCCTTTATTTCATTAACAGTTCGAGTATTTGACCTGATCTCCCCACATTCCCTATCTACAAAAGCCCAATTGTCAATATGAGTTAGTACATCAAGAGATAATAGTTCTCGTATGTCGTTAATGGGGTGATTATCAAGGAATACAGTAACATTTCGACGATCCAGAATTTCTTGTAGCTGTTTACAAAAATCGCTTACAATCTCTGCTCTGCGGTGAAAATACGGAAATAGATTGAAATTGATAGTATATGTATGTGGAAAATATAGTATTGACTTTTTATTTCGGCCATCTCCCATTGACAAATCATGCTTATCATAGTAATACAAACCACGAAATTTTTTCTTAGGCTCATTTATACTAGATACCAATGATTCCCATGATTTTAAATATACCTCAGGTACAAAGTGCTGTCGCCTAAAGGGCATATTCTCCACCTCTTCAATCTGATCCATAATATCAAATCATTTACTCATATTCATTTTAACAATAAGTGGCATTCTCCTTCATCAAAGTCGGAAATCTCTATGCAGTAAAATTTCCGAACTTTTCATCCTTCAAACAATATCCTTTCTTAATTACATTACTCATGTAACTACTATGTTGTTTTTCGGAAGGAAATCCACTTTTCTATTTCAAAAACTAAGGAAATACCGGGGTCGCCAGCGGCGCAGGAGTTTACGCCCGCGTCACAGTACCTTTTCGCGCACGCATCATGTAGCGCGATAGAAGCAACCCCTAAAGGGGTTGCATCCTGGAGGCGCGCATGATGTGATCACATCACGTAATTGCATCACATCACGCACATTCTGATGCCTTCCCGCCGGCCGCTGCTGCTCTTCCTCCGGGCCGTTGCTGTGGCAGCCATGCACCGGACCAGGTATCGCCAGCCGCTGCTGCAGTTCCTCCAATAAAAAACAGAACCCCTTGAAGTGCTATACTTCAAGGGGTCCATTTCTTTGGCGTTCCCGGCGGGATTCGAACCCACGGCCTACCGATTAGGAGGCGGGATGGCTGGATTCGTGAAACATTTAGTATATCAAGGGTTTGCGGCTTCTATCTTAGGCAAAAAAGCGATTTTACTACCAAATTTACTACCAATCTTATTTTTGATGTTCAAGCAAAGGAGAAAAAGATTGTACCACTGCTCTCCAGGTGCGAATGATGGCGTGTTCACGTACCATATACCGAGAGAAAAGCTTATAGCTTGAATAGAGTGACACTGAGGTGATAGGTACGCATCCCCTATGCAACACAAATATATTTGTAGTTGAGTTGAGGAGTTAGCATTCCTTTGATAATATCAATTACATATTCTGCCAATCAATCCGAATACTGATATGGAAAACCATTTTCTTTCACCCATTTTTCAGCATAGGAATTGCGTGCCACTATCATCTTAAGTTCTTCTAGTGTACCTGGATGGAATTCAAGTCTCCCAATGGATGCAAGGCTTGCAGGTAACGTAACGGAAATGAGCTGTGAGCAGCTACCGAATGCACCATCGCTTATGGTCTTAAGTCCTTGCGGTAATATGATAGAGGTAAGGCTATCACAATCGTAAAAAGCATAGCTGCCAATGGATGAAAGTCCATTCGGTAACGCTATTGAGGTGAGGTTATCACAACCGCAAAAAGCTTTGCTGCCAATGGATGAAAGTCCATTCGGCAAAGCAATGGAGGTGAGGTTATCGCAAGCAAAGAAAGCATAATCATCAATAGATAGGATGCCAACAGGCACACTATATGATCCGCTTATTCTGCTTACAGGATAACGAATGAGTTTTTGTTCATTTTTATTAATAAGGACACCATCAATAAGGGTAAACACCGGATGATCAGAATTGATCATTATCTCTTCAAGCTCATTACATACAGCGAATGGATTACTTCCCATGGTCATAACGCTATCCGGCAGTTTCACTGTTGTAAGGTTCAAACAACCTTCAAATGCGAATGATCCTATGTTCTCAAGTCCCTCTGCCAATGATATTGAGGTAACGCTTTTACACCATTCAAACGCATTTGCACCAATGGTTTTCAGTCCTTCGCAAAACGTTATGGAGGTAAGCATCTGGTTCCAAGGCACTGCATTATCGTCAATGGACTCAAGCCCTTTCGGAAAAGTGATGGAGGTAAGGTTACTGCTGCTAATCGCAAAGCTGCCGATAGACTTGGTACCATCGGGCACAATATAGGCCCGCTCCTTCTTGCCTACAGGATAACTGATCAATTTATGATCAACATGATTAAACAGAACACCATCTACTTGTGTAAAAAACGGATGATCTGGCTTGACAGAAATTGCCGAGAGGTTTCCACAGCCTCTAAACGGATTACTTCCCATCGATTTTATACTGTTTGGCAGTTTCACCTTTTTTAGGTTGCAACCGCCGAATGCATATGATCCGATCGTCTCAAGCCCTTCCGGCAACACGATAGAGGCAAGGTTTTCACAAGCGGAAAATGCGCGTTCTCCTATGAAATCAAGCCCTTTGGGCAGCTTTATGCTGGTAAGGCTGGCACAATGATGAAACGCCCCCGCAGCAATGGACTCAAGCCCCTCTGGCAAAGTGATTAAAGTCAGTTCTTGATTATTCCCAAACGCATTCAAGCCGATAGATTTGACCGGGTAGCCACCTAATACGGATGGAACTATCAGTTCGGTCTTATGGCCTCTATATTGTGTAATGATTGCTCCATTGCTGGCATCTATGGCATAGGAAAACTCCTCCTCACTACACGCGGATAACAACGATGCCATCAAAAGGCAAATCAAGATGCCAAGCATTCTCTTCATAGCTGCCTCTCCCATGCCATTCTTTTATTTCCGTAATTTATTCATATTACCAAATACTGCTTACAAATGCAACTCAAGTCTAACTTGTCAATGTTCCCTTACAGAGCATCAGCTTCTCCCTTTCTTTATTGTTTGACAACACCCCATTAATATACTATCATATTTCCAGTATTGACTAAAAATGGAGCGTGCGATATGTCTGTATCAAAAAGGATTCTCGCCCTTGTACTCTGCTTTCTTGTAGTTATATCCTCCTTTCATATCGCATTGGCCACAGAAGATTTGCCAACACAATCGCCGGCAACAGAAGAAACCACCCCCACGCCGAATATGCAGGAG
>JAEZLW010000069.1 GCA_023415145.1 Bacillota bacterium | reverse complement strand
CTGTACACCCGTTTACAGTCATCATACAATAAACCAGCCCATCAGGTGGAATAAATTTTGACTACGCAAAATTGTAATGTAATATATACTGACATTTTTGGTTTTATACGCGTTTGTTTTTTACTAGATTTTATACAAGTACTCGCGTCTAGCTCCCTGCTACATCATCAACAGTATCATCAACAATATTGTCAAACATATAAAGCTGCCGCTTCTGATGTTTTACGCTGTTTTTCCTGTACTCTTGTGGAGAAACACCAGTAATCATGGTGAATACATGGGAGAAATGCTGCCTAGAGTTGTACCCCACGCTGACAGCAATATCCACGATGGGATCTTCTGTACAGGAAAGCATGAATTTGGCACGCTCGACACGTATGGCATTCAAATACTCGATCATTGTCTGGCCGCTTGCCTGCTTGAAGATCCGTTGCAGGTACGATGGATTAATCCCAATTTCTTTCGCAATGTCATTTATTCTGACATCCTCCTGGATCCGGTCATGCAAGAGCATCAAAGCCTTTTTCACATGCAGAAGAAGATGCACACTGCTTGCCACTTCCTGATTTTCTTGTGCAAAACGAACCAGAAGATGCGCAAGCGCCGTATCTATCAGCGCGCGCTGGGAGACACGCTGGTGGCATGATGCATAGCACTCCACCACCTGAGACAGAGCGGTGTACATATTTCCGGATATGTCCACACCACGCATGACAGACCGTCTCTTTTCCACCATATTCTTGAAATCGACGGATGATCTGCATAAGCTTTCAATGGTCACCGGTGAACATTCTTCTTTTCGGATAGAGAATTCGGCATTGGCTATATAGCAGTTTAAAGGCACCTCCAACGCATGAAGAACACCTGCATCCAACAGAATATATTCTCCCGGGCCCAAATTTTCCACATGACGGCCGGTCACCCTGGTAGCTTTTTCCCTGCTGTCACGGGAGAATTGAAGAATGTGAATACGGCAAGTCCCTTTGAGCACATACATGATTTCTATTCTGGGGTGATAGTGGGGTGCCATCGTGAAGTTGTCCAATGTGCGTGAATAGCAAGCTTCCACGGTCGCCCAATAATCTCCCGTTTGAATCTTCTGGTCATACAGGCTACATGATTCCATGAAACTACATCCTCTTCTATATGCGTTCTTATCTATTGACTCATATACGCATTATAGCACAAGCGCTGCATCCGTCATACCGTTTAGCTTGCTTTGCTGAGGCAGACGACGGCAGTTTCATGCCTTCGGTGATATTCCCATAGACAACAGGCTGTCTGCAATAAAAAAACACGCATCGCCCATGCCCATCGCAGGCATCACCTGGGTGAATGCGCATTTTGACACGCCATATGGACGGCTGTCCATCCGCTGGAAATCGAAAACCACTGCTTCACAATAGACATTGCAGTTCAGGCCGTCACCACGGTGTCAATCCTTCTGCCGCGGTGGGAGCAAGCAGAAGGGATTGGTTCCGGCATGTATCAAAAAGGATACGAAAACGGACTGGTCGGACTGGAAAGCCCTGATATTCCACGAAAACACCATGGTTGAACTGCCGGACCATCCTGTAGCAGGAAAGGACCCTGTATCCCGCCTTTAGCCCTTGACTGCGCCCAGCATTACGCCTTTTGCAAAGTACTTCTGCAGGAATGGATAAACGACCAGGATCGGAACCGAGGCTACGACTGTAATGGCCGAACGTATGGATATTGGCGTGATGGTGCTTGTCATTTTGTTTTGCGTAAAGACGGATATATCGGCCCTTCCCGTTTGAGAAGCGGAAGCCAGCAGCTTCATCATTTCATATTGAAGCGTGGTCAGGCTTTTATCGCCCGAGCAGTAAAGAAAGGTATCAAACCATGAGTTCCACGCACCGACAGCGCACCACAGCGCGACCGTCGCCAGGACAGGCTTGCTGCAGGGGATGATGATCTGTATGAATGTGCGAAAGTATCCCGCCCCATCCACCCGTGCAGCGTCGAACAAGCTCTCGGGCAAGGATTGCATAAAGGATTTGATGACCAAAACGTTAAACACCCCGATCAGGCTCGGCCAGATATACACCCAAAAGTTATTGATCAGCTTCAAGTCCCTGATCAGGAAATAATTTGGTATAAGCCCTGCAGACACATACATAGTCACAAGGAAATACCGCGAAGCAAACTTCCTCCACATGAACTCCGGGCGCGACAATACAAACGCGATCATCGAAGAAACGAAAACCCCGAGTACTGTGGCGATTGACGTTCGGAGAAAAGAATTGACCGCCGCTGTCGTCATCAGGTCGTTTCGAAAGATCATCTCATAACTGTATGCCGAGAACATCCGTGGAAACAAGGTTATTCCGCCACGCAGGGAATCCTGGGCGTCGTTGAAGGATACGGCAATCGTATTCCAAAAAGGGTATACCATGATGATGATAACAAGAAGCATATAGAGTGTATTGAGCGTGTGAAATACAACAGATTCCGCCTTCACCCTGTCTTTTCTGCGAACAGTTACTCCTATCATGACTGACACCTCCTTAGAACAAATTATCTTCGCCGAGCCGTGCGGCAGCTATGTTTGCGCTTGTTACAAGAAGAATGGAAACCACAGACTTGAACATGCCCGCCGCGGTCGCCAGCGAATAATTGCCAATGCCTATGCCAAACCGGACCACATAGATGTCAATGGTCTGCGACACGTCCTGCACAAGGCCGCCGCCCAGAAGATATGGAATCTCAAAGCCCGCATTCAAGATCCAGCCCAGATTCAAAATCATAATGATCAAAATCGTTGAACGTATGCTGGGCAGCGTAACATGCCACATGCGGCGGTAACGGTTGGCCCCGTCTATTTCTGCCGCTTCATACAGGGAAGGATCGATGCCGGATATCGCCGCGATATAGATGATCGAGTTCCAGCCCATTTCCTTCCATACATTGGCAAAGCCAGTCACCCACCAGAACAAATCCTTTTGTCCAAGCCACAAAATGGGTTTCTTGATGATTCCAAATGCCAGCAACACATTGTTGACGGGGCCGTCCGAAGAGAGCATGCTTGAAATGATCGAACAAACAATAACCCAGCTCAAAAAGTGCGGGAGGTAAGAAACTGTCTGTGTCAGCTTTTTGAACTTCAATGCTCTGATTTCATTTATCAAGAGTGCAAAGGAAATCGAAAAAATGAATCCAAGAACCAAAGAGATGGTAGACATGGCCAGGGTGTTGCGTATCGTATACCAAACCTCCGGGCTTGAGAACAGAAATTCGAACTGATACAGGCCGACAAATTTAGAGCCAAAATATCCCTTGGCCGGCTTGAAGTTTTGAAACGCCATGATCCAGCCGGAGAGCGGATAGTAACTGAATACAAATGTAAAAATCATGCAAGGGATGATCATAAAGAAAAGCGCCTTTTGAGCCTTCACCCTCGCCCCAAAAGACCGCCGGCCTTTGGCATACATCATTTTCCATACCCCACTTTAAAGACAGAAGATATGCACCGCGTAAGGCAGTGATAAAACGGATGATCCCTGCAATTTACCGGATGGCGTCCCGTAAATTGCAGGGATTGTAGTGCCCGGCTTTGGTTTAGCGGTTTATCTTTTCCTGAATCTGCCTGTTGACATCGTCAAGGTACGGTTGTACGCCCGCTGCTTCCCAGGCCGCCAGGAACTCATCCCACTTGGCGTCATACTCACTGGGATCACACAAGATGAGCTGCGGGTAATACGTCATGCCAAGGTTTTCCAGTTTGGCTTTTGCGATTGCTGAGGGGCTCGCATCTTCAATCACGAAGGCCCATACGGGGTAATACTTGGGATGCTTGAAGGGGGGATTCAACAACTCGGCCTGATACTTGATCCCAAATGCTTTGAGGAACGCCTGATCGTATTCGCCTTGCTGCATCAGGTATTCGTCCGCAGAATCCGCCGGGGTGCAGGGAGCGCCGTCCTCATACAGGCCCTGGCGTTTGGGTGTATAGTTGAGCAGCGTCGCAGCGGTCTTGTCGCGGTTCAGCGCAACATCCTTCACGATGGCGCGGCGTTCGGGGGTCAAATACTTGCCGCCCTCGGGCGTGACAATGTGATCAACGCCTTCAACGCCCCAGTTCAGGTAATCCTGTACTTCCCTTTGGAGCAGCCAGTTCCAGAATGCCAGAACCCTTTGGGGATCCTTGCAGCTTGTGGTGATGCCCACGCCGCCGCTTCCGTTGACAATGCCGCTCTTGGCGTCCAGATAGCAGGCTTCCACACCGGGGTTCGCGATCGGCACGGAAACGTAAGTGTGTTCAAATTTGCCATCCGCAAAAATCAGATTCTCAGCATTGGCGAAATTCCACCGCTGGTCGAACATGCCCAGCACCGCGCCTGTTGACATGCGGGCAATGTATTCGTCATAGCTTTGCGTCAGCGTATCAGCCTGGATGACGCCGGCATGATACATATCGTTCAGCTTCTTGTAGTAGCCCTTCGCGGCGTCGGAAATCTGGTAATACGACGCAACATTCGTGGCATAGTCTACAAAAACGTCACCCTGATTGCTGTTGCCCAGCAGATGCATGGCGGGATTGCGCAGGCAGAAGGAACGCCAGCCATCGGTCAGAATTTCGAACCCGATGGTTTTTACGCCATTGATTTCAGGATGGTTTGCCTGGTACTTTTGAATCAGGTCAAAGTATTCGTCAATCGTCTTGGGGTTCACGTAACCGGCCTCGGCCAGCACATCCTTTTGGATGAAGAAGCCGGCGCCGCCGTTTTGGAAAATCGGGGACTGGTATTGCTCAACGCTGTATATCTCAAGCCAGTACATATGCCCGTCGCCGAACGCATTGCGCATATTGTCGTAATGCGGTTCGTATTGCTGTACCAGATTGGGATAATTGGGAAGCATGTCCTCCAGCGGAATCAGCGCGCCGCCTTCGACATAACGGGCACCGCCGCCCATGATGATGTCGGGATATTCGCCGCCGGCCAGCATCACACCGATTTTCTGGTCCAGATCCCCGACCAGAAACTCGAATTCAATGGTGACGCCTGTAAGCTCTTGGATCTTTTTGATGGCAGGATTGTCCTTGGCGGGCACCTGGCCGGGGTCGCGTACAAAGCAGGTGAAAGTAATGGGCTTGTCGGCATCTGGCATGGGAATGAGGCCGGTTTCCGGATCCGGAGTCAATGTGCCCGATGCGGTACCGATTGGCGCATACGCCAATGCCAAGAACAGAACCAGCAACAGAGAAAGGATTTTTTTCATTGGACATGTACCCCCTTACAATATTGAATTTTTGCCGTCCCATAACCACTTGTAACTTAATGTAATTATTTTATCGTGAAACCATTCAAGCCGCTCATCAATTCTTGCGAATTTTTTTCATATCTTGCGAATTTGTTGAATGTTTAAAAAAAAGACCTGCTTCATTTAGCAAGTCTTTTGTCTTATGAAACATTGAGCGCTTCATCGGCGTGGCTCATAAGGCACGATTGTGCAGGAAAACCAATCATGGCCGGTATATGCAATTATCGGATACGCATGAATAAATCAGCGGTGACGGCGGATGCAATTGGCATTCATTCAATGCGCAATGCCGGTCAGGCGGCAGATGCGGTGTATACCTCCAACCGGCAAGAAATCGTTTTCTGTCCGGATCTGTGCTTGCATCCTGATTTATACAAGCGGGTCGTAGCCGATTGCTTCCTTCACCATGGCCAGATACTTGTTTGGGGGCATATAGGCAGGCACGCTGTTGCCTGTGCCCATAAGGTATCCGCCCCTTGAGTCAGTGCGCGCAATCATTGCCCGCACCCTGCCGCGGATAATATCCTCGCTTTGACGGCAGATGAAATCCACATCCATGCCGCCGGCGATGGCGATGCGGTCGTGATATTGCTCATAGGCCTCCTCCACAGGCTGGATTAAATCCTCAAAGGAATGCTTGGCATCAAAGCCCATGGCAAAAACGTCCTCCATCACATCCCGCAAATTGCCGCAGGAATGCAGCAAAACCGGGCGGCCCGCTGCATGGGCAAGATCCACCATGCGCTTGTGCCAGGGGAAAACATATTCACGCATCTGTGCGGGCGAGAGGAATGTCTGCGTGTTAAAGCCCCAGTCGTCGTTTAGGCACAGGAAGCCGACGGTATCATACGCCAATGCCCGTTCGTAATACTTCAAAAGCAGCCGGCCCACCTGGTCAAACAACGTTTTGACCAGCTCCTTGTCTTCATAGAGCATGTAGCACAGGTTTTCATACCCCACGATGGCAGTCACGTTTTCCAGCACGCCGCCAGGACCCATGACCATCAGCTTCATGTTTCCGGAAAGATGCTTTTTGATCTCCTTCAAATGGCTGTAATCGAAACCGTCGGGATCGGGCCAGGGATAGCTTTCGAAGCTTTCCCAATCGGAAACCAGCCCGCCGCCGCTGAGGGATACCGTATCCAGGTGCGCCCGCCTTGATGTCGGGAACTCCATGCGGCTGGCATACGCCGTCACATAGTCGTAGCCGAGCTTCGCAAACGCTTCCGCTGTGAAGGCAAGCTGGCCAAGCATGTACGCACCGCCGTACTTCCGTCCGTTCACCGTCTCATACAAAGGCATGTTCATGAACAACTCAAAAAGCGTCGGGCGCGGCGGGCACTTCCGTGTAAGGGCACAAAGCACGTTGTCAAAATCCGGAACTCGCTTTTTCATTTGCTGCCTCCACTTACATCACATGCCGTAGTCTTTCGTTCCCATGTCACTCAAACATCATGCATTCCATATAGTGTTCCGCAAATATGCCGCTGCCTCCCAGCGGTATGGTTATGGCGCGGCGCGCTATATCCATCACATCATATACAAAGCCCTGCTGCAATAGCAGCATGACGGCACCCGTAAGGGATGCATTATCAAGAACGATGGCCTTCCCGGTCAGCTCCCTGGGAATCAGGCCGATGGCGGCGGCATTTTGAACATCCACATGGCTGCCAAAGCCGCCGGCAATGTACAAAGAACCAATCTGGGAAGGCGAAATGCCCACCTGATGACATACGGTTTTGATCCCCGCCGCAATGGCCCCCTTGGCAAGCTGCACGCTGCGGATGTCCTTTTGACAAAGGCTGACCTCCCCGCCGATAACGACTTCACCACTCTCCATCAGGCCCGTTTCATCCACGATGCCCAAGTGCAAAAGCGCGGCCACGGCGTCCAAAAGCCCCGAGCCGCAAATGCCTGTGGGCTTCATTCCGCAAAGGGTGGTATGGCAAAGCTTCCCATTCTCTGTCCACACACGGTCGATGGCACCCGGAACGCTGCCCACGCCCATGCGGATGTTGCCGCCCTCAAAGGCGGGCCCCGCCGCGGTTGCACATGAATAAAGCGTTCCCCCGTGCCACAGCGCGATTTCCCCATTGGTGCCCAAGTCCACAAGCAGGGCGGATTCCTGCCGTTTGCACATTTGGGAGGTCAAAACGCCGCAGGCGATATCCGCCCCCACAAAGGCGCTGACGCATGCGGGCAGGTACACCTTTGCATGTGATAACCCTTGCAGCCCGAGGGATTCTCCGTCCGTCCACAAGCCAAACAGGCAGTCCGCCTCAAAGGGCGCCCGTGACAGCGTAACCGGGTTTCGCCTGGTCAAAAGGTACAGCATGGTGGTATTGCCCGTCATGATGACAGAGCCGATATCCTTAGGAGATATCGAGCACTTTTGGCATAGTGTGTTAAGCAGCCGTTCCAACTCCCGTATCAGCAGCCCGTGAAGCCGATCACCTTCCCCGTTGAATGCCGCCTCGATCCTGCCGATTACATCCGCCGCGATGCTTCCCTGAGGATTGGCGGCAGACACCGCCTGAAGTACCCTGCACTGTTTCAAATCCACCAATCTCAAAGCCAGGGTGGTGGTGCCGATATCCACCGCCACGCCGAATCTCCCCTCCATGGGATGATAGGGGAAGGGGGGCAGTTGGCCTTCCACAGCGATATTCACAAGCTCCGCAGGCCTTGGGATGGATACCCGTGCATCCCCCATAAGCCTTGCCTGGCAGGACAGCCGTATGCCTTGCCTGATTTCTTCAGGCAATAAAAGCTCCCGCTCCCGTGCCGTAAGCTCGCAAAGCGATCCTTCGGCCATCATCCTGCACTTGCCGCAGACACCTTTTCCACCGCAGGGCGTTTCACTCAGAAACCCGTTTTGCGCAAGTACAAGTGATAGCACGGGCATCTTTTCAAACCGGATGAAAGTGACATGGCTTCCCTGCTTTACAGTCAGTTTGGGCATATGCCCTCCTAAAAAAGCAGCATCCCAAAGTAGGTTACGGTATTTATGCCGTTTGTATATGTAAGCCCGGCATGGGCCGCCGTCCTGTATACGTCCACGCCGTAGGATTCCAGGGAGGCCAGCGCAAAACCCGGGTATCTGCAGGGCAGGTTTTCCCGCTTGGCGCAGGTTTCGCAGACACGGCATCCGCCCGCTGCCAGATGCAGCCAAGGCAGATTCGTCATCCCGCCCGCCGCCGCCTGTATCCTTCGTGCACAGCGGTTGAATGCTTCCCCCGCCGTTTGCATCCCCTCAAAATCAAACGAATCCTCAATGGTGTAAATTGCCTGGTACATGACAGCATGATCAAAAGCCTGCGCCTTTTCGATCAATTCCTCGATCCCGCCCACATCCGGCGGGCACATGTAGCACTTGCCGTAATTGCCGCAGCCGTTGCTTTTGCAGATGTCCCGGAACATTTCATCAAACACGATGTCCTGCCGGGACAGAATGGCCGCGTTATCCGCCCCCAGGGAGAGCATCAGTTCCCTGATGGTATTCCCGTCCATGCATCATTCCACCTTTGTGACAAGCTCCGGATACCATTCCCGAGCCTTTTGAATGCTCTTTATAAGCGCCATGCCCGCCCCGGCAAGAGCGGTCAACAGGCCGCCTCCGGAGGGCAGCGGCCCGTCATAAGGCACCAACTTCACAAGGCTGCCGATGCCGTCCACCTGGTATACGCCGTCACTGAGCGTAATGAGCCCTTTCACCCGGTAGGTATCCTCCGCGAACAAAGAGATAAAATGCTTCAATTGATGACTGGTCATTGCGCTGCTTACGGCGATGCTTGCTTTTTGCAGCGTGATGTCCTTTCCATGACCGCCTTCCTGGCCACCATAATGCGCGGAGCCATTCAAAGCCTCCAGCCATTCGTCCCGGAATATCCCCTGCTGCGTTGCGCGCACCACGGCGCCGGGAAAGCGTTCTTCAAGCATCCTTTGTACCTTGTAAGCCTGCTCTTTATCCACCAGGTCGGTTTTGTTCAGCAGGATCAAATCGCTGACGGCAAACTGCCTTGCAACCATCCGTGCCGTTTCCAGTACCTTGTGAACATGAACGGCGTCCGCCAGGGCGATACAGCCCATGTAGTCTATTCCGGGATGCCTGCAGAGCACCTTTGCGATAGCCGTCGGGTCGGAAAGCCCGGAAGCCTCTGTCAGGATCAGATCAGGTTCCTTTTTCAATGCATCCGCCAGCGCCTGCTCGAACGTATCCAGCCGGCAGGCACAGAAAATGGAACCGTTGCAGATTTCGTCTATGGTGGCTCCAAGCTCCGCCAGCAATGCTCCGTCCACGCCGTTCTTGCCGAATTCATTGACGATGACATGCAGCCGCTGATGCTTGAACCGCAGCATATAGCTCTTCAAAAAGGTGGTCTTACCGGCGCCCAAAAAGCCTGTGATGAGTAGCAGCCTGGTTTTGCTCATAGCGCTTTTTCAATCGCTTGATACAGCTCTTCCCTGCTTGGGATAAGGGAGGAAAATTTCAGCTCTCCGTTGATGTATATGGAGGGCAGATGCGATACCCCCATTTTCACGCAGCGGGCGATGTTTTCCTTTTCGGTAAACTTGTATTCCTTAAGATCGATGGCATCCCCGAATTGCTCCTTCGCCACGTTGGCCGCACCCATCATGTACGTGCAGGCGGCGCAGGTCAATGAATCCAGGGTAAATACCTCCACCAGGGGTTTTTTCAAATGCGCATAGTCCGGCAGCGCCACAAAAACATCTTCCTTTACCGCCACGTAATTTTTCAGCATTTGCCGCACGGCTTCCGGCTGAAGCACTGCCTGGGCCACGGCAATCCCGTTCTCCACCGGCACCGCGTAGGGCATGTCGCAGCCGGGGGCGAGAATGAAGTTTTGTGTGCTCTGAAGCTTGTCCATCAAGTCCATCACATACTTCATGTTGTCCTGCTGCGTGCCGTGAAGCATGACGGAGGTTAATGGAATGTTGCCGCTGATAACGATATTGTACCGGTCGGTAATCCTTTTGGCGGCAGGCAGGTCAACGTTTTCATCCACGCTGATGCTGTCCGGCCCCGTCTTGCACATGACCTCGATGTTTCGGGAGGCGTCGCCGCACACAAAGAAGGAGGAAAGGCCGTTCTTCTCCCGGATTTTTTGAAAAATCTCCTCAAAGGGCTTCAAAAGAAAGGTTTCAAAATGGCTGGCGGAAATTTGGGATACCAGCGGGTCCACCACGGCAATCACATCCATGCCCGCTTCCAGGTAATAGCCCGCCATCTTATGGCAGCATTCCGTGCAGTAGGCAAGCAGGGCATGCACGTACTCCTCGTCGTCGTACATGTCCATGAACAAATCGTTTCCCCTAAGGTGGGAAGCCAGGGTGAATGGCCCGCAAATCAGCCCATACAAAGCTGTGGTATCCCCCACGGTCTTTTTCAAGCGCTCCATGACGCGAAGGATCATGGGGATGCGCCCGTCCTCTTTTTCAGGCAGGGTGCATTTGCAGGGCACGGACATGGTTTCCGCCAGGGGATGTGTTTTTACCGAGGGAGGCCCGTCCTCCGCCCATTTCAGCTCACAGCCCAGGATTTCCGCCTCGATTTGCAGGTCAAACATCACCGGCTGCCCGTGAGGCTGGTACAGACGGTTGACGGCCAGCAAAGCATCAAGCAGCGCATTTTCATCCGTCAAAACCTCTTTGGCTGTTGCTCCGGTCAGTTTGCCCGCATGCACCCCGGCAAAGGGCACCCATGGCACGGCGTCCGTCTTTTCGTGGCGCAGAACCTTTATTAAATGCTCTTTGGGTGTCATTTTACGTCCTCCCGGCTTCGGCGCAATACGAAGCCGCGCGCTCGGCGGCTGTGGCCGCGTCGGGTGTGTAGGCATCCGCGCCGATTTTTTTGCAGAAGGCGTCGTCTACGGGCGCACCGCCGATCATGATCTTGACCTTGTCCCGAATGCCTGCCGCTTCCGCCGCCTTCACCACATCCTCCATGTTTCGCATGGTGGTGGTGAGCAGCGCGCTGAGGCAAATGAGCTGGCAGTTTTCATTGATGGCCGTCTCCACAAAAGTTTCGGGGGCTACGTCGGTGCCCAGGTCGATAACCTCCAGGCCCTTGCCCTCCATCATCATCTTCACCAGGTTTTTGCCGATGTCGTGCAGGTCGCCCTTCACCGTGCCGATGCAAGCCTTGCCGCAGGCCTTGACACCCGCTTCCGCACGCAAGGGCGTAAGGAGCGCCATACCCATGTTCATGGCCCTGGCCGCCCCCAGCACCTCCGGCACAAACACTTCGTTATTTTTGAACTTTTCGCCAACGATGCTCATGCCGCTGAGCAAGCCTTCCTCAAGGATCTGCCTGGCCGGATGGCCCTCGTCGATAGCTTGCTGCACCAATGCCTTTACGCCTTTTGCGTTGCCTTTTTGCAGATTCTGAGAAATCTCCTGAAACAGGCTCATATGGTTGCTCCTTCCCAACGGTGCGTTTTGTATCTTGCTTCGCTGCTGCCATCCTAACTTCCTGCCAGGTTAGCCTATCAATTGCAGTGTCATCTTCGGTCCTTTGGTGTCTTTATAGCATACCAAGCATTCGGCCACCATAGGCGTATCTGTTGATAGTATACCATACATTCCTAAGGAATGTAGCCTGGATGACATGGCAAAACAAAACTGATGTTGACAGCAGGAAAAGGAAGGAAATAAAGCCGGTCAAGCGCACCATCGGCCCGTGGTATGGGCCTTTGTTATGTACGCCGACCGGACTTTTTTCACATGGCCCTGTTTACATAGTCACTATGCATGAAATCGGGATTTTTTTCGGTGTTCTCAAGCCAGCATCAGTATCGCAACAGCGCCGGGTTTCAGCATCTTAGGCAGGCCTTTGCCATGTCCGTCTATCGTTTCCCAACCTGTTACCTGTTTGCCTGCCGCGTGAAGAGCCACTGGCTGCGCCTGCAGCGTATCATTCCAAAGCGCAATGGCAGAACGTGTTTCTCCCTCAAAGAGTGCGCAATGAACCAGCGGATTATGGTTTTCCAACCCTTCCTGTTCCCGGTAGATGCCAAGCAGCAGCACATCCTCATACTTTTTGCGCAATTCCCCCACCGCGCAGGCATACGCCTTCCATTCCTTGTGCAGGTCCTGGCGCACGGCCTCCTGGTCCTTCAGATACCGAAGCTCCATTTCATACCGGAAGCCGTACAGAAAGGCAAAATTGACGTACCTTGGGTCCAGGAAGGGGTTGGGGTTACGCAGGGTGAGGATGGTTTGCGGGAAGCAATACCGGAACATTTGTGGATAGGACGATGCCAGGTTCAGCATGGGGTTGCCATCCCGGCGGCGGCCTGTTGGCGGACCCGGATTGGTGGCGATGCCATGAATGGCATCCAGGAACTGAGAATACACGTCCGTCTCATGCTCGGACATGAAAGCAAACTCCAGCCCGTGGGTCTTGGCCTGATCATGGAGACGGCGAAGGAGTTTCAGTCTGCCTTGGGTATAGGAAAGCGAAGGCCTGCCATGAAGGTGTGGATGGCTGTCATTGAAGCAGGGGTAGGGCGGCATGCCGCCGATCTGGTCATAGAGCATGCCGTCGGCACCAAAGGAGGCGATCCAGTCGGCCCGCTGTGCCATCAGATCATGCCACTGCGTACAGGAGGGGCAGACGGTAGAAAAGAGCTTCTTGCTGAATTTTTTCAGGTATTCGCTGTTGTGGAATTTGCTGTATTCCTCCAAGTACGGCGTGTTCCACCGGGTCCTGCCCTCCAGGAGATGCCCCTTCTCCTGGTAAAACGTCGAACCAGTATCCATCAAATGACCCTGGTAGTACAGCGTCACATGGCCGCCTTCCGCCTGAACCTTTTTGATGTTTTCCTTCAGCGAATCCGCTCCGCCCAGCGATTCGCTGACATCAAGGTCCGGGTACTGGTTGTCATGTCCGGAATGGTACCAGCCGAACAGCCCCAGGGTATCGCAGCCATGGGCTTTTGCGTCCTCGTACAGCTCCAAAAGTGTGTCGTAGGGCCACATTTCATCGCCATACTGCTGCTTGTTAATGACCAGGAAATAGCCGTTCATTCGGCGGATCCAATCAGCCTGCCGGACGGGTTTGCGCCATGTGTTCGCCCAGGACGCGTATTCATCCGCACCTCTGCGCCAGGAGCCTTCGTACAGCCACAGCACATACGGCGGGCACTGCCAGGTCTCCCCCGGCCTTATAAAGCAAAGCTTATCCATTTCAAGCGTGACATCATGTTCCTTGCTGCCCACCACCCGTAAAACGCTTGTGTGAAACAGTGCGTCATGGCCTGAAAAGTAAAGGCACTCCTCCCCATCCAGCAAGGCCATCCACTGCATGCTCAGAAGCCCGGGGTAGGTGTTGCTCATCACATGCTCCCCGTCCCAGTCCCCCAGGCTGCCTACATGAGCACATATATCCGGCAGCCGCTCCCCGGCACAGTTGGGCCACAAAAGCTCCGGCTTGCCTCCCGCCAGGGTTTTGATTCGGCCGATGCATGGATAGTAAAAATCGTTCACCATGACGGCATCATGGTTTTCAATGTCTGCGTCAAAGAGGACCTTTTCGCCTTGCAGCCGGATGCGCATGTCCAATCGCACATTCACCGTATGGGATTTGGTGGTGAGTTTCTCCACAGCAACATGCAGCGTATCTCCTTCCACAGACAAGGAATACGCCTGATCCTTGGGGAAGGCCACATCCTCCCAGTTGTCGCCATCCTTCATGACAATACGGAACAAACCTTCCGCAGGCGTTTCAATCACATTGCCATGCCCGCCGTGCAGTCTGTCAAGGCAGGTCAGTCTTCCCCGTTCATCCACTTCCAGGCGAACATAAGCATTTTTCAGAACCGCCATTTCGACTTTTCCCCCTTGTCAATGATATAACTGCTGGGTGTGCCCCCGCTCCTTCGTGGGCGGCAGCGCACCGCTGACGATGTCATACATACGTTCTGCCAGCTTTTCCATGGCTTGCGTAAGCTCGGGATAGGGAACATTGCAGACGGTAATGAGGCCGTGCTGCATGCATTCCCCGTCAAAGCGGCCCAATACCGGCTGATCGTTCATTTCAAAGTAATGCGCACCTACGCTTAAGGAATGAGCCATGGCTTGTTCCATGTAATAGATGCACGCCTTCGTGCGCTCCTCCTGCCCATAAGCCCGGATGAGACCCGTGGCAATGTTGCGCATGTCGTCCCCCGCAATGTGCCACTCTCCCACCAATCCAGGACGGGTATCCTTTTCTGCCACAATGTCAAACCGCGGCACAGGGTCTACCTGATAGCAATTGAAAGAGCAAATGTCAAAATGGGCATTGCCGGCAAATTCGTTGGGTGTCAGCCGCGCATACCGCATTCCAAGATTCATGTGGTCCGGGTCCACGGCCCGCAGCGCTTGGGATGGCACGGAACTGTACTTGGCAATCAGGATGTCCCGGAACGCTTCCAGGTCGGCCCGGGAAGCATCCGACAGCGTATCAGCACTGACGATGGGGCTTTGCAGTTCGTCAAAGCCTGATAATTGCAGATTCCAAGCATCATTGAATGCGGCAATATCCCCCATGTACCGCGCCTTCAGGTATGCTATCAAAGCATCCTTGCTGTACAGGCGTCCGGGATAGGCCAGCACGCGCTCCGCCGGATTGACGGATGCCTGAAAAAGCCATTCCGGCTCGTTGGTGATAAAATAGCCGATCATAAAGGGATTTCCCACAAAGGGAGAAAGCTGCATTTTTGCAAACTGCCTTGCCCCTTCCTCGTACTCCGGCGAAAACACATCCGGGAAATCACGGTAGATGCATGCCTTTGTCAGCGGAAATTCCTTCAGCGTCCACACAAATGGAATCCCCGCTTTTTTGAGGTAATCGTCCACCTGTTCATCCATGTAGTTGTTGACGCCAACGCCAATGGTGTTGACGCCCCAGCGCTTCAATCTGGCAGCATTGAGGATGACCCAAGCCTCCCACCAGCCATCGGACCCAAAGGCACGGATCATATTGGCCCGGGCGAAGTTGAACATCCAGCGGCCCTTACCGCTTTCCTTGCCGTTTCGCTTGACGAATTCGGCAATTTCAGAGGCTTGTGTCCAGCAAATTCCCCATGTGGGATCATCATGGTCCGGCAGCCAGTCAAACATGGTTACCATGCCGTCCACGAACCCATGAACCCCCATACGGGAGCCATAGCATACGCCGTTGCTATAGAAGGCGTACCCATCCGGGTCCACCAGCCACCAGCGTTTGCCGTCATGATGCGTGTGGAAGTAGCCGGTGGCGTCAAAACGCAGCTTCAAATAACCGCCATAGCGGCTCCAGCCTGCGGGATACCCGCCAGATGTTTTCGCCTTTTCAAGCTCACCGCGCAGATAATCCACCAATTCCTGCGATGCATGCATCTTCCCCGGCCATTCGTAGCCCTTGCGCTGCCCCAGCTCATCCACCATAGATGTGCCGGCAATGTGCATGTCCGGCAGCGTATCACTCAGCCAAAGCCCATACAGGTCAAAGCGTCGGCAACCGTCGTTTTGCCGAAGGCGGATGCGGATTTCATCAATCCTGTCAATATGCGTAGGCTCCCCGTCCACATGGCCCTTGAGCGTACCGGGATAGGTGGGCAGGAAGAAACGGTGGGAATCCAGTTCCGACAGCCTGACCGTCATCTTCACCCGGCGTGTGGGGATCATGAAATAGCGGATGGAAAGCACCTTTTCCACCCCGCCACGATATTCAACAAAATCAAAAAACATCACCGGCATGCGGTCCATGTCCACGCACATTTCCATGGTGAGGTAATCTGATTCCCTGAATGTGACGCCGCTTTGCGCCTTGTCAAGGGACAGGCAGAAAGAGCCGTCTTCCAAGGGTTTTACAGCCAGGCCTTCCTTGGTCTCAAGAGGCGTTCCCTGGGAAAGTGACAGTCTGGAAAGTGCGATATCGCTGCGCATGATTTCTCTTCTCCTTTGAATGGCTGCGCCCATGGACAGCCTGGAGGCACGTCAGTCAAACGGGCGTTCCCGATTCGCCGAACCTCCGCGCTTTCCATGGGCGCAATTTGGGCAGCTATTAATTTGGTTATTGGGCCGCCTGGGCCGCAAGCTGCTCGGCATAGGCTGCGGTTGCTTCGGCTTCATACTCGAGGCCGCCTTCTTCTTCCCAGCGGGCGACAAACGCCGCATACTCCGCGTCCACATCGCCGGTGGTAACAATCAACTGGGCAAAAGCTTCCATCGTAATGTCCTTGAGGGTCGCTCCGTATTCCCGGTCAGCATCCAGGGTCTTGATGATCTTGGGATAGGCGATGCCGTATTCCTTGGCCAACTGCTGTCCGTTGCGGGTCTGTTCATTCAGTGTGCGAACCTCGGCGTTGTTCAGCTTCCAATACTTGTTGTACACAAATCCGCCATCGGCACGGTGGGTCGCAGCGTCGGTGTAGGGGTCCAGCTTCTTGTACTTGCCATCAGCCTCATCCACCCACTCATAGTGCAGCCCTTCCACGCCCAGGTAGGTCAACTCGTCGCCTTCCTCGGTGAACAGGTAGTTGATCAGCTCCATGGCCTTTTCAGGATATTTGCTGGTGGAGGCAATCACGTTGTAGAAGGTATAGCGGGGATACTGCTTGATGGGGCCGCCCTGGCCGCCGGGGCCGGAGAGAATGGTGAAATCAAAGGTGGGCACCGGGGTCTCGGTATACCGGCCAGGCATCCAGTTGTTGGTGGTGCCCACAGACTGGAAATCGAGTACGCCGGTGCGGCCGGTCCACAGCTTTTCAAAGGCGCTAATCAAGGGAAGGGTGGCAAAATCGGGGTCCAGGAGACCTTCCTTATAAAGCTTGCGCAGGTACTTGATGGCATCCAGGTACATGGGAGCCTTCATATAGGTGGTGACCGTACCATCTTCCATCAAATAGTCCTTGCCAACGCAGATGCCGTAAGCGCCGAAAATGTGTTCAAAGGTACGCAGATTGGCCATGGTGGCCACATAGCCTATGGTGTTGTTCTGACCATCGCCGTCGGGATCGCCAGCGGCAAAGGCCTTCAAAACCTCATAAAGCTCATCCAGGCTGGTAGGCATGGCAAGACCCAGCTTCGCAAGCCAGTCAGTGCGCACGGAGAAATTGGACGCATAGTCCAGGGAGGCCGGGAACACCGCGTAGATTCCGTCCTTCTGGTTTACGGGGCTGTTCTTGAGAATACCGCCGATTTCCGCCAGGATGTCCTGGCCCTTGGTTTGCAGCAGCTCATCCATTTTCAAGAGCATGCCCTGATCACGGAAGTCTTCTGCCGCCATCTTGTCGCCGTCAATCAAAAAGATGTCGGGAAGCGTGCGGGCAGCCACCAGGGTATTGAGCTTGGCCGTGTAATCAGCCAGGGGCACATAGATAACATTCAGTTCAATGCCAAGCTTTTCTTCCAGAGCGCGGATGACGGCATTGTCTTCCGTGGGGGTGTTGTCGCCGTGCATCATCATGGTCAGCACAGGCTTTTCCTCTGCCGCTGCCAATGATATGCCGGAGAACGCCATCATGCACAGGCACAGGGTCAGGAGCAAGGACAGGCTTCTTTTCATGGGGGTACCTCCTTTACAAAATGGGACAATTTCAACCCTTCACTGCGCCCACGGTAATCCCTTTTGTATAGTAGCGCTGCAGGAAGGGATAGACAACAAGAACGGGGATAACAGACACGGCAATGGTAGCCATCTTCATGCTTTCTTCGCTGAGCTTACTGGCTTCGGTCAAGTTGTCAATCCCGGAAAGGGAGTTAAGCGTTCCGGTGGACGCCATCAGCTTGCGCAGGTAGACCTGCAAAATCTCAAGGGAAGTGGTGTTGGTGTACAAAATTCCGTCCATATAGGCGTTCCAGTTGGCAACGCCGTAAAACATGGTGACGGCCGCCAGAGCCGGGGTGGAAACGGGAAGTATGATGCGAAAAAGCACTGTGAAGGAATTGGCTCCGTCGATGTGGGCACTTTCCCCCAGCGATTCCGGGATGGACTGGAAATAGTTGCGCAGGATGAAAAGGTTGTAGGCGTTCATGGCACCGGGCAAAATCAGCGCCCAGAATGTATCGATAAGGCCAAAGGATTGCACCGTAAGATATGTGGGAATCATGCCGCCGGAAAAAAGCATGGTGAAAAAGATGAACATGGAGATCCCCCCGCGCCCGCGCAATCTTTTCAGGGAGAGGGGATAAGCAGTAAGCGATGTCAGCAGGATGCTCAGAGAAGTACCAAGGACTGTACGCAATACGGTGTTGCGATAGGCTACATAGATTTGGTTGGTCTTGAAAATCATCCTGTAGGCCAGCAAATCAAACTGCCTGGGCCAGAAAAACAAGCCGCCAGTCATAGCCGCACGGGAATCGCTGGCCGAATACATGAGCACATGCCAGAAGGGATAAATCGTCGTGAAACAAAACAGTATCAATAGGATGCTGATGATGGCATGACCCGCTTTTTCCGTACGCGATTTTTGGATATGCACTGTATATCCCCCCCTTCTTTACATGATGCCGCTGTCCGGGTCTATTCTCTTTGCGACAAAGTTGGTCACCAGCACAAGCACCAGCCCGATGCCGGACTGAAACAGTCCTGCAGCTGTTGCCTGGGCAAACTTCTGCTGCTCCATGCCCAGCTTATACACATAGGTGTCAATGATATCGGCAACGGATACAACCAGATAATTCGATATGGCAAAGATCTGGTCAAACCCTGCATACATCATTTCCCCCACCCGGAAGATAAGCAGCACAACGATAGTGGATCGGATGGAGGAGAGGGTGATGTGCCACAACTGACGCCAGTGCCCCGCACCATCGATTTGCGCGGCCTCATACAACTGCTGATCGATGCCTACGATGGCCGCCAGGTAGACAATGGTGCCCATCCCGGCGCCTTTCCAGATATGGGAGATGACGATGACCCAGAGGAAGGTCTCCTTCTGTGCCATCACATTGGAAACCTGGCCCTGATACCCAAGCGCCCGCAGGATTCCCGGAATCGCGCCGCTGGTGGTGTTAAACATGGCAAACAGCAGGCCGTTGACAACGATCCAGGACACGAAGTTGGGCAGTATCACCGCGGTCTGAATGGCCTTTCGGGATTTGGTCCTGGTGATTTCGTTGATCATCAGTGCCAGAATGAGGGAAGCCGGAAATCCCAGAACCAGCTTTAGTATGCTGATGATGATGTTGTTGTTCAGCGCACGGATAAACGCAGACTTTGAAAACAAAGCGATAAAGTTATCCCATCCGACCCATGGCGCATCGGCAAATCCCTTGAATACGCTGTAGTCCCTAAAGGCAATGGTGACGCCGTACATGGGCAAATACCGGAATAAAACAAAATAGAGAATGCCCGGCACCAGCATCAGGTACAAAAGGGCATCCCGGCGCACATCGCGCCTGATTCCCTTCAGGGGTGAAACAGGCAGGCGTTGCCCCCTTCGTCTCCCGAGTGCTGTCATATAGGCTCATTCCTCCGCGTCTGGCTTCTGATAAACGCATTATATCTCATTACCGCAAAGACTGTCAATAGAATATTTTCAATTCACTTGTACATTTTTGAAAATCTTAGTGAGTATTATTTTCTCTTTATCCAACAAAAGCGCTACTATTATTTGACATATTAGTCATTTTGCACAGTTTTATCCCGTGTTGCAGCTTTCTAAGGCTCGAACATATTTTCATTTATGTTAATTGTTTTTGAATATTTTGTTGACATATGATGTTGGTTCATACTATAATGAACACAGTTTACAGCCGATGTGCCAAGCGCGCAAGGCAGAGAATTGAGGAATTGCCTGATGAGCTTCATGTACAACCCCTATCCGTATGACGACCCGTACGCCGTAAACCACATTGCGGTGGAGTCCTCGGTACGGAGCGCAATTGTTAAAGGCGCGCCCGCCGGCGCCAAAGCATTGGCAGAGAACGCCATCCGCACCATGACTCAAAAGGGCTGCTGTATAGTGGCAATCGACGGATATATCAGCGCGCCCATGAAGCTGCTCGCGCGCCTGACGGCGCGTGCGCTTCGTCAAAGCGGAACGGAAGCTGCTGTACTGGATACAGGATTGCTCTATAAAAAAGAAGAGGTCTTGGCAAAGCAGCTTTTGACTTGTCTGCCAGTGGACACGCAGACAGACCCGCCCCTTCTGTATGGGCGGATTTATCATGGCGGATACGAAGGCTTGATGGATGAAACTCAAGTCGCTGCACTCCGGGAGAGGCTGGCGTCCTTTCAGGCTCTGAAAAGCGGTATTCTTATCCTGTATGGCAATGGCTGCCTGATCGATGCTTTGCTGCCCTATGCAGACATCCGTGTATATGTGGATATGACGCAAAAACGCACCGTACTCAACATCAAAGCTGGCCATGCGGGCAACCTGGGCTTTGCGGCCCCCGAGCCCTTCAACGCTACGCTGCGCCATGCGTATTATGTGGACTTTGAGGTGGCGGGAGCGCTGCGGGGAAAACTGATCCGGGAAAAGAAGCTTCATTATTATGTAGCCGGCGACAAGGTGGATGACATGCAGCTTGTACCCTTTGCCGCCTACGAATCCATCTGTAGAGTTCTGGTGAAATATCCCTTTCGATGCCGCCCGGTGTACATTGAAGGCGTGTGGGGCGGCTTTTATGTGAAGCATCTGCGCAACCTGCCCGACGCCATGCGAAATTGCGCATGGGTGTTCGACCTGATCCCCATGGAGGTGTCCATTGTTGCAGACATGGAAGGCATACAGCTGGAGATGCCCTTTTATGGCTTTGTCCAAACAGTGGGCAGGGAGCTGATGGGAGAAACATGCCACAAAAAGTTCGACGGCTATTTTCCCATCCGCTTCAACTATGACGATACATTCCACGCCAGCGGCAATATGTCCATCCAATGCCATCCGGACAGCGGATATGTGAAGCGCAACAACGACGAGCTGGGCCGGCAAGACGAAAGCTATTACATCGTTGTGGCCGGGCAGGAAGCCAAGACATACTGCGGCTTTCAAGATGACAGCGACTATGAGGAATTCATCAGCGAAGTCAAACGCTCCGAGCAGGATGGCATTCCTATCGACCACGACAAGTATGTATATGCCGCTCCGTCGAAGCCTGGCATGCAATTTATGATTCCTGCGGGCACCATACATGCTTCCGGCCGCAACCAGGTGATATTGGAGATCGGCAGCCTGACCATCGGATCTTATACCTATAAAATGTACGATTATGTGCGCAGGGATTTGGACGGCAAGCCCCGGCCCATCCATTCCCATCACGGGGAACAAGTACTCCGCAAGGAACGCAATGCATCCTGGGTACATGAAAACCTCATCCAGAAGCCGCGCCTTGTGCGGGAAGACGGAGATGGACGAGAAATCATTGTCGGAGAACATGACTTGCTGTACTTTACGCTGCGTAACCTATGCTTTGAAAAGCGCATGACCGACGAAGCGGCGGACCGTTTCCACGTGCTGGTGCTGGTGGAGGGTGAAAAGGTGCTGGTCCGCTCCCTTATCGACCCGAATCGCTTTTTTGTGCAGCGGTATATGGACATGGTGGTGGTGCCAGCCTCCTTTGGTACGTATGAGGTGGTCAACCTGGGTGTAGGCAGCATTGTGCTTCACAAGACCATGCTGAGGGATGGATATGAAAACGTCGACCGGTGAATGTGTACTAGCGCTGGATGCAGGGGGAACAACCATCAAGGCCGCCCTGGTCACACCGGAAAATGAGCTCCTTGATTTCTTTGAAACGCCCGTCACGGAAAACGGCACTGCAGCGGATATTTTGATATCCTTTGAGGCTGCCGGAGCCACAGGTGCAAGCATGGCGGCAAAGCGCGGCCTATCATTACGGGGGATCGGCGTTGGCATCCCCGGACCTTTTGATTACAAAGAGGGCATCAGTCTGATGACCCACAAGTATGCCGCTATCCGGGGCCTCCCGCTGCGGCCGTACATCGCACATGCTACGCCCGGCATTCCTGTCAGGTTCATGCACGACTCCTCCGCCTTTCTCCTGGGGGAAATGGCTGTGCGGGCTGCGCAGACAGCGGATATCTGCGCCGTTCTCATCGGTACAGGCCTTGGATTTGCCTGTACAAAGGGTGGCAGCCTTTATCAAAACGAAAGCGGCGGCCCTGGCATCAGCATCTTCCGCCGGCCGTTCCGTGGCGAAACAGCAGAGGATTTTGTTTCAAAGCGCGGCATTATGCGTGCATACGCAAACCTCGGGGGGAGCGCTGCCAAAAGTGTAAAAGATGTGGCGGAGTTTGCAAATGCGGGCGACACAGCCGCCCGGCAAGCCTTTTGGGACACCGGTGAGGCCGTTTGCGAAATCCTGGCACCCATCTTGCTAGAAGACCATTTTGCCTGTATGATCTTGGGAGGGCAAATCGCCAAGGCAGGACCGCTTTTATCCCAGCCCATACAAAACAAGCTTGATCAATTGGGCGTTCCATGCCTAGTGGAAACGGCTCTGCGTATCGACGACGCACCTTTGTTGGGCGCCGCCCGGCTGATTCCATAAACACTGTACAATTTGACTTGATGCTTTGTGAAAGGAGCGGATCCTGATGACAGGCTGCAGGCTACGCATGAAAGAGGCCATGGATTCCTTCGCGCCCAAAGAAAAGCGCGTCGCCAGCTTTATTCTGGATTTTCCCGAAGAAGTGGTGGAAATGTCCATTGAGGAGGTGGCCACTGCTTGCCAGACCAGCACGGCATCGGTCGTCCGGCTTTGCAAAAGCATCGGGTATTCCGGATTCAAGGAGCTTTGCCGTATTCTCAGCTCAGACTTATCCTCCCAGCAGGAAACCATCAATTATGAGGACATACGCCCCGGCGACAGCCTGGAAGCCATTGCCCGCAACGTGTGCATGAGCGACATGAAAGCCATCGAGGGTACGCTGTCGCTTTTAAACATGGAACAATTGGCAAAGGCCGTCACGGCGCTGTGCAAAGCGCCTAGGATCGACTTTTACGGCGTGGGAAGCTCCGGCCTGGTGGCCCACGATGCCCACAACAAATTTTTGCGCATCAACAAATTCACCATCTCCAGCGCTGACCCCCACGAGCAGGTATTGTCAGCCACAAGCCTCAGGCCAGGGGACGTGGCCGTTTTCTTTTCCTACTCCGGGGAAACACACGACACCATAGAAACCTTTGAAATTGCCAGGCAGTCGGGTGCAACCACAGTGAGCGTTACAAGGTACGGCAAAAACCCCCTCAGCGAGGCTGCCGATATCAGCCTGTACATCTCCTCTTCCGAATCCATGATCAGAAGCGGCGCAATGGGCTCCCGCATCAGCCAGATGACGCTGGTGGACATCCTTTATACAGCGGTATCCAGCAGTATGTACGACAAGGTCAAGCCGTACCTGGACAAGACAAGGCTCACCAGCCGCCGCAAGCGCTTCCATGCCAAAAACCAGGAAGGGTGATTCTTTATGACATCCTCGCGCCAGCCCTGTATAGGGATGCTGCTCATTACCACGCCCCGCTTTCGCAATCTGGGCGCTGGAACGGAACACGGTGTATATCATCAGCGCAAGGAACAGGAAGTTCAGCGCATTTTGCAGGCGGCTTCTACATTTTCGAAGACCATATTCCCTGGCATCGTCTATACCAGGGAGGATGTGCGGGACGCCATCCGCCTCTTCGAGCAGAAAGAGGTGGACATGGTATTTGCCTGCTTCCTTTCCTGGTCGGATGACTTTGCCTGGATTCGTTTTTTGCGGGACATGAAGCCCATCCCCATCCTGTTCGCCTCCCTGGTGCGGGATGAGTTGGGCTTTGAGGACTCATTGAATGAAGACCGGTTTGTCGAATTCCTGTCGGCAGGCTCGCTGGTTGGCATGCTGGAAGCCTCCGGCTCCGCTTCCCGGTTTGACCGGCCCATGATGCAGCGTGTCATCGGTACGCTGGATACCGTGATGCACACTTGCGATTGCTTTTCCAAGGCGGCCAAACTTCGCACCGTTCTTGCACAAGATACCTTTGGTCTTCTTCCCTCCCTCAACGAGGTGATGTGGTCCACTTACGTGGATGTATACGACCTGTTCATGAAGGTGGGGCCCGAAATGCGCTTCCTGTCCGTTGCCGCGCTTCAGGAGACCATTGCTTCGCTGCCCGATAAGGCGGTGGAGGAGAATGTTCACAAGCTCATGAAGGCCTATGAAAACGACGGCACCATCATCCCGGAAAAGATGAAGGCTTCCGTGGCCGCTTCGTTAGCGCTGGAAAAAATGTGCCGGGATGCAGGGGTATCGATGCTGGTTTTAAATGACATAGATGCGACGCTGATGCGCACCATCGGCCTGCGCCCCGGCTTTACGCCATGCCCCGGCACCGAAGATATTACCGTGGTGCCTGAAGGTGATATTGGCGGTGCGCTGGCCGTATATGCATTGCGGCAGCTGACAGGACATCACGTACCATTCATCGAGCCATTTCATATCGATGTGAAAAAGGGGGTCTTTGCAGGCGGGCATGCAGGGCCAAACGACTATACGGATCCCCGGGGCAAAACGATCCTCTCCCGGGATGAGCGCTTTGCCCGCTCCGATTACAAGCACGCAGGCGCGCCCTTTGCCTGGCATGTAATTTCCGAAGGTGAAAAAACCATGCTGCATATCTCCCAGTGCAACGGGAGGTTCAAGCTGGTGTGCACCATGGTGGATGCTCTACCCTGTCCCCGCCATCTGGCCGGGTATACGCACGGGCTGTTCCGGCCCCGTAAAGACCCCATCGCTTTTTTCCAGCGCTTGATGGACATCGGTGTAACCCAGCATTATGCCATTGCAGACGGCAACCATATTGAGACGCTGGCCTGCTTTGCCAAAATCATGGGATTTGATTTTTATGAAGTGTAACAATATACGCGGCATCATCCAATCGGCGCACAACGGCATTCCTGTTGTGCGTCTCCTTTTCGGCTCCTATGAAGCTGACATCTGTCCGGCCATGGGCGCAAACTGCATCCGTTTTGCCCGCAATGGCATGAACGTGCTCCGCACACCACCCAGCCTTGATGCATTCAAATCTCAGCCCAACGTCTTCGGCATGCCGCTGTTGTTTCCGCCCAACAGGATCCAAGGTGGTGTTTTCATGTTCCAAGGAAGGGTATACCGCTTTCCTGTCAACGAGCCGTCAAGAGGGCATCATATCCATGGATTCTTAAGTTCTACCCCCTTTCCCGCAGCGGACTTAACTGTTCAGGCAGATGGAGTATGCGCATCGTTTGCTGTTTCCTTTGATGCCCTTACACCCTACCTTTCCTTCCCCCACGTCTTCAGCGTCTGCCTCGGCTACCGTTTGGATGATTCCGGCCTTACGCAGACGTTGACCCTTATGAACCAAAGCACACAATCCATGCCGGCCGGGCTTGGTTTTCACACTGCCTTTCTGGTTCCATTTGTATCGGATACAACCGGGGAGGAGTATCGCCTTTTCGCCAAGGTGGGCGAAGAAATCTGCCTGGATCCCGCCACCATCCTCCCAACCGGGGAAACGCTGCAAGCAAGCGTCATCGGCAAGGCTTTGCGCGTGGGCACTTTGATACCTGCCGGGCGGCCTCTCTCCCATCACTTTGGCGGACGGACAGGTGAAATCACGCTCACCCATGTGCACACAGGCGCCACGGTCCATTACATTCCTGATCCCTTCTTTTCCTTCCTTATGCTCTGGAATAACAAAGGCCAAAGCGGCTTTGTCTGCCCAGAACCGCAATCCTGGCAGGTGGACGCCCCCAACTCTCCCTTGCCCCCGGAAAAAAGCGGCTTTCACGTACTGGGACCCGGTGAATCAATGCGGCTTGACAACAAGATACACATCGATCTCGGCAAAGCGCAGGCCACTTTCAGCTAACAGCCAGGCCTTTACCCGCCTGAAGGATTCCATTTGGGAGGCGTTCCTGATGAAAACACAGTTTCAAATTCCGTATGGCTTAACAACACTGCCTTTGGAAATTGAGGTAGAATGTTTGAAAGCCGTGCTTGTCCCAAAGGTGGAACATCATACACCGGTAACGGAAGAGGGACAAATACGGACCGTGCTTGAAGCACTTCACCATCCCATCGGCAGCCCGGGGCTTGCTGCGTTGTCCGCCGGGAAGCAACGCGTTTTGGTCATCACCAGCGACCATACAAGGCCTGTACCCAGCAGAATCACCATGCCCCTTCTGCTGTCCGCAATCCGGCAGGGCAGCCCTTTGGCGGATATCCGCATCCTGCTGGCAACAGGCATGCACCGGCCCACCACGCCTGCGGAAATGATAGAAAAGCTTGGAGCAGATATCGTCCAGAGGGAAGTCATCATAAACCATATGTCCCTCAGGGATGAGGATATGGTTTTCAAAGGCATCCTCCCTTCCGGCGGGGAGCTTTGGCTGAACAGCCTGGTGGATTGGGCGGATTTGATTGTGTCCGAAGGATTTATCGAGCCCCACTTTTTTGCAGGCTTTTCCGGCGGGCGCAAGAGCATTCTGCCGGGTATCGCCTCCCACAAGACGGTTCTGTACAATCACAACGCCAAATTTATAGCCGATCCTCATGCGGTTCAGGGCAGCCTGTATGAGAACCCCATTCACCGTGACATGTGCCATGCGGCACGAGCCGCCAACCTCTCCTTTATACTGAATGTGCGGCTTGACAGTGAAAAGCGGATCATTGCAGCCTATGCCGGCGATCCTCAGCAAGCTCATGAAGCGGGATGCCGCGATTGCCTTACCAACAACAGCATGAAGAAAGTTGAAGGCGATATCGTCATCACCTCCAACGGGGGATACCCCCTGGATCAAAACATCTATCAAGCGGTGAAGGGGATGAGCGCAGGAGCGGCATGCGTCCGGCCAGGCGGCGTGCTCATTATGGTGGCTGCCTGCAAAAACGGCCATGGCGGAGAAGACTTTTATCGGTGGTTTGTCTCGGTAGAAAGCCCGGCGAAGGTCGCCGAAAAAATTGACTCCATCCCGCCCGAAAACACTCTGCCCGACCAATGGGAGGCACAAATTCTTGCCCGGATATTGGAAAAAACCAGGTGCATTTTTGTATCCGAACCGGAGAACAAAGTGCTCATCAGCAACATGCACATGACATTCGCATCCACCTTACAGAATGCCATGGAAATTGCGTACAACTGGGTCGGACCCGCAGCATCAGTCGTAATCATACCTAACGGACCGGAAATGATTGTGCAATACTAGAAAAGAACTAGCAAACAATATACCGGCTGCCTGTACAAAGACCAAAGTGGCCAGTATGGGGTGGACGCAGTGGCATGAGCAGCCCTTCAGCCAATATGGAGAGGCAGACAAGTCAGCTTCCTTATACTGATGGCCCCAGGTCGGACAGGTACCTTTATCAGATACCAATTGATCGTAAAAACGGATACACCCGGTTCATAGGTATGCAAGAAGGACAGATTTGCAGTGGTTTGGCCTTTGCCCATCAGCTTGCCGACACCTATAAATGTCATGGCACAGAAAAGGCTTTCTCGGTATCAATGAAAAAATGAAACCGTTTGTCTTCCAAACGGTTTCATTTTCTGGCGGAGAAGCCGGGATTTGAACCCGGGCGGCGCTTATCGCACCCTACTCCCTTAGCAGGGGAGCCCCTTCGGCCTCTTGGGTACTTCTCCATAAAGCCGGGCTTTTTATTTGATTCTGCTGGGAAAGAAGTGGCGGAGAGAGAGGGATTCGAACCCCCGGTGCCTTTGGGCATCACTGGTTTTCAAGACCAGCGCCATCAACCGCTCGGCCATCTCTCCGTGCTTAAAGAACCAGCGAAGGTGATTATAACAGAGTTTTTGGGCAAAGTCAACGACAAAAGTTACTTTTAGGGGCTTCGGAGGGGTGGTTTGCGGCCTTTGGGCGGTTATTGGCAAAAAGGTGCTTTGGTAGCACTGGTCCAGGGACATATGTATGGGAAATTCTGGACGAAAAAAGCAGCGCTATCTTGAAAAAACCAGTGCTATCTGGGAGGAGGATTTTGAGATTGATGTCACGGGGATGTCAACAAGAAAAACAGTAAAACCGTTGGAAACCGCAACAATGCTCTTTCCCCAACATCGATTCCGACTGCGTTCATAAGACACGCTCATGTTAACATATTTGCAATGTACGTGGCCATCTTATCCCATTGCAGTTTCTTTCTCCGGTTTCCTCGAACGCTGTGAATGAGAGGATGGCTGACTGACTTTTTTTGCGGACGTTACAGCCCTTGCAGTGCTAGAGCAGACCATTGCCTTCTCATTCTATCAGCTTTGGCTTGGGATTCGATCTCACACAACTGGCTGTGGTAGCATATCGCGCAAATATACTGTAACAGCAGTGTTATCTTGAAAAAACCAGTGCTATCTGGGTGGAGGGTTTAAGGTTGATGTCAGCTTATGTGATTAATAATCATTTTACATAATATTCGATAGATTTTGACAAAAAAATACACCTTATTATTGACGTATGATAAATAATCTAGGGCGTGTTTCTAAAATCAAAAGAATGGAAACTTATGCAAGCCAGATGAAAATGCAGCCAAGATGGACAAACCCAAGAAACCTGTGAGCCAGCTTATCAAAGCGTGTTGCAATTCTTCGAAATTGCTTAAGCTTTTGAAAGAAACACTCCACTAGATGGCGTTCCTTATACTGCCACCAATCGCATGCCCATGGCTCCTTTTCATTGGACTT
>JAEZLW010000182.1 GCA_023415145.1 Bacillota bacterium | reverse complement strand
TGCTTTGGCTGCATCATTTCAAACGGCATAGCTGTCTTTCCACTCCCACTTACCATGGCAATTGATGCTTTAACGCTTTGTCACTTGACACACGTCCAAATACCTTTTCTGCCCCAACTCATAATAATCCCCGCCATAACAATCCACCGCCACGATAAGAGGCAGATCCTTCAGCGTCAGCCTTTTGATGGATTCTGTGCCCAAATCCTCGTAGGCCACCACCTCGCAGGCAGTGACACATTCCGCCATCAATGCCGCGGCACCACCCACGGCGGCAAAATAAACAGCAGGATGCTCCTGCATGGCGGCTACCACCTTTGAAGAGCGCTTTCCCTTGCCGATCATGGCACGAAGCCCCAGGGATAAAAGCAGCGGTGTATAAGCATCCATCCGGGTGCTGGTGGTAGGCCCGATAGCGCCCACGGCTTTGCCAGGCGGTGTGGGCGTCGGCCCGGCATAATAGAGCGTTTGCCCTTTTAAAGAGATTGGCAGGGCCTCCCCTTTCTCAATCGCCTTTGCCATCCGCTCATGGGCCGCGTCCCTGGCGGTAAAGACCACGCCGGACAAAAGCACACTGTCCCCGGCATGAAGGCTTTTTACATCCTCAAGGGAAAGCGGCGTTGTCAAATGGATCGACATGAGATCATCATCCTTTAACGCTTTCGTTTGCTTATAAAATAGAGCATGCCTCCGAAGGTCCAGGACGATCGGAAAGCCCTGGTCGCGCCCGTAGGTGCGAAAGCCCTATAATCATGCCTCCGAAGGTCCAGGGCGATCGGAAAGCCCTGGCCGCACCCACAGGGGCGAAATCCCTATAATACTGCCTGCGCATGCCTTGTCACGTGACATCCTACATTCACCGCCACGGGCAGCCCGGCAATATGGGTTGGATAGGCCCGTATCTTTACCCCAAGGCAGGTGGTTTTACCACCAAACCCCTGGGGACCGATACCTGTTTCATTTACCAGTGCCAGCAGTTCCTTCTCCAGTGCGGCATAATACGGGTCGGTATGCTCCTCATTAAGAGGAACCAATAGCGCTTCTTTGGCCATTTGCGCCACCTTTTCAAAGGTACCGCCAATGCCAACCCCCAATATCATGGGTGGGCAGGGGTTCGGCCCGGCCAGCCGCACCGTCTCCAGCACAAATTTCTTAACTCCTTCCAGTCCATCGGAAGGGTTGAGCATGGCGACACGGCTCATGTTTTCGCTGCCAAACCCCTTGGGCGCCACCTCGATTTTCAGATCATTCCCCGGTACGATGCGGGTATGGATCACAGCCGGCGTATTGTCACCGGTATTCCTTCGGCGAAGGGGATCGGCCACCACTGATTTTCGCAAAAAGCCTTCCTCATACCCCTTGCGCACCCCCGCATTCACGGCCTCCTCCAGGGAGCCACCCATGATATGCACAACCTGGCCGATGGTCAGAAACACCACCGCCATCCCCGTATCCTGGCAAATGGCCATGCCTTGATTCCTGGCTACTTCCGCGTTCTTTTGCAGGATGTCAAGAATCTCTCGGGCAGGAGGATATTCTTCCGCCTCCCCTGCCCGTTTCAGTGCACAGCCGATATCCTCATTCAAAAAACAATTGGCCTGAATGCACAATCCCTTCACCGTTTCGGTGATCTGGGCGGCAGATATGTTTCGAATCTCTTCCATAAGTCCTCCGATTATACCAATGAAAAATCTGAATGCATCCAAAGCTGTGAGAGATTTTCGTGTAATACAAGGAGTCGGAGCGACGCGTAGCAGCGCTACGTGGAGCGGAAGACGACGCAGTAATACGTGAAAAGATTCAAAGCGACGATGCGTTAAGGTTTTGAATTGGTATTAGCCGTTCAAAAAATCCTTTACCCTAAGAGATGCGGCATAGGCAGCGTTTTTCTTTTCTCCCGCTGATGTCAGCATGTCCACCGCGTCCCGAAGCGTTGCCCCGTTTAGCATAGCCTCCAGGATACGTGCCTCCAGGCTGACGCCCGGCGTATGATGTGTTTCCGACTTCGGAACATCGTTCAGATCCAGTACCAGGCAGTACTCCCCTTTTTCCACATTGGGGTTTTGACGCATGGCTGTGAGCACTTCCAGCACATTCCCACGAAGGGTCAGTTCATACCGCTTGGTCAAATCGCAGCAAACAGCAACGCGCGCTACAGGAAGCGTATCAGCGATAGCCTCCATCAGTTCCACCACACGGTGAGGCGATTCGTGCAGCACCGCCACAGGCGGGCCTTGCACTATCTCCATCAGCTTCTCACGCAGTTCCTTCTTTTGCCGGGGCAAAAAGCCGTAGAAGGCGAACACTGCCGTATCAAAGCCGCATATGGATAGCGCTGATGCCATGGCGGCAGGGCCGGGGATGGGCAGTACCTTGATTCCGGCTTCCCAAGCGGCCTTTACCAGCAGATAGCCGGGATCAGAGATGGCGGGCGTGCCGGCGTCGGTAGTCAGCGCAACGTCGATATTTTCTGCCAGCATTCTTTCAATGATTTTTTTGGATTTGCTCTCCTCGTTATGCTCATGGCAACTGGTCAGCGGCGTATGGATGTCAAAATGAGCGGTAAGCCTCATGGTGACGCGGGTATCCTCCGCCGCAATGAGGCCTACGCTTTTCAATGTTTCCACTGCCCGGGGGCTCATGTCACCCAAATTACCGATGGGGGTGGCTATTACGTACAGTGTTGGCACGAATACACCTCCAGCAATTTATTAAGGGTTTCGCACCTACGGGTGCGACCAGGGCTTTCCGATCGCCCTGGACCTTCGATGGCATCTTCTTTCTTTCATATCTTCTCCACCACCCGCAGCTTGGCGCTGCGGGCACGGGCATTGCGGGCTACCTCCTCCGGGGTCGGCTGCACCGCACCCCCCGCCAGCACCTTGCCTACCGGCTTTTTGCCGCAGGTGCATATAGGGGCTTTGGGCGGACATACGCATGGATTCTGCATGGTTCGGAAGGCGATTTTTGTAAGCCTGTCCTCCAGGGAATGAAAGGTGATCACGCACAGATGACCGCCAGGCTTCAAGCAATCCACAAAATCGGAAAGCGCTTTAGTCAAAGGTGCCAATTCATCATTGACTGCGATGCGAATGGCCTGAAACGTCCTGCGCGCCGGATGGCCCTCATCCTTCCTTCGCACCGCCTTGGGGATGGCGTCGTCGATGATGCGCACCAAATCACCTGTTGTAGCTATCGGCGCATTCCGACGCCTTTCCACCACAAACTGGGCGATGCGTGCCGCCCACCGCTCCTCCCCGTAATCATGGAGTACCCTTGTCAATTCCTGTTGCGCAACGCTTTGCAGCCATTCCGCAGCCGAAATCCCAGTGGTAGGATCCATGCGCATGTCCAGCAGCGCATCCTCATGATAGGAAAAGCCGCGCTCAGGCGTATCCAATTGATGAGAAGAAACGCCCAAATCCAGCAAAGCACCATCCAGCTTCGGTGCCCCTGCTGCTTTTAACAATTCCTTGGCTTCATGGAAATTCCCCCTGATGGGATGAAAGCCGGGATAGGCTGAAAGCCGCCGCGAAGCTGCCTCGATGGCCGCCGGGTCACGGTCGATGCCGTACAATGAACCACTATTTTCAGCCTTTTGCAAAATGGCCTCGCTGTGGCCGCCGCCACCCAGGGTGCCGTCGGCATACACGCCGCCCGGTATTACATTCAGCCATTGCAGCACTTCTGCAAGCATCACCGGTTCATGACGAAATTCCATGGAACCTCCCCAAAACTCCCCATTTTATCCAGCATATCACGAAAGGCTCTCATCCTGCAAGCCCAGCAGGCCGCGGAGTGCCCCGGCCAGGTACAAGGAACCTGCCGCGATGATGATGCCCTCCGGGCCGGCAAGCTCCCTTGCCCTTTTCAAACCTTCCTCTATATCCTGCGCAGCTTCCGCAGTGCAGCCCTTCTCCTGTAACCGCAATGCCAGTTCCGCCGCCGGCATTGCCCGGTGATTGTCCGGTGTGACGGTGACGGCCTGGCTGGACAATGCCGCCATCTCCTCCAGCATTTTGCCTTTGAGCTTTTCCCGAAGTACGCCTGTCAGCAATACCCGCTTTTCCTGATGGAGAAACAAGTCTGTAAAGCTGCGCAAAGCCTCTACTCCCTGGAGATTATGTGCACCATCCAACAGCACTCTTGGAGCATTGCCAATCCACTCCAGCCTCGCCGGCCAGCGAACATGCTCCATGCCTTGCCGCATGGCCTCCCGGCTGACGGGAAAGCCAGACAGCAAGTCCATAGCAGTAAGCGCTGTCAGCGCATTTTCCACCTGATGCAGACCCGGCAAAGGAATGTGAACATCCTCCATTGTTCCTTTGGGCAAATCAAAATCTGCCCTGCTTCCATGTGCATCTGCCTGATGGAATACCGCCTGCCGGTGGCGAAGAGCCATCAAAGGCGCATGCTTCTGATCACAAGCGGTGCGTACCACCGCTTCAGCTTCATTGCGGGCAGGATACAGCACCACCGGAACGCCAAGCTTTATGATGCCCGCTTTCTCACCGGCAATTTTCTGAAGGGTATCGCCCAGGTATTCCATATGATCCATGCCAAGCGCCGTGATGACTGATACCAGCGGCGTAATCACATTGGTAGGGTCCAGCCTTCCACCCAGGCCCACCTCCACCACGGCTATATCCACTTTCTCTTCAAGAAAGATCAAAAACGCCGCAGCGGTGCCCAGTTCAAAGGCGGTGGGATGAATCCCTTTCTCATGCAGGCTGTCCGCCGCTTCCTTCACACGGGTCACTGAGCCAGCCAAAACATCATCGGACACAGGTGTGCCGCTTATTCGGATGCGCTCGTTGTAAAACTGCAAAAAGGGAGAGGTATACAGCCCCACTTTCAGTCCGCAGGCCCGAAGCATGCTGTCCAGCATGGCACATACAGAGCCCTTGCCATTGGTGCCCGCCACATGAATGGCGGGCACCGGGGTCATGGGAATGTTCAATTGATTCAACAGGGCACGGGTGTTTTCCAACCCGTTTTTGGCACCGGTATATTGGGCGGAATGGATATAGGCTACCGCCTGCGCAGCATTCATTCGCCCATCCCTTTCAATTCGGCGATGCGTTTTTCAAGTGTCGCCGCCATGGCCTGATTGGTCAAAAGCTTTTCCTTCTCCTGTTCCACCAAGGAAGCCGGTGCTTTTTGTATAAAGCCAGGATTGTTCAACTTCCCTGCCGCCCGTTCAATCTCCTTCAAAAGGTTTTCATGCTCTTTCGCAAGGCGGGCAATTTCCTTTTCGAAGTCCACCAGGTCACCCAGCGGGATGAACAGTTCCCCGGCGGCGCACACAGCGCTCACCGTCTTTTCTGTGATGGCCGTTCTGTCCATAAGAATCTCGGTATGGGATACCCCCGCCAGCCGCTGGAAATACTGCCCGGCGCTCTGAAGCGTTTCTACCCAGCCCTGTGAAGGCAGCAGCATGAGGCGCGTGCGCTTCCCGGCGGCCACATTCATTTCCGCCCGCAGGTTGCGGATGGTTTTGATCATGTCCATCACGCCCTGCATATGACTCTCCTCCGCCGGGAAGTCGTAGGCGGGATCGATATTGGGCCAGCGGGACAGCATCAGGAATCCTTCCGCGCCCGGCAGGCTTTTGTACACCGACTCGGTCAGGAAAGGCATAAAGGGGTGAAGAAGCTTCAAAAGCGTCTCAAGCACGTGTAATAGCACCGCCTGGGCCGTGGCACGGCTATCTGCATCTTCCCCCATCAAACGGCCTTTGGAAAGCTCAATATACCAGTCGCAAAACTCCGACCAGGCAAAGTCGTATATCTTCTGGGCCGCCAGGCCAAAGTCGCCGTCCTCCATGTGGGCGGTCACTTCCCTTATCGCCTGCTGGCTGCGGGAGAGAATCCACTGATCCGGCAAAAGCAGCGTTTTTCCGGCCAGTTCTTCACGGGTATTGGTGTACATGAGCACAAAACGGGAGGCGTTCCACACCTTGTTGGCAAAGTTCCGGGCCGCCTCCACCTTCTCGGTGGAGAAGCGGGTATCGTTGCCGGGGCTCACACCCATGGCCAGGGAGAAGCGCAGCGCATCGGCACCGTACTGCTCGATGATGTCCAGGGGGTCCACGCCGTTGCCAAGGGATTTGGACATTTTACGGCCCTTGTCATCCCGCACCAGGCCATGGATGAGCACAGTGTGGAAAGGTGTCTGCCCCATTTGCTCGATGCCGCTGAAAATCATCCGCGCCACCCAGAAGAAGATGATGTCATACCCCGTCACCAGCACATCGGTAGGATAGAAGTACTTCAAATCCTCCGTATCATCCGGCCAGCCCAGGGTGGAGAAAGGCCACAAAGCCGAGGAAAACCAGGTGTCCAGCACATCCTCATCCTGGTGAAGATGGCTACTTCCGCACTTTGCACAAGCGGCAGGCTCTTCCCGCGCCACGGTCATATGGCCGCAGGCATCGCAGTACCAGGCGGGAATGCGGTGGCCCCACCATAATTGGCGGCTGATGCACCAATCACGGATGTTTTCCATCCAGTTGTAATACGTTTTGGAAAACCGTTCAGGCACAAATTTCGTTTTGCCTTCCCGAACAGCTTCCAAGGCAGGCTCGGCCAAAGGCTTCATCTTCACAAACCACTGGCGGCTCACCAGGGGCTCCACCGTCTTGTGGCAGCGGTAGCAGGTGCCCACGTTATGGTTGTAATCCTCAATCTTGATCAGCAGTCCCAACGCTTTTAAGTCTTCCACAACACGCTTGCGGCATTCCTGCTGGGTAAGCCCCGCGTATTTGCCGGCGACCTCGTTCATGGTGCCATCGTCATTGGTCACCCGTAAAACGGGCAAATCATGACGCTGTGCCACCTCAAAGTCATTGGGGTCGTGGGCCGGTGTCATTTTTACCGCACCGGTGCCGAATTCCTTGTCCACATAGCTGTCGGCCACCACGGGAATCTCCCGGTCTAAGAGCGGCAGGATCACAGATTTGCCCACCAGATGCGTGTAACGCTCATCCTCCGGGTTTACAGCCACACCGGTATCCCCCAGCATGGTCTCTGGCCTGGTGGTAGCCACCACCACACCCGCACTGCCGTCTGCACCTGGATAGCGGATGTGCCAAAGATGGGAAGCCTGCTCCTCATACTCCACCTCGGCGTCGGAAAGCGCCGTCCTGCACACAGGGCACCAGTTGATGATACGGTCACCCCGGTAGATGAGGTCCTTCTCATACAGCCGCACAAACACTTCCCGCACGGCCTTGGAGCAGCCTTCGTCCATGGTGAAGCGTTCGCGGCTCCAATCACAGCTGGCGCCCAGGCGGCGAAGCTGTTTGGTGATGCGCCCGCCGTATTCAGCCTTCCACTTCCATGCGCGCTCCAAAAAGCCTTCCCGGCCGATGTCCTCTTTTTTCAGGCCTTCCTTTGCCATCTGCTCCACGATCTTCACTTCCGTAGCGATGGATGCGTGGTCCGTGCCCGGCAGCCACAGCGTAGCATCACCCTTCATGCGATGATAACGCACGGGCGCGTCCTGCATCAGGCAGTCCATGGCGTGACCCATGTGCAATTGCCCCGTAATGTTGGGCGGCGGCATCACGATGGTGAAGGTTTCCTTTCCCGGTATCCGGTGTCCCACAAATGCGCCGGATTCTTCCCAATCCTTATATATTTCCCCTTCGATGGCCTGGGGGTTGAACACTTTTTCCATTTCCATAAAAACATAGTCCTCCTTAACCAAATACATCCAGCAGGATCAGTGTGCCTAAAAATGTCAAAGCCAGCCCCACAAAGCGAACGGCGACAGCCAGCTTTGCCCCATGTTCCGGAAGGATTTTTGCGGCCAGCTTGTGACCAACAAACCCCAAAACAGCACCGCACAGCAGCAAAACAAGACCCGGAACGTTAAGCTTTGCGACGATCTGCGCCGTATCCATGGCTGATCCCCTCCCTCAAAATAAAAAGAACTGCCCGCGTCCCGAAGGACGGAGCAGCTCCGTGGTACCACCTTGCTTCGCGGCAGAAACGCCGCCTCTTGGCACGATAACGGGTGCAACCGGGCGAAGTAATCAAGCAAAACGCTCTTTCCCGCGCTGCCCTCCAAAGCGACCTTCCATCCAAACGTGCCTGCGGAACCTTTCAGCCGGTGAGCTCCGCTCTCTTGTGGGGTTTGCATGTACTCCTCTTTTTCACAGGGCAATAAAATATGGAGAATGACAGATCATCAGTGTTCCCACAAAGTTAACTTCGTGGAAAAGCGTCAATGCCAATGAGAAACATGAACGCATCCAAAGCTGTGAAGGATTTTTCCGCAGTACAAGGAGTCGGAGCGACGCGTAGCTGCGCTACGTGTAGCGGAAGACGACGCAGTAATGTGGAAAAAGACACACGGCGTCGATGCGTTAAGGTTTTGAATTGGCATTAAGCTTTTTTCTTGTCTTCTTCCATCACGACGACCTGTTTGCCATCATAATAGCCGCAATGCTTGCAGACCCGGTGGGACATCTTCATCTTGTGGCACTGGGGGCATGATACGATGCCGGGAAGGGTCAGTTTCCAGTTGGCCCGGCGGCTGTGCTTGCGGGCCTTGGAAGTTCTATACTTGGGAAGAGCCATGACTACACCTCCTCATCCTTAAAAAGCATCTGCAGTGCCTCAAAAGGATGCTTTACAGGCAAGTCCTTCCGGCATGTGCAATGATTCTTGTTCAGGTTTTCCCCGCATACGGGGCAAAGGCCTTTACACGTTTCCCCACACACAAATCGCATGGGAAGAGCCAATACTGCCATGGACAGCGCCAGGTGGCCAAGATCCAACGAGTTGCCTTCAAATGCAAACTTGTCCGGATCCTCCGGGTCACCGTCCTGCACGAAGATTTCCCGGAAAGGAACCTTCAAACTCGTTTGCGCCGGGCCTAAACACTTGGCGCAGCGGGCGTGGGCGGCGGCTGTGAGCTGTCCCATGATCAACACGCTTTTTCCGGCGGCGCTGAACGTGCCGGTGAGGGTAACCCCGTCAAAGGAGACCGGCTCCCCCAGAATATCCTGGGGAGGAATCTCGCCGCTCAGCTCAAATGGAAATTCGGTGCCTTGCGAGCGAAGCGCCCGGGAAATATCCAAAAACATGGCTTCACCTCAAAATGTGACCGTCGACTATTATAGAATGCGGGGCGATATTTGTCAATCTTTATTTTTGTTGATTCGTTATTTGGCGGCAACAAGCTCCAGCGTATCCCGGGCGATGACAATCTCCTCATTGGTGGGGATCACAACGATTTTTACCTTGCTGTCATCGGTGGAAATAATGGCTTCCTCCCTGGTATTGTTCTTGCTGGGATCCAGCTTTGCGCCCAGGTAATCAAAGCCTTCCATCACCAAGCGCCTGATGTTGGTGTTGTTTTCACCGATGCCGGCGGTGAACACAATCACATCCACCCCATTCATGGCGGCTGCATACGCGCCGATGTACTTGCGTATGCCATACACCAGCATTTCCCGTGCGGTAATGGCGTCCTCATTGCCCTTATCCGCGGCTGCGTCGATATCGCGCATATCGCTGGATATACCCGAAAGTCCAACCAAACCGGATTTCTTATTGAGGATGTCAATCACTTCGTCCACCGTCTTGTGGTCGTTATTGGCAATAAACTGCACCACAGCGGGGTCCAGGCTGCCGGAGCGGGTGCCCATGATGACGCCTTCCAAGGGCGTAATGCCCATGCTGGTGTCAATGCACTTGCCATCCTTCACCGCCGCCAGGGAGGAACCGTTCCCCAGATGGCAGGTGATGACTTTCAGCCCTTCCACCGGAAGGCCCAAAAACTCGGAGGCACGTTTGCTCACATAGCGGTGAGAGGTGCCGTGGAAGCCATAGCGGCGTACCTTCAGGCGGGTATAGTATTCCTTGGGAACACCGTACAGATACGCCTTTTTGGGCATCGTTTGATGAAAAGCCGTGTCGAACACCGCCACGTTGGGGGTGCCCGGCATAATTTTCTGGCAGGCGCGGATGCCCATCAGATTGGCGGGATTGTGCAGCGGGCCCAGGGGGATGTTTTCCTCAACGGCAGCAATAACGGCTTCATTGATCAGCACGGAACCCGAGAACTTTTCGCCGCCATGGAGCACCCGGTGACCCACCGCGCCGATTTCGTCCATGTTTTTTACAACGCCCTTTTCCTTGTCGGTCAGGGCGGACAGCATATACTGAATGCCTTCCACATGGTCCTTCATGGGCGCCTGGGCTTCAAATACCTTATCCCCCGCGGTCTGCTTGATCTTGCTTCCCGCAATGCCAATGCGCTCCACCAGGCCCTTGGCCAGGATGGATTCATCCTGCATATCGATCAATTGATACTTCAGCGATGAGGAACCGGCGTTCAATATCAGAATTTTCATATCAATTCATTCTCCCTACTGCACTTATTGCGCCATAACGGCGGTGATGGCCACAACATTCACGATGTCCTCCACAGAACAGCCCCGGCTCAAATCGTTCACAGGCTTGTTAAGGCCCTGCACGATGGGGCCGATGGCCTCCGCTCCCGCCAGGCGCTGCACCAGCTTGTAGCCAATGTTGCCGGCCTGCAGATCGGGGAATATGAGTACATTGGCTTTTCCCGCCACGGGGCTGCCGGGGCTTTTCAATTTGCCCACGGATTCCACCAGCGCTGCATCTGCCTGCAGTTCGCCGTCAACGTTCAGTTCGGGAGCTATCTCCTTGACCTTCTTTGTGGCTTCCTGCACCTTGGAAACCAGCTCATGGGTAGCGCTGCCCTTGGTGGAGAAGGAAAGCATGGCTACCTTTGGTTCCATGCCCACCAGTTCCTTGCCTGTTTTGGCGCTTGCAATGGCTATGGCAGCCAGTTCGTCAGCCGTGGGGTTGGGGATCACAGCGCAGTCACCGAACACCAGCACGCCGTCATCGCCATACTGTTTGGCAGGCAGCTCCATCAAAAAGCAGGAAGAAACCACCGAAATGCCAGGAGCGGTCTTGATAATTTGCAGGGCGGGCCGGAGTGTGTTGCCCGTAGAGTTGATGGCTCCGGCTACCATGCCGTCGGCATCCCCGGTTTTCACCATCATCGTGGCAAAATACAGCGTATTATTGCGTACAAGGTTGTCCGCTTCTTCCATGGACATACCCTTGCTCTTGCGAAGATCATATAAAAGCTGCGCATAAGGAGCAGATTTTGGGCTGACGGCGGGATCCTCAATCCCCACACCCGTTAAATCCACCTGATGCTGGGCGGCCACCTTCTTGATTTCCTCCGCAGGGCCAACCAATGTTACGCGTGCAACACCTTCCTTGACAATCAGGGCAGACGCTTGAACAGTGCGGGGTTCAGTGCCTTCCGCCAGTACGATATGCTTTGCGTTTTTCCTGGCATTCGCCTTGATCTTCGAAAGAGCGGACATATGATGAAACCTCCTTGACATAAAAATGAACGCGAAAAACGCGCATGCTTTCCAACCAATCTATTATACAGGATTTCCGCATGAAAAAAAAGGGTTCCGTCGTCCAAAATGCGAATAATCTGATGCAAAAATAGCAAATATTCAGGAAAAAAACAGCAGAAAGGAACCATATATGGCCGATATGTCACCGCCAAGGGTCTGTGGCGTAATCTGCGAATACAATCCGTTCCATAAAGGACATGCATACCAGCTGCAAAAGGCCCGGGATATAACCGGAGCCCAGGTGATGGTATGCGTCATGAGCGGTCCTTTCACCCAGCGCGGAGATGCGGCCATTGTCTCCGCCGGGCTGCGGGCTGATATGGCGCTGTCTTGCGGTGCCGACGTTGTGGTGGAACTACCCGCTGTATACGCCGTACGCGAAGCAGAGTTTTTTGCATTGGGAGGCGTATCCATCTTGGAAGCGCTGAAAGCAGACTGCATTTCTTTCGGATGTGAAATCGCGGATTTGCCTGGTTTACAGCGCGCCGCATTGCTCCTTGAAAGGCCTACAGAAGCTTTTGAAGAAGCCTTGCGTACGGGGCTTCAAAAGGGCCAGTCCCATGCAAGAGCCCAGGGCATGGCCTTGCAACGTTGCCTTGATCACCCTCAGAGCACCATCGTTTCCGCCCCCAACAATGTACTGGCCATATGCTATCTCCGCGCCTTGCTGCGTATAGGCAGCTCCATGATGCCTGTACCGGTAAAACGCCTTGGAGATTACCATGATACAAGCTGGCAGGAGGGCTTTGCATCCGCCACCGCCGCCCGGGAAGCGATCCGCCGGGGCGACTGGCGACAAATTGAAAAAATGATACCTGGAGATGCGCTGCCGCAGCTTATGAAGGCGTTGGAAGACGGTATTATCCACCGCCCGGAATCGCTGGATATACTGCTTCGGGAAAAGCTTCATCACATAAATGAAGATATGCTCAGGCAATACCCCAACGTAAACGAAGGGTTGGAACACCGCCTCAAATCCCTTGCCCCAATGCATATATCCCGTCACGGACTGCTTGCAGCACTAAAAACAAAGCGGTATACCCATACACGGTTGAACCGGCTGCTGACACACATCCTGTTGGACATGACATCATACCGAATCAAACAAAGCAATCCCAGGTCCTTCCGTCTTCTGGGCTTTAAAGCAAGCGCCCGGGCATATTTAAGTTCCCTGCCCAAGGGACTTTTGTATACAAAAGCCGCCCGTCAGGAAAAGGATGAATCCTTCCTCCTGGACATGGCAGCCTATGACCTTTGGTCATTGGGTGCCGGACTTCCCCTGGGTGGTGGATACCGGCAGCAGGTGGCAAAAAAATGATATGATGGCTGACACTCTTGGCAAGTACCATGCATTCTCCGACTCCAAATGGTAAAACCTAAAGTCGGCGCATGTTTCGGAAACAAAAAATTTTTCGATTTGCTGCTTATGACTGATCCGTGTGCTATAATTCATATGAAATCATACACAAGGAGCTTATGAATGAATATAGGAAAAATTGTGGAACTAAGAATCGGAGACCTTATCGCAAAGCTTCCCATCATTCAAGGCGGGATGGGTGTCGGCGTCTCCCTGTCCGGTTTGGCATCAGCCGTTGCCAATCAGGGTGGCATTGGCGTTATCGCAGCCGCAGGAATAGGGATGCTGGAAGATGATGGCTCGTCCAATTATCTTGAAGCAAGTGTCAGAGCCCTTCGCAATGAAATCAGAAAAGCGCGAAAGCTTACGCAAGGGATTATTGGCGTTAACATTATGGTGGCACTGTCAAACTTTGCTGAGCTCGTCAAAACATCCATTGAAGAAGGCGTAGATGCCATTTTCTCCGGTGCCGGGCTGCCGCTGAACCTCCCTGAGTATATCAGCGAGACCTCCAGGACCAAGCTTATCCCCATTGTTTCGTCTGCTAAAGCAGCAACGCTTCTCATTAAAATATGGGCAGGCAAGTACAATTATGTACCGGATGCTTTTGTGGTGGAAGGCCCCAAGGCAGGGGGACACCTCGGTTTCAAGCCGGAGCAGATTGACGATCCGGAATATGCATTGGAGAAAATCGTCGTGGATGTGGTAAACGGTGTCAAACCATTTGAAGATGAGTTTGGCAAGCCGATTCCGATTATCGCAGGCGGTGGCATATATACCGGAGAAGATATGTACAAAATCATGAAACTGGGCGCATCGGGGGTGCAAATGGCGACCAGGTTCGTTACCACCGACGAATGCGATGCATCCATTGATTTTAAGAACGCTTATATCCATGCCGGCAAGGAAGATATTGGCATCATCAAAAGCCCGGTTGGTCTGCCTGGAAGAGTGATTGTCAATGATTTTATTCACAGCGTTAACGCGGGCAACAAAACACCGTTTCGCTGTCCCTACCATTGTATCACAACCTGCGAATATAAAAGCAGCCCCTATTGCATAGCGGTTGCGCTTATTAATGCCAAAAAGGGGATTCTCAAAAATGGATTCGCATTCGCTGGTGCAAACGCATTCAGGGCATCTGAAATAAAGCCTGTAGAGAAAGTATGCGAATACATTAAAAGCGAATATATGCAGGCAGTCGAAAGCGACAACGAAAAAGGCAGCATGCAATAAAAAAAGCGATCACGATAAAAGCAGGCGCGCAGGGCTTTTGTGCCCGCTGCCTGCTTTTTTTGTGCCTGTCAATAAGAAAGCTCCGCCGGCCTTCCGTTTCGATACATATCCGCAAGCGCTATAAGCTCTTCCTTGAACTCCTTCAGGGTTTGCTCCGGGTCTTTTTTCAAGGTGTCCAGAACAGTGAAGGTAAAGGCATCCGCGCCGTATATTTTCCAATCTTCCGCCAGCAGCATATGGGCACAGGAACCGATAGCCTTTGAGAATTGAAACCGGTTCTTTGCACCCCTGAGGTTGGGTTCGCCAACGATCAGGTATCTGCCGTTCACATGGTTCTCATACAGGCTGACGCAGCCCACCTCGTCTGCTTCTTTATACGCCCTTTGAAGGCTTTTTCGTTTCTCCCGCGTATCCATGTCCATACCCCATTTCCTTCAGCAAATCAGATAAAAGGTGCAACCTCTCCGACAAAAGCTCATCGTCCTTTTGCAGCGCATCCTGAAACAGCCGGATATCCTCATCAATGCAGGGGTTGTCCAGGCAGACTTCCACCGTCATGGCATCTCCTTGCATGGGGATGCGGCCAAGCTGCGGCTTCGCCTCATCATACAGTTTGGGATACCTGTAGGCATCCTGAAAGTGCTGCCTGGCCCGGCAGATCAGTATGGCCAGGTCCAGCACCCGGTGCAACGGCATCTCCTCCGATTGGCGCGACCACTTTTCTCCCGTATACCGCCAGACCTTGGCGGATATATCCACCTTGCCACGGTCATTCCACTGGGCCAAACCCAGGGACAAACCCTGGGCATCGGTATGGTAAGCCGTGCGCCCGTCCACATTGGCATAGTTTTCGCTGACGAGTACCGGCTTGTGCTTGAGTGTTACCGGAATTTTCATGAGCTTTCCCTCACTTTTAATTAATTACTTATTTAGTATATTACTAATTTTACATATTGTCAAGTATTCGGTTATCTTTTCAGCTCTTCGTTGACGTCAGGTTCGAGAAGCCCTATACTTGGTGAAAGGCAAGTGTGAAACACAAAAGAAGGAGCGTGGGAATATGCAGATAGCCATCAAGCTGCTTACCCCGGAGCGTGTGGAGGATTTTTTTGAATTTTTCGAGCATATTGCTTTTGCCGAGCACCCGGAATGGGGATGCGATTGCTTTTGCTGCTTTTTCCATGCTGAAAGCCGCGAGTCTTGGGAAAAAAGCACCCGGGAAGACAACAAAGCCGCTGCCCGGGAAATGATCCTAAGCGGTCGGATGCGTGGCCTGTTTGCTTATGCAGACGGCAAGCCCGTTGGCTGGTGCCATTACGACAAGGTGAAAAATCTACCCGGTGCCCGGGTTTTTTACAGCGATCTTGCCACGATAGATGATCATTGTGGTGCCATCGTCTGCTTCACCGTTGCCCAAAGCTATCGAAACAAAGGCATCGCAACAAAACTGCTTGAAAACGCGCTGGCGGATTTAAAGGCGCAGGGGGTTGCCCGTGTGGAGGCATACCCAATCCTCCAAGACGAATCTCAGGAGCATAACTATCTGGGTCCATTGGTCATGTACAAAAATCTTGGCTTTCGAATCGTACGTGAAACGGAGCACCACGCGCTGGTAGAAAAGATGCTGTGATGCACAGACAAAAAACACCCCTCTTCCATGACTTATGGCAGAGGGGTGTTTCACTTTTTGAATAGCAGGCTGCTCAGCTTATTGCGCAGCTTTGCCAGTTTTCTCACTTTTCAATGTGATAACCACATGGCGGTTGGGTTCTTCTCCTTCGCTGTGGGTGGTTACAGCTTCGTTAGCCTGCAGCGCGCTGTGGAGGATGCGGCGCTCATAAGGGTTCATGGGCTCCAGCACCACCTTGCGGCCGGTCTTGATGGCCCGGTTGGCCATGCGGTTGGCCAGGCGTGTGAGGGCTTCCTCCCGCTTGGCGCGGTAGTTTTCCGTATCCAGTGTCACGCGGATATACTGCTCGGAGCCTTTGTTCACCAGCAGGCTGGTCAAGTACTGCAGCGCATCCAGCGTTTCGCCACGGCGGCCGATCAAAATGCCCAGCGTATCGCCCTGCATGTTCACAAGCACATTGCCTTCCTCATCCCGGGATACGGCCACGCTGACACCGACGTCCATCAATGCGGTCAGCGTCTGCAAAAACTGCTGCGCCTTGCCTTCGGGTGAAGCGGGATCAGCCTGAGGCGCTGGAGTTACCGGCTCCTGGGGCACTGCGGGCTTAGCGGCTGCCGGACGGTCTTCCCGGCTGGCTGCCGGCACATCCTTAACAGCAACTTTAGGAGCAGCTTTTGGGGCGGGCTTTTTCTCAACAGGCTTTTTCTCGGCGGCTGCTTCCTTTTTTGGCTCTTCCCGTTTGGATTCGCTCTTTACAGCTTCTTCCTTCTTTGCTGCATCACGTTTGGGCTGCTCCCGTTTGGCGCTTTCCACTCTGGGTTTTGATTCCCTGGCAGGTTTTTCGGTTTCCCTGGCAAGCGCGTTCCAGATAGACTCTTCTTCCTCTTGGTCTTTGAGCGTCAGACGCACTTTGGCCAGACGGCTCCCGAACAGGCCGAACAGACCCTTGCTGCCTTCCTCCAGAATGTCGATGGTCACTTCGCCGATGGATACACCCAAATGCTCCAGGCCGGCTGAAATGGCCTCTTCAATGGATTTTGCCGATGACTCATACGTTTTCATTTCACTGTCCCCTCTCCCACGGTGGCGGCTTTCTTTTCCTGCGCGAGAAAGTACTTGTTGAGCAGCACGTTTTGCGCCCCGGCGATCAGGTTTGCCGTAACCCAGTACAGCGCAAAACCTGCATTGGAACTGAAGCAGATGAAAAGGGAAAAAATCGGGAAGAAATATTTCATAAAGTTTGATGAGCCTGGCTTCCCATCCTGGGCAGGTGCCGCTGTCTGGGGCATGGAAGAACTCATCATGAACTGAG
>JAEZLW010000151.1 GCA_023415145.1 Bacillota bacterium | reverse complement strand
CTCAGCCCGAGTTTATTTTCACCAAATGGGGAGTTGGCTATTATTTCACCGACAAGGATTAACCCATTTGCCAGCATCCGCTGGAGAATATTGCTCGCCTTCCTGCTGATCGTCGGGGGCTCCTTCTACGTGATGGCTACCTCGCTGACCAGTCTGGTTGGCGATTATCTTTTTGAGCAGCGCATCAGGTCTGACCGTATCAACGTGGAGAAGCTGGCGGTACAGCTTGAACCGCTGTTTGAAACAGCTCAGGCTTCTGCGCTTACCGAGCGGCTGAAAGAGGCCGGAGGTGAACTTGAAGGACGCCTCATGGTATTGGATACTAACGGGAAGGTTCAGTTTGATAGCTTTTCAGAACTAAACGGCGTGCGCCTGCAGTACCCTGAAGTACTGGGGATCCTCATGCAGAGAAAGACTGTGGACTATGGCCTGCATCAGATTACAGGATCGGGGGAAGCTTCCGGAAGCACGCTTATGTCCTTTCTTCGTCCGCTGAATACCAGCGTCAAATGGGTAGGCTATTGTACCGCGGCCCTGAATACGCCTCAAGGGGTAATCGGGGTTTTGCTTTATTCTTCCCCCGTACAGAGTATGATGCAGGGTTTGTATCAGTTGCAGGATCAAATGATTCTGTATTTTCTCATTGTGGCCTTCGTGGTGCTGGTCATCGCACTGGTCTTTTCCCGGGTAATCACAAAGCCTATCGCCACGCTTACCAGGGGAATCCAGCGTATGGGCCGGGGTGATTTTTCCGCCAGAGTCGCGGTAAAAGGCTCCAGTGAGCTGAAAAAACTGGCAGAAACGTTCAACACCATGTCGGAGAAGCTTGAAGCGTTGGATAAGAGCCGTAACCAGTTTGTGTCCAACGCCAGCCATGAGCTGAAAACACCTTTGGCCACCATGAAGATACTGCTGGAAAGCCTGATTTACCAGCCTGAAATGGACGAAGAGCTTCGGACCGAGTTCATGACAGACATCAACAAGGAAATAGACAGGCTTAGCCTGATTATCAGTGATCTTCTTACCCTTACGCAGATGGATACCAAGAGCATGAAACTCAACCGGCAGAACGTTAGGCTTTCCGACCTGATAAAGGAGACTGTGCACCGTCTGACACCCATGGCGCAAAAACGGCAGCAGACGATCGTCACAGATATCCAGGACGAAGGCGAAATGTATGCCGACGGTCCAAAGCTCCAGCAGGTGGTGTACAACCTTGCGGAGAACGCCGTAAAATACACCCAGCCCGGCGGCCACATACAGGTTCGCCTATTCAAGGCAGGCAAGGAAGTTACCATCACCGTAAGCGACAACGGGCCGGGCATACCCAAGGATGACCTTAACCATATTTTCGACAGGTTCTACCGGGTGGACAAGGCCAGATCCAGGGAAACAGGCGGAACTGGGCTTGGGCTTTCCATCGTGCGGCAGATTGTCATGCTGCACGGAGGCAACGTATCGGTAAAAAGCGAGGAAGGACAGGGGGCAACCTTTATTGTGGAACTGCCCGCCCACAGCGGCTGATTCGCCGGCTTAAGGAAAGGAGCGCCATGTTGAAGCGTTGTATGCTTGGTTTTGTTTTGGCGGCACTGCTGCTCGTTTCAGGTTGCGCCGCCCTATTGCCTGATCCCCTCAAAAAGGCGGAAGCAACCATGGTTCCTGGCGTGACAGCAGCACTGCACAGCCCCCTGGCCAATGAAAACAACCGGGATGCACAAACGGTTACGCTGTACTTCCGCTATGGCAGGGAGCCTATGCTGGCGGGGGAAGCCAGGGTATTGTCCATCTCACAAAATGAATCTGCGGAAAAGGCGCTGGTGCAAGCGCTTCTGGATGGACCTTTGGCAGGCACGACGGAGTTGACCCGCCTTTTTTCCGGTCAGGTGCAGGTTTTGAATACGGTCTCCCAGGGGAATGTGCTATACGTTACGCTGAACGAGGCTTTGCTTCGGCCCTATGCCGATGAGCCCAGTGACTGGGAAACAAGGGATGACTGGCATCGGGAGGGCGTGCTTCGGCGAAGGCTGGCCATGGCCGGACTGGCAGCCTCCATCACGGAAAATTTTCCTTACCACAGTGTGCAGGTGCTGGTGCAGCAGCGCAGTGACGTATCCACCAGCCTGAGACTGGAAAACGCCTATTTCCATGATGTAAGCTTGCCCATAGGTCTTGCCTCCCCCTTCATGAGGGAAGAAGCGCTGCTGCTCACCCAGGAGAATACGCTGCGCACGGTTATCACCGCCTGGCAGGAGAGGGACTTCAGCAGGCTGTATTTGTATGTTGCTGCGAACAATCCTCAAAGCGGCCAACCGCGTCCCAGCATGGAGACAGCCTTTTTGCGGTGGGACAGGGCTGCGGCAATAACAAGCTTTGACGTAACGGGCGGAAGCGTTTCCCACAATGGCAGCCGGGCGGTTGTATGCCTGGATTTGCAGATGGTCAGTGGGGACGGGCAGGAGTATACAATCTCCACTTATCCCGTGATGCTCCTGCGGGACAGGGGAATCTGGAAAATCACGTATGAGCAGCTATTGGCGCTGATGGATTTGATGCCATGGAAGGAGGTTGGGCAATGAAAAAGCCAAATCGGGCACTGGCGGTGGTTTTCATGGCTGCCTGCCTTCTCATTGCAGGCTGTCAGCCCTCCGTGCCCGTCATTTCCGGTGAGAGCGGCGCAGTGCTGTCTACATTGCCGCCACCGCCCCTCAAGTACGAACCACCCATCGGTGATGCGGGGTTGGAGTATGAGACAAAAGCGACACTCTATTTTCCCAGGGCGGACGGTGTGCGCCTGATCGCCCAGCAAGTGAAGGTAACGCTTCCGGCAGGCCGGCACGGAGCGGAAGCGGTGCTCAAGGCGCTTTTGAGCCATCCGGGAAACGCACTGGTATCCCCGCTGTCCAAATCGGCAAATCTGTTATTGGCCGGGGCCAACCCCGTAGAGGTCTCCCGGGATGTGGCCACGGTGAACTTGGCCGCATCGGCACTGCAATTATCGCAACAGGAGTTTTACACGGTGTGCCAGGCCATTGCCAACACACTGACGGAGTTTTCCGATATACGGTATGTGAATGTATTGGTGGCGGGTGCACAGGTAGGCCTGGACGTATCCAACAGCCTGCCCATGGGTACGCTGCAAAGGCGCACCGGGGAGGATTTGGATACCTTGTGGGAACAGGCACAGGCCCAAAGGGTGCTGCTTTCCGAGGATGCATCCACCCGCAGGCTGTCTGCCGCCGTCACGCTTTACTTTCCTGCCAGGATGGGCACCGGCATACTGCCGGAGGTGCGCAATGTTTCTTTTGAAGGTCAGACGCCTGCCCAGCTTGTAACCGGTCTTTTGCAGGAGCTGTCGGGCGGTGCAAAATACCTCGGCAACGTGCCAACGCTGCCGGATTTAACGGAAATGCTTACGGAGGTACCCATTGTTTCTGAACTGCCCGGTGTTGGCGGCCGTAAGGTTACGCTGCGCTTTTCTGAGGATTTGAACGAAGCGCTGATCTTAAGCGATGTTACCCGTTCCATTTGTCTTGCCTCGCTTACCTATACGCTGACCACCTTCTTGCCCAATGTTGTGGCGGTTGAAACGTATATAGGCGGCGGCGAACCGATTCAGAAATTGGAACCCAGCAGCGTCTATGTCCGGCAGGACATCTCCTTTGCGAACGGACTGCAGAAGCGCAGTGATTACGGTATGTTTCTGCTTGCTTACTGCCGCCTGCATTTTGCGGCGGAGAATGGAAGGCTAACGGCGGTAAACAGGCCGGTACCATATTTTGAGGCAAAGAATCCCAGATATTTGCTATTGCAGCTGATTGAGGGCCCCAGGCCCTACGACACCGTAACAGGGTTGAAAGGCGTGTTCCCATCGGGTTTGAATGACAAGGACATTTTGGGCATTGAGCTTGAGGACGACACACTGCTGGTTCATTTTTCCGATACTGTGCGTTTGGCGTCGGCCAACTTAACCGGCAGCGCTGAGCGGCAGATGATTTACGCCATTGTCAACACACTGTGCGAAAACCCCAAGGTTTCAAGGGTACGGTTTTATGTGGCCGGAACACAGCCGGAAACGCTTGCGGGGGAAATCTATTTGCCTGGTGAATTTTTGCCTAGCCCCGGCCTTGTAAACTGACAGAAGGGGACAAGCGCATGAATTTGCCTACAACCTTGCAGGCCGCGCTGGAGAAGCTCTATTCCGGACTGCGTCAGGAAGATATGATCCGGGACGCTTTTCTGATCAGTCAGCGCTACCGGGCGCAAAACGGCTCAGGCAAGCGTCTTGTTACGCATGATACGGAAGCGGTCGCCTATGCCGCTTCCAGAATGCCGGCTACCTTCAGCGCTGTGTATGATGCGCTCCGATATGCACTCGCTATAACCGGAAAGGCACCCAGGACGCTGATTGACGCCGGGGCGGGGACCGGGGCGGCTGCCTGGGCGGCGGACGCAATGCTTGATTTTGAAAGCATCCTGTGCCTGGAGCGGGAAGAGGCCATGCTTAGCATAGGCCAAAGCCTGATGCGATCTGGTTCTTCTGCCCTTCAAAATGCCGCATGGGAACGATTCGATCTTGGAACCGGCGGGATGAAGCAGCGCGCTGAACTGGTGATACTGGCCTATGTGCTCAACGAAATGGCGGAGGGCAGCCGGGCTGCAGCGGTTCAAAAGCTGTGGAATGCTGTCGATACGATGCTGCTGATCGTGGAGCCGGGTACGCCTGCGGGGTACAAGCACTTGATAGAGGCAAGAGGGCTGCTTTTATCGATGGGCGCGCATATCGCAGCGCCATGCCCCCATGAAAATGAATGTCCCATGGCGGACGGCGACTGGTGCCATTTTTCCTGCCGTGTGCAAAGAACGCAGCTTCACCGCAGACTAAAAGGTGGGGAGGCACCTTATGAGGATGAAAAATTCGCTTACATAGCCTTCACCCGCGAACCATGCAAACAGGTGCAAGCCAGGGTCTTGCGCCATCCGCAGGTGCGGACGGGCCATGTAATGGTTACCGTCTGCGGGACGGATGGCATCAAAACGCAGACGGTATCCAAAAAGGATGGATCCCTGTACAAGCTGATACGGGATGCGCACGCAGGAGATGCCATAGGTTATTAGGTTTTGCAGATTTTGATTTTTATTTGGCGGTGGAACATAAAAAATGACCTTCCGGCCTTCATACCACTGTTTTGAACCGACTGCTCTTGAGCCATCCTATCTTTTGTGGTAGGATGGCTCGCTGGTAATATTGGGCAAGCCGAAAGGAGCGACCCATATGGAATGGCATGGTAAGAATATCGAGACCGTATATCAGGAGCTTGATGTACGGCAGGATACGGGCCTTGACCGGGAGCAGGCCAATCAGCGGCTCATAAAGCATGGTCCCAATGAGCTGCGTGCCCAAAAGGGCCGTACCGTTGCCCAGATGTTTTTGAGTCAGTTTATGGACTTTATGGTGCTGATTCTGCTGGCAGCGGCTATCATATCGGGCGTAGCGCTGCACGAGTGGACTGACAGCATCATTATTTTGCTTGTTGTCGTTATCAACGCCGTTTTAGGCGTAATCCAGGAGAACCGCGCGGAGCATTCCCTGGCAGCGCTCAAGAAAATGGCCTCTCCCCACGCCAAAGTGCGCAGGGATGGACAGATGCATGTTCTCCCCGCGGGGGAATTGGTGCCCGGTGACATCGTGGTTCTGGAGACGGGCGATTATGTGCCTGCGGACATCCGCCTGTACGCTTGCGTGAACCTGCAAACCCAGGAGAGTGCCTTGACCGGCGAGAGTACACCCGTGGAAAAGCATGAGGGCGAGGTGGAGGAATCCGCAGGGCTTGGCGACAGGCGAAACATGGCTTTCTCCGGCAGCCTTGTAACGTATGGACGCGGTGAAGGCGTAGTGGTGGAAACGGGCATGCATACGCAGCTTGGCCGCATCGCCGGCATGCTGGACAAAGAGGAGGGCGTGAAAACGCCTCTTCAGCGGCGTCTTGCCGGCATGAGCAAAAGACTGGCTTTTGCCGCCATAGGCGTTTGTGCTATTGTTTTTTTAATCGGTGTATTGTATGGCAAAAATGCCGGTGAAATGTTTCTGACGGCCATCAGCTTGGCGGTTGCGGCCATTCCGGAAGGCATGCTGGCCATCGTCACCATCGTTTTAGCCATCGGCGTACAGAAGATGATCTCACAGAATGCCATCATCCGCCGACTGCCCGCCGTGGAAACATTGGGTAGCGCCACAGTGGTTTGCTCTGATAAAACCGGCACTCTCACCATGAACCGCATGACGGTTGTGGCTGCCAGCGCACCCTTTGAGGCAGGAGATGTCCAAGCCTTCCGCCGGCAAAGCGCTGCGGTGCTCCTAGGCACGGCGATGGTGCTGTGCAACGATGCGCAGGAAGGCAATGTGGATGGAAAGGAAACCTTCCTGGGCGCCCCCACTGAAACGGCACTGCTTGATTATGCCAAAG
>JAEZLW010000099.1 GCA_023415145.1 Bacillota bacterium | reverse complement strand
GGAACGGAACATGAAAATTCTCCCTTCGGAAACTGGCTGTCATGCGGCTTGCGCCGTTTAGACCCTTTAGCTTTGCGTCACGGGCTTTCACCCGTTTTGCCTTTTTCGGAAACTGGCTGCCATGCGGCTTGCGCCGTTTAGGCCCTGTAGCTTTGCGTCACGGGCTTTCGCCCGTTTTGCCTTTGGTACGGCAACTGGCTGCCATGCAGCTTGCGCTGTGTAGGCCCTGTAGCTTTGCGTCACGGGCTTTCGCCCGTTTTGCCCTTTGCGGGAACTGGCTGTCATGCGGCGCATGGCCGTTTAGACCCTATAGCTTTGCGTCGCGGGCTTTCGCCCGGTTTGCCTTTTGGGGAGGAAAGAACTTCCTCACAAATGGATCGGCAAGAAGAATTGATTCGGCGTTTGCGGCTTCCTTCGGCGATCCCCCCTTTTTTAGAGAAGTCGATAGGAATGGGACAAATTTCCAATTCTGTTCCGGCACTTCCCCACTACATATTAGTACATATCTGGAAAAAAGTCAATCATGACTCTATAAATATGACAAAAGATGAACATTTTTGGCTGGTTTTGTTTTCAGATGCCGTATCGGCAAAAAAACCGGGGAAAGGACGAGGTATCCTTTCCCCAGCACACCTTATCTGCATTCTTTGGGGAGCAACGAGGGGGCCGTAGCCCCCTCGTTGATAATCCGAAACCAGCGACATGCGCGGTGGTTTCGGAAGGAATTCGTCAGAAATCCATTCCTTACACTTTTCGACGGCCGTGAGCATGCACCATCCAAGCGTAGCGCAGGATGTGCAAGAAGGCGAACAGTCGAAAAGTGAAAAATCGAGAAAATGACGGCGTCATTTTCTCGAAAATAGCTATATGCAGTCAGGCGGGCATTCCTTCAAACAATAAATGTACCGGGTAGAGGGAAGCGTTGCTTCCCCTACCACCATCTCTCTGATGCCGCCCACAGGTTTGAAGCCGAACTGCTGGTAGTGGAAGCGGGCGCGCAAATTGTCGCGCAGGACCCAAACCTCCACAAAGCTGGCATCAAGGCCGGCCATCTCCTTCAAAACGGAATCCACCAATGCCTGAATGTCATGCAGGGCCATGCTGGGCAAGCATTGCAGATCCAGTATCTCGCCCGAGCCGGGCGATGGCAGGCGGTAGGCGGAAAAGGCCGTCAGCGTATCATCCAGATACAAAAGGGATACCCGGACATTTTTATCGCTTTGCCACTGCCGGAATGTTGCGGCAAAAGCCTGGTCATCCTGAAGGTTGCACAGTATATCAAAGCCTTTATATGTTTGCTGGCAATAATCCCGGCGCAGCTTCAGCAATGCGTCTATGTCTTCCGGCAGCGCCGGACGAATCACACGTACTGCCATAATCACACCAACCGGAGGCCAGACCGGGCCTGTTCCTCATGATACTTGGAAAGCAGCGTTCTGATACGGTTGTAGGGGTTTAGCAGCTTGCTCAGTGACCTGTCATGGTTCAGCGTAGCGATGATGTAGGACAGGTATTTGCTCATGTCTGCCTCAATGAACCAGGGAGCGGCCATCAATTCCGGCGTGCGGTAGGTAAGGTTGGAAGCGATGACCCTGGTGATGATACCCTCCTCATACGCTGCATTGAACTCATTCAGGCCGCCCGTGAAAAACGCAAAGGTAGCTGAAGCAAAAATGCGGTTGGCCTTGCGTTTTTTCAGTTCCCGGGCCAGGTCGAGGATGGATTCACCGGAGGAGATGATGTCGTCGGCCACAAACACATCTTTGCCTTCCACCGAATCGCCCAGGTATTCGTGGGCAATAATGGGGTTGCGGCCATTGACGATGCTGGTGTAGTCCCGGCGTTTATAGAAAAGGCCCATGTCGACACCCAGAACGGAGGAGTAGAAAATGTTGCGGTCAATAGCGCCCTCGTCGGGGCTGACGATCATCATATGTTGTTTATCGATGGTCAGATCCTTTTCCTTGCGCAAAAGAGCCTTGAAAATCTGGTAGGAAGGCATGACGCTCTCAAAGCCGATCAGGGGAATGGCGTTGACTACCCGGTTGTCGTGGGCGTCGAAGGTGATGATGTTGGCGACGCCCATGTTCTGCAGTTCCTGCAGGGCGATCGCGCAGTCCAGACTTTCACGGGAGGTGCGGCGGTGCTGGCGGCCCTCGTAGAGCATGGGCATGATGACGTTGATTCGTTTGGCCTTGCCGCCGATGGCGGCAATGATACGTTTCAGGTCCTGGAAATGGTCGTCGGGAGACATGGGAACGTCGTTGCCGTACATTTTGTAGGTGCAGTTGTAGGCGCCGACATCGCAGAGGATGTAAATGTCGTAGCCACGGACGCTTTCCTTGAGCATGCCCTTGGCCTCTCCTGTGCCAAACCGCGGGCAGTAGGCCTTGATGAGAAAGTCTCCCCGGTCATAGCCCGGCGCGGTGATCAGTTCCTGCTCTTCCTGCACTTCCTGGTGATCACGCCATTTCATCAGCCAGGCGTTCACCTTTTCTCCCAGGGCTTCGGTGCCCCGCATGGCAATCAAGCCCAGAGGTCCCATGGGAACAGTCAGAAACGCATCCTTGTTCCAGTCACTCATGAAATCCGTCAACACCATCATCCTCTTCCGCACGCATTTAGGACGCAGACATTATACCTTAAATTCAACACAGTGAGAAGGCTTTCCCTAAAAAGAACGGATAAATGAGCTTCCTGACGAATTATGTCGGTACGTTTTATGGAAAATTACCGAAAAGCACCAGGTGATCCCGTATCATTGTATGTGTACTTTTCGATATATTTATGCCCGCAATGCCACAATTTTATTTACTTCCCATATCATGTATGGTACAATGGCTCCACACCGATGAGGGGGAGTAGTAGCCGCCTGAAAAGGCCAAGCGAGCCGGGGAGAGTGTGAGCCCGGTCCGAATGAAGGCGGGGAATGGGCCCCGGAGGGCGCACCGAAAGGATATAAAGCCTTAAGGCTGCGACGGAAGCCCACCGTGATAGGGGCGGAAGGCGGAAAGCCGCCTTTAATGAGTGGGCGCGATATGCGCCAATAGGGGTGGCACCGCAGGCAACTGTCCCCAATACAAGGGGAGCGGCTGCTTTTTTTGTATCCATATCCTAAAGGAGGTTTCATTGATGGAAACATCCCTTCCCCAACAGGAAAAAAGGCAGGTTATCTTTTCAGGCATCCAGCCCTCGGGCACGCTGACCATCGGCAACTATATCGGCGCGCTAAGAAACTTTCGCGCATTGCAGGACGATTATGACTGCCTGTACTGTGTGGTGGATATGCACGCCATCACGCTTCGACAGGACCCTAATCAGCTTCGGCGCCGGTGCAGCGAGCTGGTCGCTACCTATATTGCCTGCGGGCTGAACCCGGACAAGAATTTGATCTATTGCCAGAGCCACGTCAGCGCCCATGCGGAACTTAACTGGGTGTTGAATTGCTTCACTTATATGGGGGAACTGAACCGGATGACCCAGTTCAAGGACAAATCGGCCAGGCATGAGGAAAGCATCAGCGCTGGGCTTTTCACCTATCCTGTGCTCATGGCGGCGGATATCCTGCTGTATCAGACAAATCTGGTGCCAGTAGGTTCAGATCAGAAGCAGCACGTGGAGCTGTGCCGTGATATAGCCACCCGCTTCAACGGTGTGTATGGCGATGTGTTCACTGTACCCGAACCATACATTCCCAAAGTGGGTGCCAGGGTGATGAGCTTGCAGGAACCTGCCCGTAAGATGAGCAAATCCGACCCGGAGGATACCTATATCGCCATCCTCGACAAGCCCGATGTGATCCGCAAAAAGATACGCCGGGCGGTGACGGACAGCGAAGGAAGCATCCGTTTTGATCCTGAAGAAAAACCGGGGGTATCCAACCTGTTGAGCATTTTGAGCGTGCTTTATGGCCGGGAGATTCCAGCGCTTGAATCGGAACTTGCCGGGCAAGGATATGGTGTACTGAAGGAGCGCACGGCGGAGGCTGTGATTGATACGCTTACGCCTGTTCAAAAAGAGTTTGAAAGGCTGATCGCCGACAAGGAATATATTCAGCAGGTCATGAACCGCAATGCCGAGCGGGCTCAGGCGCTCGCTGTTAAAACATTGCGCAAGGTCTATAAAAAAGTCGGCTTTGCCTCAAGGTAAGGGTTATTCCGTTTTGTATCTTTCCAAAATAGAAAATCTTGCAAAATTTTGCATAGGCAATAGCAAGGGGGTGCATACTGTAAGCAAAACAATGAAAGGTGTGTGAAAACACATGGTAGATCGCATTTCCCTGCTGCTGGTAATCATCGGCGCTATCAACTGGGCGCTGGTAGGCATTTTTCAATTCGACCTGGTGGCTTACCTGTTCGGCGGGCAGGGGGCTACGGTCAGCCGCATCATCTACACGCTTGTAGGCGCGGCGGGCTTATGGTGCATCTCCCTTTTGTTCAAGGACAGGGATCGGGATCATGTGGAGAAGACGGAGTAACCAGGGACTCTGTCCCTGGACCCTGCCAAAGGGACACAGCCCCTTTGGAAACCCCATATTTGGGAAACAAATGTGCCTGCTC
>JAEZLW010000096.1 GCA_023415145.1 Bacillota bacterium | reverse complement strand
GTGTAGGTCATGGCACTATTTGCAAAGCATCCCCCTGTCAAACAGGATGCCCTTTCCGATGGCGTTATCAATTTGGTGGCGTCAGAACTTGCGCAGGAGGATGCGGAACTGGGCATCCGCCGTACGTTTCTGTTCCGTATTGTCCCCTGCGGCACAAAAAAGGATGCCGGGCGCATAAGCCTTCGATGCGGCGAAAGCCGCGGCCTGTATTACTTTGGCCACATCGGCTATCATGTGGGGGAGAAATTCCGCGGTCACGGCTATGCGCTTCGCGCCTGCAGGCTTTTAATCCCTTTGTGCCGCGTTTTGCATGTTCATTCTTTGGTGATTACCACCGATACAGACAACATTGCCAGCCGCCGCACCTGCGAAAAGCTGGGGTGCGAGCTGGAAAGCATAGTGAAGGTGCCTTTGGAATACCGCCAGCAGTACAATATGGGTGCATACAAATGCCGCTATATTTTCCGAATCCCCCGCATGTAGGAATGCCGCATGTTTCAAAGCTTTTCGCATACAGTATGCCTGAACAGGCATTTTTGCCCTCAGGCTTTTCTTTTTCTATGAAATAGGGTAGAATAATCCCGGCGGTAACTGGTAAACCATGGCTAAAGGGAGGCGTTCGGTGCATATTCAGATAAACGGCGCTTCTGTTTATTATGAGCAGCACGGCGTGGCCGGAGACCATGTTCTTCTGATGCACGGCTGGGGCTGCGACACCACATTTTTTGCACCCATTGCCAAGGTGATGTCGGAAACCATGCGTGTCACCGTACTGGACTTTCCGGGTCATGGCCAAAGCAGCGATCCTCCGGAACCATGGGGTGTACCGGAATACGGAGAGATGACCAGAGCATTCATGGATGCGCTGCACATTGGCCCCTGCTATATGATAGGCCATTCTTTCGGCGGAAGGATCGCGCTGTATCTGGGCAGTCACTGGCCGAAACTGGTGCGAAGAATGATTATTACCGGCGGTGCCGGCCTGAAAAAGCCCCAAACGGAAGAGCAAAAAAGGCGCGCCAGGCAATATCAGGCACTAAAAAAAGGCGCGGCGTTCCTCAAGGGGATGAAGATCTTCGGAAACCTTCCCGACATAATGGCCGATGTATTGCGCAAACGATACGGCTCCAAGGACTACAATGCCCTGGACGAGCAAATGCGCAAGACCTTTGTAAAAATCGTCTCCCAGGATCTTGAGCCGCTCCTGCCCGTGGTCAGCGTACCCACCCTGTTGGTATGGGGCGATCAGGATACGGAAACGCCGCTTTGGATGGGGCAGTTGATGTCCAGGCAGATTCCCGATGCCGGGATTGCCATTCTGGAGGGAGGCTCCCATTTTGCGTACCTGGAGCAATGGCAGCGGTTTGTTCGCATTGCCCTTCACTTTTTCTCGGAGGATTAACGGATGATCCATCGCATGACCTATTTGATCCTGGCTCTGTCACCCATGGTGGGATGCGTTTTTGCATCCAGAGGGCTGATACATTATTTCCAATTGGAAAGTTATCAGTTTCCGGGATACTTTAAGACCCTGCGGCGCAACTGGAAGCGCTCTTTTCTCCCTGGAGCTGGTGTCGCAGTTTTGATATTCACGCTGCTGGCCATGCATGACAGGCTTGCCCAATCGGCTGGGGAAAGCACTGTGGAATTTCTGATCGCATGCGCTGTTTTGATTCTGTCAGGCGTAGGCGGGCTGTGGATTGGAAAACTGTTTCAGGATAAGATGGCTAAAAAGCCACTGGTGTTCACAGCGCGCGTGAAAAGGCTGTATGCTGTTTTTTCTGTCACACTGACTGCATTGGCGGTTGTTATGTGGCAGTTTATTCCTGTGGCTGTACTATTGGCTATCGTTCCTTTGCTGCTGCCCTACCTATTGGCTTTTGCTGGCCTCATTGCCTGGCCAATCGAAAAAATCATCGGCGAAATGTACTTTAGAGACGCTCAGCGGAAGCTTCGGGAAATGCCTGGCTTGATTCGCATTGGCATTACAGGGAGCTATGGCAAAACGTCTGTGAAATTCTTTCTGGGCACAATGCTGGCTGAAAAATACAATGTGCTGGTGACGCCCTCCAGCTTCAATACGCCAATGGGCTTAACCAAAGTGATTCGGGAAAAACTGCAGCCGGGACACCAGGTGTTTGTGGCGGAGATGGGTGCACGGCATAAAGGCGACATCAAGGAGCTGTGCCGGCTGGTTCACCCCACGCTTGGCATTTTGACCTCCGTGGGTCCCCAGCATTTGGACACCTTCAAAACGCTGGAAACGGTTGTAAAAACAAAATACGAGCTGATTGAAGCGCTGCCGGAGGATGGCCATGGTTTTTTTGCGGACGACGGCGATCTATGCGTAAAGCTGTACGAAAAGACACACAAGCCTAAAACAATGGTGAGTCTTCAAAACAAAGGTTATGACGTGTGGGCTTCCGGCATAAGCTCCACGCCTGAGGGCAGCACCTTCACGCTGCATGAAAAAAGCGGGGACAGCATCCAGTGCACGGCAAAGCTTCTGGGGCAGCATAATATTCAAAACATACTGCTGGCCGCTGCCGTCTGTCTGAATCTGGGTTTAAGCCTTGCGCAAATCGCGCGGGGGATTATGAAGCTGGAACCGGTGGAGCACCGCCTGCAACTGATACAAAGCGGTGGGCTGACCATCATAGACGACGCCTTTAACAGCAATCCAAAGGGGGCTATGGCAGCCATTCAGATTTTAAAAGAGTTCCAGGGCCGCCGGATTATCATCACCCCGGGCATGGTGGAACTGGGAGACAGCGAAGAACAGTTCAACCAGGAATTTGGTAAAGCCATGGCTTCCTGCGTGGATATAGCCATCCTGGTGGGCAAGAAACATACGCTGCCCATATTCCAGGGCCTGAAAGAAGCCGGCTTCCCGGAAAACGCGATCCATCCGGTATCGAGCCTTGCGGAAGCCACCAAGCTTTTGCACTCCCTTGCCCGGGCCGGCGATGTGGTGCTTTTTGAAAACGATCTTCCGGACAACTACAGTGAGGTGTGAAGGGAGGCCGCCATATGGGCAAGATACAATTGGGTGTAATGTACGGCAGCCGAAGCTGTGAACATGAGGTGTCCATTATCAGCGCGCTGCAACTGATGCAGTCGGTGAATCCGGAAAAATACGATGTGATCCCGGTCTATATCAGCATGCAGGGTGTGTGGTACACGGGAGAGCCGCTTAGGGACATGAACACGTACACGCCCTTCAAGGAGGATCAAAAGGGACTTGTGCGCGTGTCACTGGACATGACGCCGGGCTCGGGTGCATTGCTTGCCATAGAGCAGGGAAAAGGGCTGCTGGGAGGAGTAAAGCAGCGGGTAGTGGCCCGGCTGGAGTGTGTGATCCCAGTTTTTCATGGCATGCACGGTGAGGATGGAACCATGCAGGGTCTGTTGGAAATGGCCAATTTGCCGTATGCTTCTCCCGGTGTGGCAGGCTCTGCGGTGGGTATTGACAAAATTGTTATGAAAAGGCATTTCCATGGCGCCGGCTTCCCGGTGCTTCCCGGTATCTGGTTCTCCCGGCAGGAGTGGAGCAGAAACCGTGATAAGGTGCTGGACAGCATCGAAAAAGAGGTTGGTTATCCCGTATATGCCAAGCCTGCAAATCTTGGTTCTTCCATAGGCGTCAGCCGAGCTGAGAACAGGGATGAGTTAACGCAAGCCCTGGAACTGGCGTTTGTGTACGACCGCCGGGTGCTTCTGGAGCAAGGGCTGACAAACCCCATTGAACTAAACTGCTCGGTTGTGGGTTTTGATACAGAAATCAAGGCATCCGTTCTGGAAATGCCCGTCACCACCGGCGCATTGCTTTCGTTTTCCAACAAGTACTTGCAAGGCGGAGGCGGCAGCAAGGGCATGGCTTCCTTGGCTCGGGTGGTTCCGGCACCCATAGAGGACAGTTTGCGTGACCAGATCCAGAGCTTGTCGAAGGACATTTTCCGTGAGCTGGACCTGAAAGGTGTGGTTCGCATTGATTACATGTATGATGTAAAAACGGAGAAGCTGTATGTGACCGAAGTGAACACCATTCCCGGCTCCATGGCGTATTATCTGTGGGAAAAGAGTGGTTTGACCTACGCAGCGCTGATTGATGAAATGGTGCGCTGTGCCATGAAAGCCCATCAGGAGAAGAATGAAAACAATTATGCCTTTGCGTCGGATATACTGAAGAACGTCAAGCTGGGCGGGAAAACAAACGCCAAAGGCGGCGGAAAGCTAGCTGCCTGGACCGGTGGAAAGTGAGGCAACCTATGCGGCGTGCGCAGCGCAATACATACTCTGAAACATCCTATCAGGCGTATGACCGGCAGGAGCCTCCCTACGAGGAGGAACCGCAGGAGGATTACGGCGAAGAACCGTATGATTATGACCAGCCTTACCAGGAAGATCAACCTTATGAGGAACCGCTTTATGAAGAGGCGCCGCAAGAACCTGAGTTGGTGTCTACGAGCCAGGCTGTCAATCTCACCTGCATGCTGGCGGCATTCAGCGGGCTGTTTGCCTTTTTTCTGTATATAGCGGACCGGCGCAGCGACGCGGTACGGCGTATGGCCGTACAGTCCATTGCGCTGACCGGTGGCTTTTTCAGTGTGTCGGTGGTACTGCTGGTTGTGGGAACACTTTTTCGCATCATTCCATTCCTGGGTATCATCATCGCAGTCATCTTCTGGCTTTTGTTTGCGGCGTTATTGCTGGCAACGATATACCTGAAGGTGCAAATGGCGCTTCATGCCTATAGGGGATACGCCTACCAGCTGCCGGTGATCGGAGCTTACGTCCGCAGGTTTGAATAATCGGCACAAAAAGCCGGCAGGACAGTCCGCGCCGGCTTTTTTGATGATTTGCACCAAAAAATAAACTATGCTATACTGGACTTGCTATCAGGACAAATTTGGAATCCAAGGAGTACTATGGTACATCTTTCTCAAATAAAGACACCCGCTGACATCAAGCTTTGCTCTTATGATGAGCTTATGGAACTTGCGGAAGAAATACGCAAGGAGATTGTTATGACGGTGGCCCACAACGGCGGCCATCTTGCATCCAATTTGGGTGTGGTAGAACTGACCATGGCTGTCCACCGCATGTTCAATGCTCCAGTGGACAAGATTCTCTTTGACGTTGGCCATCAATGCTATGTGCACAAGCTGCTAACCGGAAGGTATGCAGCCTTTCCTACGCTGCGCAGCATGGGCGGCATCAGCGGCTTTCCCAAGCGGGAGGAAAGCGAATACGACAGCTTCGAAACGGGGCATGCTTCCACCGCCATTTCTGCCGCGCTGGGTTATGCCCGCGCCAGGGATATGCAGGGGCAAAACCATCATGTGGTAGCAATCGTAGGCGATGGCGCAATGACTGGCGGCCTTTGCTATGAGGCGATGAATGATGCAGGCAACAGCAAGACACGGCTTATTGTGCTTTTGAATGACAATGAGATGTCCATCGCCCGAAACGTTGGCGCATTGGCTACACATTTGACAAACCTGCGTGCCAGCCGGGGCTGGAACAAGGCCAAAAGAGCAGTGGAAAACAGCCTAAAAAGATTTCCGGTAGCCGGACCGAAAATCCATCGATTCCTGACCGTTATCAAGAATGCGCTGAAGGGCCTGGTGGTGGACGAGGGTTTCTTTGCAGCGCTTGGTTTTCACTATTTGGGACCGATCGACGGCCATAGCCTTCAAAACCTGGAGTATACCATCGCCAGAGCCAAGGAGTTTGACGAACCTGTTTTGATCCACTGTATTACCCGCAAGGGCCATGGATATCATCAGGCGGAAAAAAAGCCCGAAGCGTTCCATGGGACGCCGCCATTCTTCCTGGACAGCGGTGAAATGCGCAAGCAGCCCAGCCGTCCGTCCTACGGAGAAATCGCCGCTCAGGAGCTCATTCACTCGGCTTCCCGTGAAGAAAAGACCATTGTCCTGACCGCCGCCATGCCCGGTGGTACGGGGATGCATCTGTTTGCAGGTGCTTTTCCCAAAAGAATGTTGGATGTGGGCATTGCCGAACAGCATGCCGTTACTCTTGCAGCCGGCCTTGCTTGCGGAGGCATGCGTCCATATTTTGCGGTGTATGCTACCTTTTTGCAGCGGGGGTACGACCAGGTGTTGCATGATGTCTGCCTGCAAAACCTGCCGGTATGCTTCCTTTTGGACAGGGCAGGGCTGGCAGGTGAGGATGGTCCCACTCATCACGGCATCTATGACATCGCTTATTTGCGCCATATGCCTCACATCACGCTTCTTAATCCCAGGGATGAGCAGGAGTTGCGCCTGATGATGGAATGGACACGCACGATAAATGGTCCCTGTGCCATCCGTTATCCCAGAAAATCTGTTTTCCTGGAGGAGTTCCCCTTAACGGCCTTCACACCCGGGAAATGGGAAGTTATGAAGGACGGAAACGATTGTGCGCTGCTTGCCGTAGGAGCCATGGTGCCTATTGCGTTGGAAACGGCGAAGATATTGAATGCGCAGCATATAAGCGCCATGGTGGTGAACGCTTCCACCATCAAGCCTTTGGATGAAAACATGATCATGAAGCTTCATCGTACACCCATCATCACCATGGAAGAACATGTTTTATCCGGAGGTTTCGGCAGCGCAGTAACAGAGTTTTGTGTTATCAATCACGTATGCCAGCCTTTTTTGACATTTGGTATTCCTGACAAAATCGTAGGTCATGGCAACCATGAGAACCTGCTGTCCAGCCTGGGCCTTGTACCGGGGCAGATGGCTGCCAGAATCAAGGCGGCTTTGCCCGGCGCAAGAAAGGCAGCGCTATGAGCATAAAGGAACGGGCGGATGTGGCTCTGGTCAAGCGGGGCATTGCGGAAAGCCGGGAAAAGGCGCAGGCGCAGATAATGGCCGGGTTGGTGTTTGCCGGCTTGCGCAAAATCCAAAAGCCGTCGGAGTACGTGGGGGAAGATGAGCAGCTCTTTGTGAAGGGCAGCGCACATCCCTTTGTCAGCCGTGGCGGCCTGAAGCTTAAAAAAGCCCTGGATGCGTTTGGCGCCGATGTAAGCGGTGCCGTCGCACTGGATATTGGGGCCGCCACGGGCGGTTTCACCGATGTGCTGTTGCAAAGAGGTGCTTCTCATGTATACGCCATAGACGTGGGATACGGGCAGTTGGATTGGGAACTGCGCAACCATCCCCGGGTCACCGTCATGGAGCGCACCAACGCCCGGTATTTAAAGCCGGAGCAGTTTGACAAAAAGCCAAACTTGACAGTGATGGATGTTTCATTTATCTCCATCCGGCTGATCCTGCCTGTGGCGGCCGGTATCATGGGGGAATCGGGCAGGTTTTATACGCTGATCAAGCCGCAGTTCGAGGCGGGCAAAGACAGGGTGGGCAAGAAGGGTGTGGTGCGGGATCCAGCCGTACACCAGGCAGTAATTGAGGAAATTGTATCCTTTGCCCCCAGATGTGGACTCAGGGTACAGGACCTTACATTTTCGCCCATCACAGGTCCTGAGGGCAATATCGAATTCTTGGCCCATATAACCTCCGGACAAGGGGATATACGCGAAATATCTATCGAAAACATCAAAAAAACCATTGAAGAGGCACATTTAGCGCTAAAAAAGTAAAATGATGCATTGAATGATTATGCATTCCATGTTATACTGAATTACCAAGGATAGGGGATTTTCATGCTTCTGAAAAAGGTCCTTCTGACAATGCATCCCTCCAAACCGCTTGGTTCGGAAATTGTGGAGCGGGCCGTTGGCGTTTTTCAAAGCGCCGGTATCAGTGTGTGCGTGGAATCTTGTATGAATAGCCACCTGCATATGCAATTGCCTGGTATTGATCCGTCAAGCAGCCTTCAAAACTGCGATGCTGTCATATCCCTGGGCGGGGATGGGACGCTGCTAAGAGCCATGCAGTATGCCATGAAGGCGGATGTGCCGCTTCTCGGTGTCAACATGGGCCGTGTAGGCTTCCTTACTGAGATAGAGCCCGCGCAACTGGAAGAAGCGGTTCAAAAGTTATGCAGCGGTGCGTTTTACATTGAAGAACGCCTGCTTCTTTCCATCAGAGTGAACCGGGGAGAGCCCATGCTATCCCTGAACGATGCAGTAGTGAACCGCGGTTCCCGGCTGATTGCCATCAACGCCTACATATCAGATGATCTCATCGGGCGTTATGTGGCTGACGGTGTGATAGTAGCCAGCCCCACAGGTTCCACAGGCTACTCCCTTTCCGCGGGCGGCCCGGTGATCAGCCCGGATGTCAGATGCATGGTGGTTTCACCCATCTGTCCCCATACGCTACAGCACAGGCCGGTTGTGGTATCCGACAGGGAAACCGTGCGCCTGCAGCTGGATGGTGAGGACGGTCAGGGAATCTACTTATCCATCGATGGGCAAACCACGATCCCGCTTGACGGCAGGGATACGGTTTATGTAGCGTGCGCTGAGAAGACGGGCAAGCTGATCCGTTTGTATGAGCCGCATTTTTTCACACTGGTCAGGGAAAAGCTTACCGAATGGAGCCGATAACCATATATGCCAAGGAGGAAGAGCCATGAAGACTGTCAGGCAGGTGGCCATTTTGGACATCATCGGGAAAAAAGACATCGAGACGCAGGAAGAATTGGCGGAAGAGCTGAAAAAGCAGGGCATTGTGGTGACACAGGCTACCGTATCAAGAGATATCAAGGAACTCAGGCTTCTGAAGGTTCTGTCCTCCAACGGTGCCTACAAATATGCTACGGCGGACAAGGCGGAGCATGGCCTGTCCGACAGGTTCATACGCATGTTTGCAGAATCTGTTCTGAGTATGGTCCATTCGGGCAATATGATTGTCATCAAGACACTGTCCGGCAGTGCCAACGTGGCGGCAGAAGCGGTGGATAACCTGCACTGGCCGGAAATATTGGGTACTCTGGCGGGAGACAATACCATTTTCCTGGTGATCAGAAATCAGGAAGATGTGGAGATTGTTTTGAAGCGCATGCAGGAGATGATGAGATAATTTGTGGTATTGTAGTAAATATATACAAATTCCAAAATTACTAACAAAAATAGGCAGTAATTATCGATAAGATGATGTATAAATTCGATAAAATAACTCGCTTTATTTGTGTCGACGAAGGGAAGTATTGCCTATCTCGGTATGTATGTAGCAAAGTTGAGATATTATTATCTCATAAGAAAGAGACGAGATAATCCCTCGTCTCTTTCTTTAATTTTGTTAATCATTACTGATATTGGAGAGCTAAGTCATTTTGAAACTTGCTATGTCTTTATTTGCAATTTAGCGGAAGTGTTCATCTACCTTTTCTATTGTTTTTCTTTCAATGCTTGAATCAGATTAATGATCAGCTTCATATTGGCTTCAGATAGACCAGAAATATCTATACCTTGATTTATATCAGCACCTAATAGAAAATCCGTGGTTACACCAAAATAGGCAGCGATTTTAATCAAACTGCTATATGAAGGATATCTTGATCCCATCTCATATGCGCTTATCATACTTTTCGTGAGGTCAAGAATATTACCTAATTGAATTTGCGTTAGGCCTTTTGTCATTCGTAACATTTTAAGTTTTGAACCAAAGTCAACCAAATGAATCACCTTCTCTCACAGATAGGATACCAAGTAATAGTATGCTAAGGGTGGATAATGTATACCAATAGTTGACTATTCAAATAAATTCCATTAGAATATGCGTAACTGCTTTGATGATACAAGAAAAAAGGGTGAACGTAATGAATAATCATCACACTTATTGTGGGAAAGATGAGGATGATTTAAAAGCAGGGGATACCTATATTAGGAATGGTAAAGAATACGTTGTTCTTTGGATAACTGAAAGCATGGGTTTAAAAGTAATATCAACCGAAGAGAAGTTAGATCCAATAAAAAGGAAGGAAGTAATGCTCGAAATCAGACGTGATGTGGAAAACTACTTACGAATTTGTGACAGGTATAGTAAACAATGAAAGAGGACTGCCGAGTTCTGCGGCAGCCCAACTTTCCTATCATAATCAATACCATGTCAGGGAAGTTGCGATTTGGTTCTTCATGACCAACGAGGTTCTGTCCATCCTGGAGAACATGATTCTCGCCGGTGTCCCATTCCAGAAACGCAACTGCTTGGGTACATTAAGAAGGAGTATGATTACGATTCCGGCACATTTGAATAATGACGCTACCTCTATGCCGCATGGCCTTTGTGCCGAGCGGTTTTTTCTAATTTCTGTTTACGAAATATCAATATGTGCTATAATTATATAAAATATACTACAGGCAGTCTTGTTGTGGAACGATTAAGCAGTGAGGAGAGTATTAACATGTGTGCAAATATAGGAAATGACATAAGTGTAAAATATCCTCGCTTCTTATATCATTACACAAGCATTGAAAGTTTGGGACTGATTTTACATAATGCCACATTGAGGTTTAGTAGTCTACAAAACGTTGATGATTTGGATGAGGTTGAATGTGATGATATTCAAAAGTTCGGACGTTTCTGTTATGTAAGTTGCTGGTCCGACGATGAAGAAGAATCTATACCGCTATGGAAAATGTATACACCCGATATGAAAGGTGTAAGGATTAAACTACCAGCATTTCCATTTGTAAAATATTCGATCAACCTAATAGGCGATGGAAAGGAAATTCCGTTTGAAACTTATATTGATTACGAAACCCTTGAGAAAGATGGTAAGGCTCGGGCATTTCAAAATGAATGGAGATATAGACTTTTTATTTATCCATTACTTCAGGGATGGCCGCAAAATAATGAGCAAAAGAAAGAATATTTGTTAAGGTTATCTAATCCAAGCGTACCTTTACCATATAGCAATTATTTCCTGCATATTGACAGAAATCTATTTCTTGATATGGAAATTATGCTTGGGCCAAGGGCGAAAACAGAACATGAAATTATAGTAAAGGCATTAGCAGAGAAGTATTGCAAAACCATGAAAAACGTTTGTAGAAGTTCATTAAAAATTGGATAAAAGCATGTCCCACATAACACTGATTAGCCTACTCACTAAAAAATGATTAACTCTGAGTAATCCCATAAACCTTTTTTATTATATCAACGCACTGCTGAGTTTCCTCATTTGTAAAAAAGGCTGGGCAATAGATAGAAAAATAATTATGATTATCTTCAGTTCCATAATTAGAGCTTTGATATATTTTATGCCATGTGAAATCGGACTTAACATATTCAGATCCTTCAAAAACAACTTGGATATTTCTGACTAATGTCAATCTGGGAAATCCATTCGTTGACGTTAATGGAATTGCTGGATTGCTAAAAGCAAAGATCTTACAGTGCATGCTTACAAATTTCCTGATATCTTCATAATTGAAAAGTTTTATTGTCATTCGAATTTCTTTTTCACCTGCGTCATCTTCATATATATCAGCTAAAGCGTATTTACCATTAGGTTTACATTCATATGATTCCATAATGCGCATGATTTTCAAAGAAAGCTCAAACTCTTCCCAAGTAGTACATTTATCGATTTCACTAAATACAAGATCATAAATTTCATTAATATTTCTTTTATATTTTTCACACAAATCAATAACATCTATATTTCGTTCACTAATTCCATCAATCTCCTTTTTTAAAGCCCCTTGTATTCCTTGGTGTAGTTGTTTGTACTTATGCAAATCTAGCATTATTGTTTGTTTCTCATTATTTTTTTTAAAGGATATACCTTCTGAAGAAACATGTTGTAGATAGTTTCTTAAATTGTAGGCTAATCTATATGAAAAACATGAATCGTATACTTTAGCTGAAGCATCCCTTAATAACCATTCTCCTTGAGTCTTTGGCTTATCTTTTTCCTTACCATTTTCCATTATTTTTCTAATACAAATACTGGGCAACACTTTGGATAAACTCTTTTCGAGCGTATCAACAAATTCCAAACCAGAATTCAAATAAATCTTGATTCTGTACAAAATTGTTTCGTCAAAATTTCCGGTACTCATCGGTGTGATTGAAAATAGTGAGAAGTAGTCATTAAAGAATCTGTAAGCAATATCAAAATTATGCTTTATGTAGGCATGAGAATGAAGCGAACTTAATCGGTCGTTATAACCAATCAGCAGTTCAATTTCTTTCTCAGATAAATTCCGAATTGATGCCAGTTCTAGGTTTTCATTTTGTGACTCTTTTATTTCCACTAACTCATACATAAAAAACACCTCCATATGAATATCTCATATATTCTATTATATCATTCAATTGCTATCAACCATAATTTACTATAGTGGAAAATGCAAATACGAAGGATTACATAAATATCCAACACGCTCTTGATTTTGCTGGATATTTGCTTGGTGGAGAATAGGGGATTCATACCCCTAACCTTACAAACGTTATTTGTACTTGTAGCTTAACGCATAGAAATTATGGTGGAGCGTATAACTGTAGAATGAATTGATCTAAACCTAATAAAAAATCTTTACATATTTAGCTAAGGCCACTATCATATAGAGGTGAGAGTAAATGATCACATGTATCACTTACTTAATCCGCGCTTGTTTTAATGTGTGCGCATGCAGGAAATGATGCGCTGATTAATCAATAATATTTAAAGAATCTCGTGTCATTCGTAATCCTGAAGGTATAGAGTCCATTACTTCAAGAAGTCCCTTCAAACCAGTAAGCGATATTGGTTTTATGTTGGTAACTATGCAAAAAAACGGTGTACAATTATTGGTTGAAGCCTTATAAAACATAATTCAATATCAAATATAGGGATTATCTGTACGTAAGGTATTTAGTATGAAAAAAAACAAAGAGACTCTCATTTTCCAGGATGTAGGAAGATATATTGAGGCAGATATAAAGCGAGAAGTAAGAAAGCGCTGTGGATTTGGATGTGTCGTGTGCGGTAATCCAATTATCCAGTATGACCATATGAAAGAATGGTCAAAAGTTCATGAGCATAAGGCTGATGATATAACGCTTTTATGCCCAAATCATCACATGGAGGCAACCGCAGGCAGAATGCCTCGGGGGAAGGTGCTTGCTTTCAATGAAAATCCATATAATAAGAACGCACTACTTTCACAACCACATACCTTATATTATTATGGTGATCAAATTGACTTTATATTAGGAAATAATACATTTAAAGGAAATTTTCAGGTTATCCCTTCATTTAGCCCGTTGGTGATCAATGGCCGTAACATATTAGCCGCAAAAAAAATTGATGATTTATTGCTTCTTGACGTAGAAATAATAGATGAATATGGGAATATAGTTTTATGTATAAAGGAAAATGAATTAATCTTTTCGCTAAACAATTGGGATATTCAGTTTGCGGGGAAGACATTGCAAATAAATGAGAAGGCAAGTAAACCACGGATAATAATCAGTTTTTCACCACCTAATCGGGTGGTCATTGAAAAAGCAATCCTGTATTATCATGGCATATTAGTGGACATTACAAAGGCAGGGCTTACTGGCCATAATGGTTCAAGTTCATTAGTACTCAATAATTGCATAATTGAAAATTGTTTTGTTGGGCTGCTTTTGGAATAATCTATTTGCTAATCAGCGATCTTGCTTCGAATCTATCGATTCAGCTTTACCAAATGAAAATGGATAGTAAAAACTTTATATTATTACAATTCCCATAGCAATCATAATAAATTATCCGATCGATGAACAACAGTACCTCAAAAGAGAATGTAAAAAAGGGGCCACCCGGATTTTGGGCTGGCTGTAACCCAAGCAAGGACATAAAAAAGAAACGCTATGTCGTAAGATAAGCCCGATTACTCAGCCATGCTCCTGATTTGAAAAGGAGTAAGGTTGCTTTTGAGATTGATACATTCATAATTATAGAAATTGGTGTATTCGGCAACGGCAGTTTCAACATCCACACGAGTAAACTTAACAATACATCTTTACATATTTAGTTAAGGGTACTATTATATAGAGGTAAAAGTAAATGATTATATATCATTTACCTCATCCGCGCTGTTTTAGTTCTGTACGCATCGGGGTATGATGCGCTGAAAACAGAAATACATGCGCGGGGTTTGTCCGCGCATTTTTCTTTTTTCCTGGAGGAAATGGAAATGCTTCTGTCTTTGACGATACGAAATGTAGCGCTAATCGAGGATTTGACCATCTCGCTGCACAAAGGGTTTCATGTGCTCACCGGTGAGACGGGAGCAGGGAAATCCATCATCGTGGATGCCGTAAACCTTGTATTGGGCGGGCGGGCGGATAGGGAACTGATCCGCACAGGCTGTGACAAAGCTTTTGTGGAAGCGCTGTTTGACATACGGGACAACGAAAAAGTAAAGGAACTGCTTTCCCAGCAGGAGATAGAAGCGGAAGATTTTCTGCTGTCCATTTCCAGGGAAATCTCCATATCCGGCAGAAATATCTGCCGGGTTCTGGGCATGGTGGTGCCTCTTACGGCATTGCGTGAGTTGACAGCCACGCTCATCGATGTGCATGGACAGCATGAGCATCAATTCCTGATGGACGAAAACAGGCATCTTCTTTTTTTGGACAGTTTTGGTGACATTCAGCACCAAAGGCAGCTGGATAAAGCAGCAGCAGCGCTGGAAGCATACAAATCCGGGGAAAGGGAACTTCATCATCTGACAAGAGAAAACAGCCAAAGGGAGCAGCGGATGGATATGCTGCGTTTTGCGCTGCAGGAATTGAAGGCGGCCAAGCTGCAGCCGGGAGAGGAAGAAAAGCTCCGCCGTGACCTGGAGCGCCTTCGCCACAGCGTGAAAATATCCTCCGCACTTCACCGAGCCTATGAGAATGTTTATGCCGGCACAGGCAAGCAGCTTAGCGCGCTGGCTTTGTTGAAGGATGCCATTTCCGCCCTGGATGGGATTAGCAATTTGGACACAGCGTATGAACAGCTGCTTGGCAAGCTGAAGGATTTGTACTATGAACTGGAGGATGGCGGGCTGCAATTGCGCAGCCTGTCGGATAACGCTGAGTTTGATCCTGACAAAAACGAACAACTGGAAGCCCGCCTTGATCTGTTGCGCCGCCTTGAGCGCAAATACGGCCCCACCGTGGAGGACATGATTGCCTATACGCAAAAAATCGCGCAGGAGTATGCCGCTTTCCAGAACATGGATGAGACGCTGGCACAAATGGAGGAGCACCAAAAGAATCTCCTCAAAGCCTATGTTCTGGAAGCGGAAATGCTTACCTCCTCCAGAAAAAAGCTCGCTGTCTGGTTTGAAAAGGAAATGGTATCCCAACTAAAACAGTTGGGCATGGAAAAGACGCAGTTTTCCGTTCAGTTTTCATCCTCCTCCGATTTCAAGGATGTGCCTGAGGATGAGGTCACCTTTTTAATCTCGCCCAACCCCGGAGAGCCGTTGAAGCCTTTGTCAAAAATTGCCTCAGGGGGCGAGCTTTCCCGGTTGATGCTGGCCATCAAATCCATCGCTGCACAGCAGGGCTTAATTCCAACCATGGTTTTTGACGAGATTGATACGGGCATCAGCGGCAAGATTGCCCAGGTGGTGGCGGAAAAGATTGCAAAAATCTCAGCTTACCGCCAGGTATTGTGTGTCACGCATCTGCCGCAGATCGCCGCTATGGCTGATTATCATTATTTGGTGGAAAAGAATGTTCAAGGGGAGAGGACTTATACAAACGTTATGGAGCTTGATACTTCCATGCGGGAGAGCGAACTGGCACGCATGGTTGGCGGCTCCGGTGCGGAAAACGATTCCGGGCTTGCTCATGCGAGAAATTTACTGAAATTGTCATCGGACATCAAGGCGGAACTCGATCCTGAAAAAAATCTGGATGACGGGAATTTTGTATAGAATTCCGCTTGCAATTTTGGGGGCAAAGTATGATATAATAGCGGGTGTGAAAGAGCTGACAGAGACAGGCATACTTCAAAGGAATACGGCTTTTTTTTTGCTGGCGAAGGGAGGACTTTTGTCCGTGTTAGGTGGTCGTATGTTCCCGGGCGGCATCCATCCCGAGGAAGGCGTCAACGGAAAATCCGTCACAGGCGTCTTGCCTATTACTATATTGCCGCCGCCATCCCGGGTCTTCATTCCCATGCAGCAGCATATCGGTGTACCTAGCAGGTGCGTTGTCGCGCCGGGGGATTATGTGAAGATCGGGCAGATTATTGGCGAAGCCGGAGGGTTTGTTTCAGCACCTGTACACGCCAGCGTGTCCGGCATGGTTAAGGCGGTAGAACCCCGCCAAATGGCCAACGGGCTCACCGTGCAGGTGGTGATTATTGAAAACGATTTTAAGGATGCCTGGGCACCGCTTACACCTGCCGCCAAACCTGACGCATTAAGCGCCAAAGAGTTGGCGGAGATCTGTCGCAATGCCGGGATCGTAGGCCTGGGCGGCGCGACCTTTCCCACGTCGGTGAAACTCTCCCCGCCGCCGGACAAGAAGCTGGATACGCTTGTGATCAACGGCGCGGAGTGCGAACCTTATCTCTCCGCCGACCATCGGCTGATGCTGGAAAAAGCGGAACTTATTGCTGATGGCATTGCCCTGGTCAAGAAAGCGCTGGGCCTAAAAACTGTCCTTATGGGCATCGAGAGCAACAAGATGGATGCCGTTTCCATCATGCAGGAGAAGCTTGCAAAGATTGATAACGCCATTGTGCGCGCGCTTCCTATCCATTACCCTCAGGGCGGCGAGAAGCAGCTGATCTACGCCCTGACACGCAGGGCTGTTCCTTACGGCGGCCTGCCTGCAGACGTGGGCGTGGTGGTGTTCAACGTGGGAACTCTTGCGGCTATCTCCCGGGCTGTCCGGGAAGGCCGGCCCATTGTGGAGCGGGTTGCCACGGTAGGCGGTCGGGTAAACAAGCCGGGCAACTTCCTGGTGCGCATCGGCACCCCGGTGGAAGAGCTGGTGAAGGCTGCCGGCGGGCTGAAAGATGGCGTGCGCAAGGTGGTCTACGGCGGGCCTATGATGGGCCAGTCTATCCTGGATGAGAATATACCAGTCACCAAAGGCTGCTCCGGGCTTTTAGCCCTGGGTCAGGAGGCGGTGGAACCGGAAGAGACCAACTGCATCCGCTGCGGCCGCTGTGTTGAGGCCTGCCCCATGCGGTTGATGCCCTTGCTCATGGATCAGTACGGGAGGGTGGGGGACGTTGAGGCCGCGGAAAAAGCGCGGGTGATGAACTGCATCGAATGCGGCTGTTGTTCTTTTGTGTGCCCTGCTAAGCGCCGCCTGGTTCAAAGCTTTAGGGCAAGCAAAAAGGCAGTTGGCGAAAAAAGGGCCAAAGAGGCTGCGGCCAAGAAGGGGGGAGCCTGAGACCATGTTCAAGGATCTTGATTTGACCGTTTCTTCCTCTCCCCATGCCAGAGATAATGCCACTACACGCAGGCTTATGTGGGACGTGTGCATCGCCATGATCCCGGCTGCTTTGGCTTCTGTATGGTTTTTCGGTCTTAGGGCGCTGGCTCTGATCGTTGTATCCGTTATGAGCGCCGTGCTTGCGGAACTTATTTATCAAAAGTGCACCCGCCAGCCGGTGACGGTGTCGGACATGAGCGCCGTGGTTACCGGAACGCTGTTGGCTTTCAACCTTCCTGCCAACGCTCCATGGTGGCTGGCGGCATTGGGTTCGTTCCTTGCCATTGTGCTGGTCAAACAGTTCTTCGGGGGCATCGGCCAGAACTTTATGAATCCCGCGCTGGCGGCCAGGGCTATCCTGTTTGTTTCCTGGATCGGCATCATGACCCATTATCCCAACGCCACGCCTGGCAATTTCCTGGTAGGCTTTTCTAAGGATGCGGCGGACACGGTGTCCTCCGCCACACCGCTTCGTGTAAGCG
>JAEZLW010000203.1 GCA_023415145.1 Bacillota bacterium | reverse complement strand
GCATTGTGGAGGCACGCTATGGAAAAGCAAATCGGTAATAAGGCGGTGCCGAAGAAAAAGCGCAGAACCCTTCTGTACAGTATTGCCAAAGTGCTGGCCTGGGTCCTTTTTCATACGGTGTATCCGGTGACAATCCACAACAGGGAGTATCTTTCAGTGGATGGTCCCTATATCCTCATTTCCAACCATTTGAGCGGACTGGATCCTGTGTGCGTGGCACACGCTGTAAAAAAGGAAGAAATCACCTTCCTTGCCAAAAAGGAAGTGATGAAGGGCCGTTTGGCCGGTGCACTTTTGCGTGCGGTGCACGTTATTTCCGTAGACCGCCACAACTTTGATATGGCTGCCATGCGCGCCTGCACCCAGGCATTGCGGGGTGGCCGGGTGTTGGGAATTTTTCCGGAAGGAACAAGATATAAAAAGGGAAACATGGAAGAGCTTGAAGCCGGCGTTGCGCTCTTGGCGCTGCGCAGCGGCGTTCCGGTAGTGCCCATCTATATCCACGGCAAGCTGCATCCCTTTCGACGTATCCATTGCTACGCAGATGCGCCAATCCCCCTGGATGACCTGAGGGAAATGGGTGTAGGCAAGGAGGCCAGCGACGCCCTTTTGCTGCGTATCTCAGCATTGTATGCCAAGCTTGCCCAAAGGGCCGAAGCATAACGCTTTGACGGCAGCTTGTTAAAAAAAAATTTACAGTGCAGCAGGAAAATTGCTTCCGAAAGCGAATTTCATTACATTAGCGTTTTTTTGCGGAAAGGAAAGGCTATGCCGTTGGAAATTACAGCCCACGCAGGATTCTGCATGGGGGTACAACGGGCGGTAACGACAGCTCTTGATGCAGCAGGGGAAGGGAAGAACCTGTGCACGCTGGGCGAGCTCACCCATAATCCGCAGGTGGTAGCGCTGCTGAATCAAAAAGGCGCTCCGGCGGTTCATGCGCTGGAGAAGATTGATGGCCGAACGGTTCTTATCCGCAGCCATGGCGTTACCCCTCAAACACTAGAATCACTAAGAGGCATGGGCGCATCCATCATGGACTGTACCTGTCCCTTTGTGGATAAGCTCCATCAGATTGTGTCGGAGTATTCTACTGGGGGAAAGCCGGTGGTACTGGTGGGGCAGAAGGACCATCCCGAAGTGCAGGGCACGGCGGGCTGGTGCCACGGGCCGGTGTATATCCTGCGGGATGATACGGAGCTCGACGGATTGCCAACCATGGAGGAAGCTTTGGCGGTGGTTCAAACAACCTTTCCCCCTGACAAATGGGAGCGGATGATTGAACTGTTGCAAAAGAGAATTCCCGGCATAACGGTAAAGGACACCATTTGCCCAGAGACAAGAAGGCGGCAGGAGGAAGCCCGGGAACTGGCCTCACGGGCAGACGCCATGATCGTGGTGGGCGGCACAAGCAGCGCCAATACGCGCAAATTATTCGAAACCTGCAGGGAGCTGTGCCAGCGAACCATTTTGGTAGAGCGTGCGGCGGATATTCCGCCGGGCTTTGCAGATATCCATTCAGATCTTATCGGAATAACCGCTGGCGCGTCTACGCCGGATTGGTCACTTAAGGAGGTTGTCACCCGCATGATCGACAAGGAACAAAAGGATCAGCTGCTTCCCGCGGAAGAAGAAACCAAAAATAACTTCATGGCGGATGTGGAAGCAACTCTGGTCAAAATCAAACCCGGCCAGACCGTTACCGGCACCGTCGTCCAGATTACCGATGATGAGATTTGCGTCAACATCGGCTACAAGTCTGACGGCCTGATCAAACGTACCGACCTGACAGCCGATGATATCGAGCTGGGCCAGGAGATCGAAGTGGAAGTGGTCAAGGTCAATGACGGCGAGGGCAACGTGGTACTTTCCCAGCGCAACATCGTTAACCGCAAGTTCTGGGATGCGCTGATGGTAAAGTATGAAGCGGGCGAGTATGTCGAAGGCGTAGGCAAGGAAGCCGTCAAGGGCGGTCTGATTGCTGAGGTAGATGGCATCCGTACTTTTGTGCCGGCCTCCCAGCTGTCGCAGCGGTATGTTGAGAAAATTTCAGAGTTTGTGGGCAAGCCCATCAAGCTGAAAATCATCGAAGTGGACAAGCAAAAAAAGCGCATTGTGGCCAGCCGCAAAGCCTATCTTCAGGAAGAAAGCGCTACCAAGAAGAAGGATGCCTGGGATAAGCTTAACGAAGGCGAAGTCGTTACCGGCATCGTCCGCAGACTAACCGATTTTGGTGCGTTTGTGGATGTGGGAGGTGTGGACGGCCTGATTCATGTAACGGATCTGAGCTGGGGCCGCATCAAGCATCCCTCCGAGGTTGTCGCTCCCAACCAGGAAGTGCAGGTCAAAATCCTGTCCCTGGACCGGGAACGTGAACGCATCCAACTGGGTTACAAGCAGCTTCAGCCCAAACCCTGGGATGTGGCGGAAGAAAAGTATGCCATCGGTTCCGTGGTGGAAGGCAAAGTGGTTCGCACCACCACCTTCGGCGCGTTTGTGGAACTGGAACCGGGCCTGGATGGCCTGGTGCATATCTCCCAGTGCGCACTGACCCGCGTTCAGAAGGTGGAAGATGCGGTAAGTGTTGGTCAAACGGTTCGTGTGAAGGTACTGAAGGTAGAACCGGCTGAGAAGCGCATCAGCCTGAGCATCCGTGAAGTGCTGGAAGATGAAGCCTTCAACTACAGCCAGGATATCCCCGGTGAAGGGGAGTTCGATGCTGCAGCCCCCAAAGAGGAACAGGATGCCGCTTTGGAAGCCACGGCAGAAGAACCCAAGGCTGAATAAAGAAACATGCTATAAGCTGTATCCGAAAGCAGGCAGGCAAATCCTGTATGCTTTCAGGATGCAGCTTTTTTTCAATTGTACAAATAGGAAATGAAGGTGGCAGATTGTGCGGCGGTGCGTGATTATTCCGGCCTGGGCACCGGATGGCATACACGACGTGGTGGCATTGCGGGAGGATGATTTCATCATCTGTTCCGATGGCGGCTATGCGCTGGCCCGCAAGGAGAATATTCTACCCCACATGGTGGTAGGCGATTTTGATTCTTTGGGCAGCGTGCCTGATGACCTTCCTTCGGGGTGCCGTGTTTTTATAATGGAGAAGGAAAAGAATGAAACGGATACCTTCCTGTGCCTTCAGCATGGAATGGATGCCGGGTGTGAGTCTTTTGTAGTAGCCGGCGGAATCGGTGGGAGGCTGGATCATACCGTAGCAAACTTGCAGTTGCTGGCATATGCATCAAAGCGCGGTCTTACCATGTGGATGATGGACAAAAACAACCGGGTTACGGTCATGGAGCCGGGGGAAATACGCATTGCGCGGGAGGAAGGCTTCAAGCTGTCGGTGCTGGCCTACGCTGCGTCATGTGAAGGCGTCACACTGGAGCAAGTGAAATATCCCTTGCAGGATGCGGTACTCTACGAGGATTTCCCGCTTGGGATCAGTAACGAGTTTATGGGGCCGGAAGCCATCATCCGGCTGAAGGCTGGCCGGCTGTTGATTCTTCTGAGCAGAGACAGTGATGTACAATAGGGCATGGCCTTTTTTGTTGATACACTCGAAATATGCATATTCACTGTAAAATTTCTTGAAGAAGCTTGCTTTTTATGATAATATAATTGTCACACTTTAATATGATCGATAGGCAGGACGCAAAGGAGCATCGTGCATGAAAATTGGCGGACTGGTCTGTGAAGGCAAGGGCAAGAAGATTTTTGAGACGGATGATCCCAACTTATTGGCCGTATATTTCAAGGACGAGGCGTTGGCCTTTCATGGGCTAAAGCGCGGACGCATCGTAGGCAAGGGTGAAATAAACAATGAGATCTGCAGCCACTTGTTTACGCTTCTTACTGATCATGGGATTCCCAATCATTTTGTCAGCAAGCTGGACGCGAAACAATCCCTTGTTAAGCGTGTGGAAATCTTGCCGGTGGCAGTCAAGGTTCGCAATATCGTGGCCGGAAGTTTGGCGCGGCGCATCGGATACGCGGAGGGAACACGGCTGAAAAGCACTGTATTGGAATGTACATTGAAGGACGAGGAACTGGAATATCCCCTTATCAACGATACGCATATCCGGGCAATGGACTTGTGTACCCGGGAAGAACTGGCCACCATGTATGACATGTCCCTGAAGATCAACGAGATACTGACCGCCCATTTGAAAGACATTGGCATTGAACTGATTGATTTCAAGCTTGAGTTTGGAAGGTATAACGGGCAGATCATACTGGCGGATGAAATATCTCCTGATACCTGCCGTTTCTGGGACGCCAGAACGCATGAGCCGCTGGATCTGGATCGTTTCCGCCGGGATTTGGGGAATGTGGAGCAAGGCTACCAGGAAGTGCTGCACCGGTTGATGGGTATCGGTTAACTGATAAAGCGAGGATATGATATGAGACGATTTTTGGCACTGCTGATCATTATGCTGATTGTTTTCACGGCAAATATTGCTCAGGCCACGGAAGGAGACTTTCCCGAGCTGAACGATGCGGGCTTTTTGACGGAAGGCGAGTTCGTTTATCAGAATGAGGACAGCGGTATTTGGCGGTACGCTTCGGCAACGCTGAAGGTGGAAATTATCCGAAATTATGACAATAAAAAGAAGCTTACCTGGTTCGAAGCGGAAATCTGGAGCCGGGACGGGGAAGTTTTTCGCTGCATTCCCAATGATCCTCAAGACCGGGTTCACAGTGCCGACTGGCCGGCCAACATCGCAAAGAAGAATGGAACCGTCTTTGCTGTCAACAGTGATTTTGCCCATTTGAGGCTGCAGCAGAAGCAGCGTTCCGGCATCCTTATCCGGGATGGCGCGGTCTTGGGGGAAAAGACACTGGGTCACAACAAGGGTACTTTTCCCAATCTGGACAACATGGCGCTCTACCCGGACGGGCGTATGGAAGTATATGCATCCGATGCTTATACGGCCCAGGAGTACCTGGATATGGGCGTCCTGGATGTTCTGGCCTTCGGTCCTTATCTGGTCAAGGACGGCGCTTTGAATGAGACTGCGTTGAAAAAGTATGGCAAAAGCAGTGCCCCCCGCACGGCGGTGGGCATGGTTGAGCCGGGCCACTATTTTGCCATGATGCTGGAAGGCCGGCACAGCAAAAGCCGGGGTGCCGGTATCTCTTTCCTTGCAGAAAGGCTTCAGGAAAAGGGGTGTCAGACCGGCTTTAACCTGGACGGAGGGCAGACGGCTACCATGGTGTTTATGGGAGAGCAAATCATCCATGTTGGGAAAACAGCAGGCACCAATGCCAGTGCCCGCCGGGCATCGGAGATATTGGGGATCGGAACATCTGAGCAGGTACCCGAGCCTTCAAATGGAAAATGATGTACAGGGCCGTCGGCAGTAGCCGGCGGCCTTGCTTTTTGTTACAGCAGGCCAACCTCCGTAATAATCATGTTGGCTTGCACTGTAGCGTCCGCGAGAACAATGGTCGCACCAGTGGCATTGACAAGGGTAACAACTGCTGGCGTTGCTACAATGGTGATCAAAGCACTGCCATTGATTTGACCTGTAACAGTGGGTGCGGTACCGATGATACCGCCTCCTCCATTAACTTCAACGGCAAATGCCAGAGTAGTCGGCCCGTCTGCTCCGTCTACGGCAACCCACCAGGTAACATAGTAGTTGCCGGGAGCCGTGATGGTGAATTCCCCTGTGGCGAGATTGTAGCTGATATCATTCGCCTGGTCGTTCGTAATCGTATCAAAAACAATTGTAGCACCGTCGGCTACCAAAGCACCGCCGTCGCCCAGCAACTGTGTTTGAATGCCCAGCAGCACATTGGCAGGTCCTGTATCGCCTGTAGGTCCGGTAGGTCCGGTATCACCAGTGGGTCCGGTAGGTCCTGTGGGTCCCGTGGGGCCTGTAGGACCGGTAGGTCCGGTATCACCAGTGGGTCCGGTAGGTCCTGTGGGTCCCGTGGGGCC
>JAEZLW010000202.1 GCA_023415145.1 Bacillota bacterium | reverse complement strand
CGCCGATGGCGGCACCCATGCCAAAGCCCATGGTGCCAAGCCCGCCGGAGGTAATGAAGGTGCGGGGCTTGTGAAAGCTGTAGTATTGGGCCGTCCACATCTGATGCTGGCCTACGTCCGTAGCCACAGGCCCTTCCGCCGCCATGCGCCTGTTCAGCGCCCGAAGCACCATTTGCGGGTTCAGCCGGTTTTCGTTCATGGTCAGGTGATTGTCCGGTGCGCTGTTCATCTTTTCCACTTCCGCAAGCCATGCGGGGTCTTTTTTGGTGAGGCCGCAGGCGTTTAAAGCAATCAGCGCTTCCTTCACATCGGCCACCATGGATACGTAAGCAGGAATGTTCTTGCCGATTTCCGCAGGATCGATGTCGATGTGCAGCACCTTGCGGTTCTTGGAAAACTCCACCTTGTTTCCCGTGGCCCTGTCGGAAAAGCGGGAGCCCACGGCGATGATCAAGTCTGATTTATCCATTACCTGGGTGGCGGCATACCGCCCGTGCATACCCGTCATGCCCAGAAACAGGGGATGGTCATGATCTACGGCAGATAGGCCCATCATGCTGGCACCGATGGGTGCGCCAATGGTTTCCGCCAACTTGACAAGCTCTTCCCCCGCCCCGGCCAGCACCACGCCGCCGCCGGCATACAAAAAGGGCCTTTGGGAGGAAGCAATCAGCTGAGCGGCCTCGCGCAAGACATTACTGTCAGGCTTCTTCGGCTTTGCTTCCTCTTTCTTGGCCCCAGGGGTATACTCACATTCCGCCAATTGCACGTCTTTGGGGATATCCACCAGCACAGGACCCGGCCTGCCGGCGGCTGCAATGCGGAATGCTTCCCGCAGCGTATCCGCCAGATGTGTCACATCCTTCACCATGTAGTTGTGTTTGGTGATGGGCATGGTGATGCCCTTGATATCCACTTCCTGGAAGCTGTCCCTGCCAATTAAGGAACAGGGCACATTGCCTGTGATGGCCACCATGGGCACGGAGTCCAGGTACGCGGTGGCGATGCCTGTTACCAGGTTCGTGGCACCGGGGCCGGAGGTGGCGATGACCACGCCGGTCTTGCCTGTGGCGCGGGCATAGCCATCGGCTGCATGGGAAGCGCCCTGCTCGTGGCAGGTGATAAAGTGGCGCAGCCAGCCGGAAGCTTTGTATAACTCGTCATAAATATTCAGTACAAAGCCACCCGGATAACCGAACACCGTGTCGACATTCTCCTCCCTGAAGATTTCCATCAGGATCTGAGCGCCGTTCAGCCTCATTGCTGTTCCCCTCCTTCATAAAAAACCCCCCTGATCCGTGTACACACGGTTCAGGGGGTGTAAGCATATCTTGGTGCGTTTATGCTTCTACCGTTTTCCCGTCCCTTAGCATACACAAAAGCCCGCTGGCGGCCAGTACGTTAATTCGTACAAGGACGACAACGAGAAGAAGAATGCTAAGGCCCAGAGACAAGTAGTTCATAATCTTCTCCTTGCGGAAAAAAGTTTTTATAAAGGTATCACATAGCGGAATGCTTTGTCAAGCTAAGCATTGTTTTTTTCTTGTACTTCGAGGAAGAATCTATGCGACTTTTATGAATCTGCGGACGGGCTATCTTTCATTCGTTCGTATGCCTCTATTTCCTGCAACGCTGATTTCGCAATCTTGCTGAAAGGAAAAATCATCAATGCCTTTTGATAGTATTCCTTTGCTTCATTGACCATATGAAGCTGCAGAAAACAAAAAGCCGTATTGACCAGCGCCATTTCCGTATAAGAAATACGGCTGGAGGCTAGAAACGTAATATACCTGTATTTATCAATCCAGGGATGCTTTTCAAAGAAGTCATAGCTGTCTTGAAATTTTATAAGTGCTTCCTGATATCTATTCTCTCTAAGAAGGGCAATACCTGCCATATGATGGCAGATAAAAGCGCGTTTGAGAAGAAAAGAAGCAAGTAGATATGTCGATGAGGCCATTAGAAGCGCCAGAAATGGTTGATCGATTATCGTGCCATAAGCGAACCACAGTGCGCCCATGAAAAGCAACTGCGGGATAAGAGAAATCGGAGCTCCCTCTTTAATAACCTTCCTTTGCGTATTCATAAGATTCCTCCCCGCTAAAGCCTGCCGACTATCAGGAAAACCAGAATTTTTGTATGCTACTTCATGATCTCGCTTTTCTTGGGGCTGCTCCTGCCTTCCAAATCCGGCGGCCTGTGTTCCATCGCGGCCAGGGCAATCTCTATATCCTCCAAAACCTCTTCCCTGGTGTGGCAGCCCACCGTTACCATGTCGCAGGGGCGCAGCGTGGCATAGGAAAACGACAGCCCCACGAAAGGCGATACCCTGCCTGCCGCCATGGCTTTGATGGTCATTACCGGCTTTTTCGCATTCCAGATCACCTTGTGGATGAACTCGATCTCCACCTGCATCAAAAAGCCCATGCAGTTGTATATTTGAACATACGTTTCCACATCGTATTCATTCAGATCGGAATACACGATCAACTCCGGCATATGGGCGGACAGGCCCGGGATCATGCCGGCCTCCCGGATCATGTTTAGGTAATCCGGCAGCCGATCCATGGTGCGCCTGTTCTTGTTGACCAGCTGCTCGGCGCTGTAGTGATGGGGCATGCAGAAGGTGGCCCCGAGCCTTTTGGATATTTTGATCGTTTGACGTGCTTCCGCCCTGGCCTTAGGGCTGTCGTCCACGTTCAGGATGGGCGTATCGATGATGATCAGCCTTTTCCCTGACCGTTCCTGGGCCAGGCGGATGCCATCCAAAAAAGCTTCGTTTTCGTTTAGCGGGCACATCATGGCGTCGATGCCGTGTTCAAGGTATGTTTCCAAAATCTCTGCCACGGCCTCGCCCTTGTCAAAACGGTTCTTGATCTGCGTATCAGCGGCGGCACTGGTATGGCTGTAGCCCAGTATCCAGTTGGTGCCGATCAGCATGCGCGGCAGGGAGATTCCACCCACCAGGGTGCGGGGAAACGATTCGGGAGGCATATATGATCTTCCTTTCACGATCAATACTTACCGGATATACATGTTCCAAACACAAGCCGCATTTTCCTTCACATGACCAGGCAAAATATGCTTGACCATCAAAGGTGTATGCAAATGGCTTTCCAATTTCACCCGCCTTTGCTATACTACACATATAAGAGCGCTACTTCATGAACAGGGAGGATAAAGCTCATGCTCAAAGGCATTTCACCGCTCATTTCACCCGAATTGCTAAAAACATTGGCCGAAATGGGACACGGTGATGAGATCGTGATCGGGGATGGCAACTTCCCCGCCGCCACCATGGGCAAGCGGTGCATCCGCTGCGACGGACACCCGGTGCCAGCCCTATTGGATGCTATTTTGGCGCTTTTTCCGCTGGATACGTTTGTGGAAGCGCCTGTAACACTGATGCAGGTCGTCCCCGGTTCACTGCCCGGCGACCCGCCCATATGGACGGAATTCCGAGATATCATTGAAAAGCACCAGCCCGGCACACGCGTAGGGTTTGAGGAGCGCTTTGCATTCTACGAGCGCAGCCAACAGGCGTTTGCCACCATCCAGACCGGCGAAAACGCGCTGTATGCCAATGTCATTTTGAAAAAAGGCGTCATCTCAAAGTAGACACCTTGTAAACGGAGGAAAGTGGATTGCTGACCATTACCAGCATGCAAAACCCAAAAGTGGCTTTCTGGCGCAGCCTGAAAACAAGGGCTGCCCGACAGGATGCCGGCCTGTATGTTGTGGAAGGTTTCAAAATGGTGGGCGAAGCCCTTCATGCGGGCCTTTTGGAAACGCTGCTCATCGACATGGACAGGCTACAGGAATATCAGGGGTTAGCGGATTCGGCATCCTGTGATGTGTACGCCGTGTCCGCGCATATCCTGGCCGCGGTCTGCGACACCAAAACGCCGCAAGGGGTGGCCGCCATCATCAGTTTGCCAATCATACCGGCCCTATGCGAATTGGGCACACGGATTGTAGCGCTGGACGGTGTGCAGGACCCCGGCAACGTAGGCACCATTTTGCGCACGGCGGACGCCGCCGGTTTTTCCGGCGCGATCTTGTCGGCGGAATGCGCCGACCTCTATTCCCCCAAGTGCCTGCGGGCCACCATGGGCAGCATCTTTCGGATGAAAGCCGTGGTCACACCTTCTCTTGGGGATGCGCTGGAAGAGCTCATAAAAACCGGGTACAGCCTTGTGTCCGGCGAATTAGGTGGCACGCCCTTTTATGAAAGGTCTAAAGTGAACGGCAACCTATGCCTTGTCATCGGCAGTGAGGGCAACGGCGTATCGCAAGAGGTCAGCCAGCTATGCTCGCACCGGCTGACGCTGCCCATGCGCGGCGGCGCGGAATCCTTGAATGCCGCGGTGGCTGCGGGGATCATGATGTATGACCTGGTGAACAGAGGCTGACAAACCGTTTGAATAAACAATAACCGTTTCGGATGATCGGAACGGTTTTGTTTGTATGTTTCCTGTCACAATTGCGCTTCCACGATATTCACCGAATGGGGCAGCAGCGCCAGAGGCCGGGGGGATGTAACCTCCATCCAGCCGGTGGAATGGATCACGGCACCCTGATGGCCTATGTCGTTGTAGCTATCGCAGGAGGCACCTGCCAGCGTATGCACCCGGTAGGCCTTGATGGGTGCGCGGTCCACAATGACCTCCATTTCCTCAAGCGAAGCGACCGACTTGTTAACCGCCGCCAGCGTCACCGTCCGCCGGTCACCGCCTACAGTGGCCACCACATCCACCTGATCCACCGTCACATCATGCTGATCCTTGTGCTTGAACACCGCCTTGGGCATATTTTCTACGTATACGTCCACCACGGTATCCTGCATGTGGCTCACATACAGGTCAAACACGTGATAGGTGGTACGCTTGACAATGCCGCCGGGATGGGTGAAAATACAGCCCCTGGTGTTCACCGCCGGCGCGAAATTCGCCATGCCTACAATGTCGCAGTTGCGGTTCAACTCATTTAGAAAGCAAGCCGAAAACACGGCGTCGGCCATGGTGTAGGAGCTATTGATATCGTTCTTGTCCCTGGGCAGCAAATATTCTTCCTTGGTCACACCCATTTTTTGCGTATGCATGTTGGGATGGTACCAACCCCGAAGATTCCACTCGTCAAAGGCGATCTTGATTTTCTTTTGAAGCCCCAACGCAGTAAGCAACCCCCGGACCATTGCAATGGACTCTCCCAGGTTTTGGGTATAGGCTATGGCCTGTTCATAGGTAGCCAAAGCGTTGGTGTTGTGGATGGCGTCCCAGTACTGGTGGATGGAAATCCAGTTAAGGTTGTGCCCGGCCTTGCGCAGAAGGCTCAGGTTCCAGTCGATATCGGTCAGGGCCGCGGCGGAAAGCTCTATCGTTGGGTCCACATGATGCATGAGCTTTGCGGCTTCGCAAACAAGCCTGCCCCACTCCTCAGCTTCCTTTGCGCCTAGCTCCCAGGAGCCGTAGTTTTCGTTGCCGATGCTCCAGTATTTTACGCCATGGGGCTTTTTGTAACCATTGGCAATGCGCTGCCTTGCATACTCCCCTTCCGATGGAAGGTTGCAGTATTCCAGCCAGTCGCTCATTTCCTCTATGGTGCCCGTGCCGGCATTTGTACAGATGTACGGCTCGCAATCCAGCTTTTTGCACAATAGCATGAATTCATCCGTACCGAATGCATTGCTGTCCTCCACCCGCCAGGCCTTGTCAAAAACGGCCGGGCGGCTTTTCCCCACGCCCTTTTTCCAGTTGTAGGAGGACACGAAGCAGCCGCCGGGCCAACGCAGGATGGACGGCCTGATTTTTTTGAGCGCCGCCAAAACATCCTTGCGAAACCCGTCTTCATCAGAAAGCGGATGGCCGGGATCATACACGCCGCCATACACCTGCCGGTGAAAATGCTCCAGAAAGTGACCGTAAATCATGGGGCTGGCTTTGCCAACCTCCCGTCCGGTGGTAACGTACAGCTTCATACCTTGGCATCCCTTCCCAAAGCGTTGATCAACCCCACCGATTCACGCATGGTTTTGTTCCGGCCATACCAGAAATCCTTCACCATGTTCACATCGTCCAGCGGCGTGGAAAAGAAGGTACGGACAAGAATATCCTGGTTGTGATTGCCGAATTTCCTGCCATACACGGTCAGCCCGCCCACATGCTCGGCCTGTTCGCTTACTTCCATTCTAAAACGCCAGCTTGGCAAGCTGTTGCCAACATCGGCAATGGTCATATCGCTTTTCCTGACCTCGTCCAAATACGTACCGGTTTTGTCAATGCGGATCAGCTTCAAAAGACCGTACTGGTTGGCCTGCCACCAACCGGGGGTGATCACGCCATGACGCAGGCCAAAATCTCCAGGGCATGTCCAGTCGAAAAGCCGGACACCGTTTAGGTAAAAGGTAATGTCCGACGGCCATTCATCGTTGAAACCCGGTGCTTCGGAAGAAAGCTCCAGTGATATATCGATTTCCTCCAGCGTTTGACTGGGCTGCATGTAGTTGGGAAAAGTGTATTCCACATACCCCTGGGTGAACCATAAAATCTGGGCATGCATCCGCTGGGGGTCCATCAAAAACTTGGGCTCGTCAAAATAGCCGATGATGTTGTCGTCCGTAGCCAGCCCGCAGGTGGGCTTTACCTGTATCTCGCTGTAGTGGCCCACGGGGATGGATACTTCATGGATGTTTTGCGTGATGTTGCGGTGGGGCAATTGAAGACGGTACTCCGTTTCCATCATCACGCATTTCTTGTGGCTGGCCCCGTTTACCGTTACCAGGCTGGACTTGATGATGCCGGCTGCCTCCAGCTTTTGCACATGCCTTGTCATAATGGAACTGCTGATGCCGATTTTTTCGGCAAGCTGCTTGATATTCAAATCCTCCTTGGCCAAAAGGTGCAGTATCTCCACCCGGACTTCACTGGCCAGCGCTTCAAAAAAAGGCACACTGTCCTTGTCCACCTGAATCACCAATTCGCCCACTCCCTTTGATACCAATTCCAATTGAAGATTTCAACAAAACCTGTGAGTGATTATCTTGCGCCGCAAGGCACTGCGGCATGACGTCAAGCAGGCACAATGCAGCGGCGGGATAGACCACAAGTTATTGGAACCGGAGATAGGAATTGGCAATAGTAAAAGGCGGCGGGATCAGCCTTTTACGCCGCCCGCCGTCATGCCTTCGATAAAGTACCGCTGGAAGCTGATAAACAGGATCAGGATCGGAATGATCGCCATCACGGAGCCCGCGATCAGCACCGCGTAGTTGTTGCCGTAGGGGGATAAAAGCGATGCCAGCCCCAGGGGCAGCGTCAGCTTGCTCTGGGAGCGCAGCACGATCAAGGGCCACAAAAAGCCGTTCCAACTGTTCATACCCACCAGTATGCCCATGGCGGCAAAGGAGGGTACCGCCAGAGGCATCATGATCCTGAAAAAAATGCCGTACTCACTGCAGCCGTCCACCCGGCCAGCGTCCACAAAGTCGTGGGGCAGGCCGCTCATGTACTGCCGGAAGAAGAAGATGGGCATCGCCTGGGCCACGAAGGGCAGGATGAGGCCCCAGTATGTATCCAGCAACTGTATGTTTCCTGATGTCAAGTCAAATATGCCTTTGTACAACTGGAACAGCGGCAGGATAATGATCTCCAGCGGGATCATCATGACAAGCAAAACACAGGTAAACATCAGGTTTTTGAACTTGAAGCTGTACATGGCAAACCCGTACCCTACAAAGGCGCATACAAAAAGCGTCGCTACCGTTTGAATGACTGTGACAAGCAGGCTGTTGCCGAACCACTGGAAGTAGCCTTCGTTGCCGGTAAACAGGTACACATAATTGTCAAAGGACATCATGGGCAAATCCCAGCTCACATTCAGCCCCTTGCGGAAGACCTCCGTAGTCGGCTTAAAGGATGCCAGCAGGATGGCATACAGCGGGAAAAGCGTCAACACGGCCAGCAGTACAAAGAACACAACAAGCAAAACAGATGTCCATTGATTGCGCTTTTTCATCCCCGCTTCTCCTTTCTGAGCGTACCGTTGAGATACAACTGCACGAGATTCACCAGCATGACAATTGCAAGCAGCACAAGGCCGATGGCGCTGCCGTAGCCCATGTTGTTTTCCTCAAACGCTTTGCGGTACAGATAACCCACAATGGTGGTGCCGATATTGTTAGGCGACCGGTTGCCCGAAAACACCATATAGCTCTCGGTAAACATGGCCATGCCGCCGTATATGCTGATGGTGATCACATAGATGGTAACGGGTCTGAGCATGGGGATGATGATGCTTTTGAACCTGTGCCATGCATTGGCCCCATCGATTTCAGCCGATTCATACAATTCTACAGGAATGTTTTGAAGCCCTGCCAGAAAATACAGGATGTTCACGCCCGTCCAGCGCCATGTGGCCATGGTAAGCAGCGCGATGAACGAGGTGTCGGCAAGCTTCAGCCATTTGATAGGTTTCATGCCGATGAGGCCGATGGCCTGGTTCATCAATGAACCGGGAAGCTCTCCGAAAATCAAACGGAAGATGGTACCGGCCACCACCACGGAGGTGAGTGCCGGGATAAACAGCGTAGAGCGGAAAAGGTTTCGGGCCTTCATTCGTTTGCTGTCCAGCAGCACCGCCAGCAGCACGGGGATAGGGATTAAAATCAGCAGCGTAAACAAGGTGTACCGAAGGTTCAGGCTGATCGCCTTGAAGAAAATCGGGTCATTGAGATTGCGGTAATTTGCAAGCCCAATAAACTCTACCTGGTTGGGAAGGATATTTTGAAAGCTCATGATGACGGTAGAAATGATGGGATACAGGAAGAAAAGCAGGAACGTGATCACAAAGGGCGCAACAAATACATAAGGAGCCAATTTTTTGTTGTACGCAAACTGCCGAAGCGAAGCGGGTGCCCTTTTGTGTACAGGCCTGTTTAGGGAGGAGGGCGCGGGATTTGCGCTCATGTACACTCACCTTCCTTTAAGG
>JAEZLW010000161.1 GCA_023415145.1 Bacillota bacterium | reverse complement strand
CCGCTTGAGGAACGGCTCCACGCCAAAGTTGGTGATGGCAGAACCGAAGAACAGCGGCGTCAATTGGCCCTGGCGAACGGCGCTTAAATCAAACGTATCGCCCGCCACATCCAATAGCTCTATTTCATCCTTGAGGCGCTTGATATAATGGCCCTGCAGTATGCCGGTAAGCGCCGGATCGGATATCCCGATCTCCGTTTTTTCCACCTTTTTTTTACCGTGGTCGCCGCCGGTGTACAGCTCAATGATTTCGCTGTCCCGGTGGTACACGCCCTGGAAATCGCCGTCCACACCGATGGGCCAGTTGATGGGACAGGAGCGGATGCCAAGCACCTGTTCCAGCTCTTCCATCAAGGCAAACGGGTCCTTGGCGGCCCGGTCCATTTTGTTCACAAAGGTGAATATGGGAATATTGCGCAGCCGGCACACCTTGAACAGCTTGATGGTCTGCTCCTCCACGCCCTTGGCTGCGTCGATGAGCATCACCGCCGCGTCGGCCGCTACCAGCACGCGGTACGTATCCTCGCTGAAGTCCTGGTGACCAGGCGTATCCAGGATATTGATGCGGAAGCCGTCAAACTCAAACTGCATGGCGCTGGAGGTGACGGAGATGCCGCGCTGCTTCTCGATCTCCATCCAGTCGGAGGTGGCGTGGCGCTCGGCCTTTCTCGCCTTCACGCTGCCGGCCTGGCGGATGGCGCCGCCGTAGAGCAGCAGCTTTTCCGTAAGCGTGGTCTTGCCCGCGTCCGGATGGCTGATGATGGCAAAGGTGCGGCGCTTGTTCTCTTGCTCGTGCAGCGTCGCCGTAAAATCTGATGTGCCGGGGGTAGGCAGCATGAAAGTTCCTCCCGAAAGTAGAGTGGAAGCCAATTTGTTATTTTACTATAGGAATGGAGGAGATGTCAAACTTTTTAGTTCGGAGAAGGATAAGAAGAAAAAAGGCGGTAAGGATACGAGATGAAAAAAACGCTGCAATTTCCGGGTTTGCTTTCTCTTGACAGGAATCTCCATAACCTATACCATAATGCTATCAGCATAACGTAATACCAACCGCCATCATGTTTTCGCACATTCCGACCCAAATTCATCCGCCTTCTCCCCATCCCCTGCCGACATGGAAAGAAGGGCGTTTCATGAAAACAAAAAAAGCTGCCACAGTACTTTTAGCCGTGCTCTGCCTTTTGTTTGCCGCCGTACCGGCAATGATGCCTGCCCTGGCGGAGCCGCCCCGTGACCCGCCCCCCCCAATCGAAATCGACTATACCTATTGCGATGAGCTGGTCACTGCCCTGTACCACCTGTACGGCAGCGCGCTGGACAGCTTTGTGGACATTACGCTGACCAACAATGGTGATGAAGCCGCCACCCTGCTTGTGGAAACGCAGATTGAGGGATACACCACAACGTCATCCAATACGGTTTTAATCCTGCCACATAAAATGGTGAAAATTGCGCAAAATCCCCGTTTGGTCAATGACGCCATCGATGCGCTGAACGCCCGGCATCCCGGCAATTTTATCATCAAGGTCACACAACTGATGCCAGGTGATGACGACATTCTTCTGAGCGAAAGCCAGGAAATCACCATCTATTCCCGCAGGGACATGGTTTGGATCGACGGCTGTACACTTTCAGAAGTGCTGGAATTCTACGCCGCCTGGGTCACACCAAACGATCCGGCGGTGGAGGAACTCATCCGCCGCGCCGCAGACTATACCGATTCGGGCATCATGAAAAACGGCTATGAAGGCCTTGTAAACGATGAGGAAGGCAGCGTTTGGGACAGGCTGCAAGCCATTTGGCGTGCGGAGGAGGAATACGACCTCACCTATGTCAGCACGCTGGTGGCTTTCGGGGAGGGCTGGTCTCAGCGTGTGCGCACGCCGTATGAGGTTCTTGATCAAAGCGGCGGCAACTGCATTGAAACCTCTTGTCTGTTTGCCTCCGCTGCAGAAGCCCTCAAGCTGGAGGTCGCTTTTGTTTTCATCCCAGGACATGTCTATGTGGGCGTGCGTATGGACCAGGAAAACGCCAACTACTATTTTATTGAAACCACATTGATCGGCCGCGCCAGCTTTCACGAAGCGGTGCAGTCAGGCGCACAAAGCTTTCAGGAAACGCTGCCGCATCTTTCCGCCGGCGACGACGGTTACGCCTGGGTGAATATTCACGAAGCCCGCGAAAAGGGAATTCTGCCCATGCCCTGGCGGTAAGGCAGCCGCATGGCCACTATCCTCTGTCGCTTGAAACCAACTGCGTAGGATAGGATTTCGCCCCTGCGGGGGCGACCAGGGCTTTCCTATCCATCTGGCTCAATCGGCGCGTTACTGCGCTGCCGCTTGTATGCTTGTTTCGTAAGCCTCCTCCACTGTCAAAAGGTGTAAATGTGTCTTCCCTGAAGGCGAGGCAAATTTTACTCTTTTCATCCATTCAAAGATGTTGTATAATTGTCTAGTTTTTATCAATCAGCAGGAATGCTTGCAATACAAAGGAGGACATTATGAATTTGGAAGAATTGCGACTTGATTGTGCAGTAAAGCAAAAGAAAGGGTTACACTTCATATTGGCATCGGTATTCGTCTGGTGTGCCATGATATTTGTGCATACGTCCCAACTGCCGATAGTCACCAAAAACCTGTTGACTTTTTGCTTTACAACCCCATTGGTTCCTTTGGCCTATTTCATCTCAAAAATCATCAAGGTGGATTTTCAAAACAAAAGCAACCCGTTAACGAAATTGGGCCTTTTGTTTTCGGTGAACCAAATTCTGTATTTGCTGATTGCCATGTGGGTTTACCCAACCGTTCCGGATAAAATGCTGATGGTAATAGCAATCATCTTTGGGGCGCACCTTATGCCCTTTGGATGGCTGTACAAATCAAAAGCGTACATGGCATTTTCCATCATCGTACCGGTTTTGTCCCTGGTTGTCGGTTGCATGTTCGAGACATACCTATTGGCGGTTATGATGCTGGTGATAGAGATACTATTCAGTGCATTTTTGATGATTGAGAACAAGAACATGGTCAAGATGAAAACAGCAGACATGGCCTGAATTCAGTTATATCCTAAACGAACGATGGCAACAAAGGGATTGTACCGGCAGCAAGCAGGGGAGCAGCGGTTTCGCTGCCCCTCTTTTTATCATTGCCCTATATACGTGCAATGTAATGATACAGTTTATGAAAACAGCAAAAACAATATTGTAAGTCATGTCAAAAGTGGTATAATCATGCCGCTGTAACCTATGTAAAAAGCGCCATGCATTCTGTTGAACAAAGGAGAAGCAGTATGAAAAAAGAGCGCCTTTACTACGTTGACTGGCTGAGAACGGCGGTCATATTGTTGCTGGTGCCTTACCATGCCGCGCTTACCTATACAGGGCTGGGGGATATCTACATCAAAACTCCCTTGAAGGATGCAAGAATCCTGCCATTCCTTTTCCTGACCGTACCCCTGGACAATTTTTTCATGACGCTGCTCTTCTTTTTGTCAGGTATAGCCACCTATCATGCATTGCAGCTCAAGGGGAGCCATTCGTATGTCCGGGAAAGAATCCGCAAAGTTTTGATTCCGTTTTTGCTTGGCACCGTTTTGCTGTGCCCTGCCCAGGCGTATTTCAAGGGATTGAACGATGGGTTTTCAGGCAGCTTTTTTCAATTTCTGCCCGAATTCTTTTCATCCAAGATCGTTGATTATCTTGGGTATGCCCATCTTTGGTTCCTGCTGTATTTGTTCCTCTTTTCACTCGCCTGCCTGCCATTGTTCAAATGCTGGCTAAAAACCTCCGAAAGGCTTGGCAGAATCGTTTCCTGTTATGCAAGGGGTAACAACATTTTCATTCCGATTGCGTTTATTGTTGCATCAGAAACACTTCTGCGGCCTTTCTTCCCCGGCAAACAGATCATCGTGGGTGACTGGGCCAACGACATTGTCTATTTGAGCATCTTTGTCTTTGGCTTCATATACGCATCCGATACCGCAATACAGCATCGTTTGGTCCGCCTTATCAAACCATCCATTGCCATTGTTATGCTATCCATTGTGTCTTTTATGGCTCTGTACTATTCCTGGACGGTGTATGAACTGAAAGCCGATTACTCCTATTTTTTGTGGGCTTTCATCAAAGGTCTGTTTGAATGTGCCGGCATCATCCTTTTTGTTAGTCTCGGCAGCAAATATTTCAACAAAAAGAGCGCTGCCCTAAGCTACCTTGGCAAAGCATCCTTCACGTATTATTTGATGCATCTATTGCCGGTCAGCGCATTTACTTACCTTTTCATCGGGGTAAACATGAACATCTATGTAAAGTATCTGATCGTGGTTGTCTTGTCTTACGCATTCCTGTTTGCCGTATACGAACTGATTGTAAAAAGGCTGCCGGGCAGAAAAAAGAAGACCGGAGCTTCCGCTGCGGCTTCCACGTAAATGGGCTGATACGAGGTCTCAAGCAATGCCTCATTTATCATGCGCTAACGTACCCCGGCTTCCAGGATGGAAAAGCTTCGGGCATTGCAGTCCACCTTTGCCATTGCGCCGTAAGGCAGGCACATCATGGGCTGATTGTGCCCAAAGGTCATGTTGTAGACCACGGGCAAATGATTCAGCCCAAGCTCCGCCAATATTTTGAGAATGGATTTTTTATACTCGGCATAATACTTCTCCTGATAAGGCTTGCCCCATAGAATGGCGCAGGCCTTTTGCAATATGCCCTGGCTTCCGTAGTTTCTGAGCCAATATTCGATATACGCAGGTTCCGGCATATCCTCCGATGTTTCAAAGAACAGAATAGCCCCGTCAAACTGATGTGCGTCGGGCCACAAGGCGGTACCCTTCATCATCTCCATAACTTCAATGCAGCCGCCAATCAGCGGGCCAACGGCCACGCCTTCGCCCTGCAGCCATTCATACCCTATGTTCCTGCTCATTTTCTTGGCGATGTCCGCATTGCTTTGAGACCATTCCAGCCGTTCCCCGGTCCATTCCTCAGCAGCAGGAATCACCCCCAAAGGCTCGGCGTGAAACAGGGTCCTTTCAAGCCAATAGGCCGTATAGTCGAATATCCTGATGTTTTCGGCAAGCTCGCCAAGCACCGAGGGGCCATACACGCTGGCGACCTGGGCTTTCAGGCACATAAAATGAGTGATTGTTGTATCTGAATAGCCAATCAATAGCTTGGGATTGCGCCGTATCACCTCAAAATCGATATATGGCAGCATGCGTATGCTGTCATCCCCGCCGATGCAGGAAAATATTGCCCGAATGGAATTATCCTCAAAAGCCCTCATCAGATCATATGCCCTGGCCTCGGGATGGCAGTATACATATTTTGACCCTTTCAGGGTGCTGCTCATTTCCATCACATCAAGACCAAACTGATCCTGAAGACGGCGTTTGCCCACATCATACCGCCAGCGAAGCTGCTCATCCCCCGCACCGCCCCAGGACAAGCTCACCGTGGCTACCCTGTCCCCTTTTTTCAGCGCTTGCGGCTTATTTAACGTCAGCATGCCTCAGTCAGCCTCCTCACTCAGGGTGCGTCCTACCGTTTACTCCATGATCTTAAGTTCCCTCAGATACGACATGACCAAGCTCTTCCGGCAATCGGCGTCGGAAGGCTTGGTGATGGTCAAATTGCATGCAAAGAACCAGACATCACTAGCCGTTTCCACATAACCCACGTACCAACCGGTTTGTGGGCTCACCCGCTGCGTCCACCCGGTTTTTCCCCTGAGCGTGTACGCATCAGTCGTATCTTCCACCATGATATCCTTCAAAATATTGTAATGTGCTTTGTCAAAATCATATGTTTCCAGATATATGTTCTTTAGAAAATCAATTTGCTCCCTTGCTGATATCCTCAGATCCCCATCCAACCAAAAGGTATCAATGAAAGCACCGGTTTGGCAGTTTCCGTATACCAATTTCCCAAGATGCTCCGCATATTTCACTAGGCCTATCTTCCTGGCCAGCTCCTGGTAATACCAGATACAGCTAACCTGGAATGCGCTTGTCAGTGTTTGATTCTTGTTCCAGGCTGCAAGACCCTTCTCCTTGCCATCCCAGGGAAGGACAGTGTTTTCATCGTTGATCACACCCTCATGAAGGGCAATGAGCGTATTGGGAATTTTGAAAGTGGATGCAGGCAAAAAACGCTGCTCACTTCGCTCTTTGTTGATTACATGCTCTTCTCCGGTTTTCAGGGAAGAGACGATAATGGCAGCCTCCAGCCCGCTATGCTGAATGAAATGTTCTGTATCGTTTGCCTCCATGATCGCGGAACTGCTGCCGCCTAACAGCATGACCAAAAGAGGAAGAAGAAGCCCAATCACAGCTTTTTTCATGCATGAAGCCCTTTCACCTTTGGTTTTTGTATGAGCAAATTCGCACTCCTTCATAATCAAGGGGCAACGATATCATTGTGGAACGGGGACTTTACGGCTTTGTGCTCCGTAAAATCCACCGTATACTTGCAGTCAGTGCCAAACACCATCGCCCGTATGAGCACGATTTTCAGAATGCAGGTACCGGGATCCGCCTCATTGACATGGCGGTCGTAAAACAGGGAAAATACACGCTTCAGCTCCGGCGTAAGCTGCTTGTTCCAATCCTCCTTGGGATTGCCCAGGTTTCTGCCGATGCCGGTTGCCTGCATCAAATGCCTGCAAACCGCCACCCTGGGGTTTTTCAATATGTCCCGCATTTTCCTGGAGGAAACGTGGGTAATCACATAAATGGCCCCGTCCTTGTAGTATCCGTCCACCGTGCGCACGGTAACCTCATTCTCCACGCACGTGGCCAGGGATACAGCCACATCACGGCCCATCTGCTCCTTCAAAAGCTGGCATGCAGCTTCAAAATCAGTCATTTCCCATTCCTCCTTTTGTACATTTGATCAGGTATCCTTGGCACATTACGCTTTACTGCCGCAGCAATGCTTGTATTTTTTTCCGCTGCCGCAGGGGCACGGCCCGTTTCTAGGAATATTCTCTTGGGGTGCGGCAGGCGTCAGGGCAGCGGGCTTAATGGACCCAAAAGAAAAGCGCTCCGCGTTGCTTGGAAAAGTGTTCCCGGCCGTATCACTCATCACATGATTTCGCGGCGCTCCGCCTCCCCTGCGCAAAAATATTTCATTGGGCGTATGGCCGTAATTGCTCCATATCCGTGTGTGGTTGCTCATATCCGTCATAAGGGGCAAGGCAGTTTTCAACTGTTCAAACGTAAGCACGACGCCATTACGCTCCAACACATGAAACATCTCATTGTGTTCAAATTCACCGGCGATAACATCATGCAGCGTATCGATCACACGGTTTACCGTTTTTTCTTCCACATCAAAGTTCAAAAGCGCCTGGCGCAGGGCCAAAACCTGAGGCGTGTTCTCATAATAATCTGGATCGGCATACTTCAAAAAGACTTCGGCGCTTGGCTTATAACGGGGTTTGCCCTTTCTGTCTTCGAGAAGGCACTGAATCCCCTTGGCACTCACTTCCCCATCATCCTTGATTAGCTCTCCGGAAACGAGGTACTCCTTCCAAGCAAAATAATCTTCATCATCACGGCCATCATATCCTTCCAAATAGGTTTCATACGGCCGTTCGTTTACAAAAGAGGTTTTCCCGCCAGTTAAATAGCCGTTCACCAGGCTGGCAAAATCCTTCAGAGAAATAACGCCGTACAGATTGACCGCCGCACGGGCGTATTCGTCAAACACATTTTGCCTCCGCTTGTATTCCCTCAAGTTCTCCTTATCAAGGGTGTCATATGATGCCCTCACTTCATCGGGAAGAAGAAAGACAATTTTCCCTTCATCATGAAATATGTGGATGTATCCTCCGTCCACAAGTCGTGGGATCATGTTCTTTGGGACCATCTCAAGATCAATCGTTCCGACAGACAACATCGAGGTAAAGAAAATCCATTCTTCCTTCGCCATGCAACTGATTTCATCTTCCAACCGCCTGGCATCGCATAACGTTTCCAGAAGCCTTACGGCAAGAGCATCCTTTGCTATGCCACCCAGATTTTTCAGGGAATGGTACCGGGCATAGCGCTTCAATTCCTTCAAGCTCTTGCGGCCGAGAATTACCTGCAATGACTGGGCAGGAGGCCCATCCATTGCCATATCCCTGTTGATCCCAACGAAGGCAGCTTCAACTGCCTGCCGGTAATCATCCAGCGTTGGGTTTTGCATCTGCTTTATCTCATCTATCGCTTTTTGAACGGATGGATCATTCAACATCGAATCTTTTTTAGCCATATAGACCTCTGCCTATTATCTATGCTTGTCCTATCCAGCATACCACATCAAAGGCCGGTTGGAAAGATGTTCCGTTCTCCTTTTGACAACATCCTCCGGGCGGGTTATGATGGAAGTGTCTGCACAAAACACGGTATAAGCCGCAAAACGGAGGATGCACGTGGCACTGTCGCTTGAAATCACAAAGGAGATTTGCACAGAACTGATCGAAACCATCGTACACATGGATCATGACGCATACCCTCCCGGCGACCAGATGACCTGGGACAGGGCATTTATGATCTATGGCATGACAAAAGACAGCCTGATCCTTTTGAAAGAGGATGGCAGGCTTGCCGGCTTTTTGTCCATCTACGGCATCCGCAAGGACCTTGTGCCCCTGGCGATAGAGCGCCAACAGCCCATCTTTGCAGTGGAAGAACGGGAGCATATTCTTCCCGTTATCACAGAGCCCTGCGACGGCTACCTGCACAACATCATCCTCCAACCTGATTACAGGGGCAAAGGATACAGGCGCTATCTGTACCTGGGGCTGATGCATTGGTTATCAAGGCATGAAGGGATCGGACAGATTTGGGCCGACGCGGTAAGCGAGCACGGCCAAAGAGCGCTTCTCGCCCTCGGCCTTGTCCCCTATCCTAAGCTAAAGGGCCTTTGGGGCGGGGGGATCAACAGCGTGCGGAGCGCGCTTGAAAATCAGCTTCAAAAAGGCGGAAGCGATTTGAAAATCACTATGCATGAATGACGTATTTCAGTCCTTGCCTCTTTCCACGAAATCCACCATAGCTTTGAGACTGCGTATCACCCACGTGCCTTTGTGCTGATTGTTCCTGTCGATCAAAAAGGATGTGAAACCCTGTTCCCTGGCCCCGTCTGCCTCCACATCATAATCGTCCACATACAGGCTTTCTTTTGCAGTCACATTCTGCGCGTTCAGAGCTGCATTGAAAATGATCGGGCTGGGCTTTTCTGCTCCCACCAGGGAACTGGCGGTGAAGGAAGTAAAGTATTTGGCAAGGCCTACCGCTTCCAGCGTCAACTGAAGTGACGGAGACGTATCGCTGATCACGCCCATCTTATACCCTCGGGCATGGAAATACGCCAATACCTCCACCACTTCCGGATACACAGCCTTGCTTTTTAGCCACGTCATTTGGTGAATCTGTGCGGCACGTTCTTCAAGGTGGTCATGAAGACCGTAATCACGCAGCATCAGCTTGTAGTACCGGTGGAAAAAGGCGATCTCGTCGTTTACATCTTTGTACCAGGGCTTTTTGCCCTCGCTTGCAGCCTTGAACAGCTCCATCATCTTTTCATAGGAGATGGGGAAAGGGTTCCCGCCCCAGCTTTTGATCAATTGATTCGTCTGCTCTTTCACGCGGGGGTCGCCATAGGTCAGCGTTCCGTCCCTGTCAAAGAAAACCGCCTTGTATGCCATGATTACACCTGCCTATCTCTTACACCCCGCCAAATTCAATGAACAGCACCGGGTAGTCCGACAGCTTTTCAAACCCGGCCCGCTCCGCCGTTTTTACCGATGGGATGTTGTTTTTCCAGCATTCCCAATAGGGTGTCAGTCCCCGCCGAGCGCATTCCATCAGGAAGCAGGCGGTCATGTGGGAGGCGTAGCCCTTCTTTTGGTACTTCTCCAGCACTTCAATGCCGATGGCGCATTCCCCTTCGCTTATGTATTCTGCGGTGCAAAAGCCGCACACGCTGTTTTCCATCACCAGCGCGCAGCCAAAACCCATGGCCAGAAACTTTTCAAAACTGCCTAGCGTGCTTTCCACTTCGTCTTTTATCATGAAGAAGTTCTCAAGCTTTGCCGTATCCGCCGTGATCGGTTGAATGTGCGGCGCAATAGCTGCCGGCACGCTGCCAGGCGCGGGATGCAAATAGACATTCCTCATGTACTCGTGAACGGATAAGCCTGGGAAGGCGCTTGTCAGTTTCGCTTTCCAGGCTTCATTCTCAAAGACGATCTTCATTACATATAGTGCTTGCCTTACCTCAGGCGTAAGGATGGTATGGGTAAGAAACGCCACGGCCTCATCCGCCGCGGGGCCTTGCGCATCGCCGCCCACAAACAGGCTGTGCCCTTCGTGGAGGAGGCAAACAGAAGGATCGTCCTCCCGGTCCGCATAGCAAGCGAAAGGGGTGCTCCCCGCCGCCATGGCCCGGAGCATATATTGCAAGGGGGTGTAGGAAAACAATTCAAGGGCTTGGAATGAAAACGGGACTTGCTTCATAGATGCTGATCCTTTCAACCGCCGGAGTCCAGGCAATAGCCCGCGCCCCACTTCGGCATTCTTCCTTCGTGCAAATTAGACCAAAGTCTGCTTTATCTACGGCTTGAACCGGAGGGCTATCGTCCTTTCCGGGTGCTCCCGCTTGGGATCATACTTGTCCCAGTATACGGCTTCTTCGGTATACTGGGTTCGAGGCGCTTTCACTTCAGCGGGATAGCCGAAGAGCACCACGCTGTTCACCGATACATGGGCAGGAATGTCAAGCAATGCGCGGATGGCAGCCCTGTCGATGTCGCCGATCCACACCGTTCCAAGCCCTAGTACGGTAGCTGCCAGCAGGATATTTTCTATGGCGGCGCTGGTGTCCATTTCCCCATTGCTTTCCCAGGGGATATAGCTTGTATTGGCGCACACCACAAAGGCGGCGGGAGCGTTGTAGTACCTGCCGTTGTGCTCACCGATGCATTCCTTCAACTGCTTTATCCGCCCGGGATTATCAATGACAATGAACTCCCAGGGCTGCAAATTGCAAGCGGACGGCGCTGCCATGGCCGCCTGAAGCATGGTGATGATCTTCTCATTCTCAACGGGTTTTTCCATGTCGTATTTGCGGGTGCTGCGGCGTTTGTAGAGGATGTCCATCAAGGTTTGAAGCTCGCTCATGAGTTGCCTCCATGTTTTGTTACTGAATGCTACAGATGCAGTTCAAACGTCAGTTCCGTAAGCTGCTTACCCCACATATCACATTCATTCTCCGTCGCCTTTTGAAATCCTGCCTTCTCATACATCCGGATGGCTGTTTGCTGGTCCTGCGTTGTGATCAGAAAGATGTCCTTGTATCCCTTCTCCCGAACAAATGCCATGGCCTCCCCCATCAGCCTGGAACCCAGCCCCAACCCCCGGTATTCGGGACTCAGAATGAACCACCGCAATTGCGCCTTTTTTGCCGTATGCCCCACAATGGCGATGGCGCCAACGATACGCCCGCAATCCTCTGCAAACCAGATCCTGTCCTTTTCTGGGCTGTAATGTTCAAAAAATTCATAAAAGGTTTTGCACACATACCCTTCAAAGCCGTGGCCGTATCCGCATTCCCTGTCGTATATCAGGCCATGCAGGTAGATCAGGTATCCCACGTCTCCCGGCCTTAAATCGCTGCGGATGATGATGCTTTCTTTTGTTATGGGCTTGCCTAAAAACGCCTCCTCAATGATCCGCATTCCCTCCGCCAACCGCTGTTGCCTGTCGCAGCTCAAGCCTTGCGCCAGGATGCGGGTCTGCTGATCCGACAGCCTGTCAAGTCTTACAAATGTTTCCTTCCCCAATTCTGTCAAATTCAAATGATACGACCTTCCATCCAAAGCTGATTGTACGCGATGCACAAGCCCGCGCCTTATCAGGCCTGTGATTACCCTCGAGAAGTATCCGGAGTCCATTTTCAATTCCCCGGCCAGCTCTTTGGCGGTACAATCACTGCCGCAATTCAACTCGTAAAGCACCCGCGCTTCCGGCAGGGAAAATTCGCTGTCCGGCAAATGCCGGTTCAGCAAGCCCAGTATGTTCGTGTAAAACCGGTTGAACCGCCTGATGGTTTGTATAAGGGCTGCGGGCGCTGCATGCATAAAAAATACCCCTTCCATGTTTTGCCTTGCAGTATAGCGTAAATAGTTGACTTTGTCAACTACTTAAATGCCGTCCATGCAAAGCGCAGGACGGTACAATTTCATATCCAGAATATACTACTTATAAGCCGCTTACAGCCGCCTTCATTTCCCTGATATACGCTGCGACAGGAACTGCGGCTTCCCTGCCATACTTTCCGATGAGCTTGACGATTGCGGAACCGACGATCACACCATCGGCTTTTGCGGCCATATCCGCCGCCTGCCGTGGCGTGGAGATGCCAAACCCCACCGCCGCGGGGATGTCTTTGGCTTCGTGAACGAGCCTGACCATCTCCCCTACATCCGATGTGATCTCACTTCTCATCCCCGTAACGCCAAGGGAGGAGACGCAGTACACAAAGCCCTCCGCTTCCCTGGTGATTTTTTGTATTCGCTCGTTTGAGGTCGGCGCAACCAGGGAGATGAAATCCAGCCCGTACTGTTTGCAAAGTGGGGCAAACTCCTTCTTTTCCTCATACGGCACATCGGGAAGGATCAGGCCGTCCATGCCGATATCGGCGGCGGTTTTCAAAAAAGCTTCCGCTCCGTAGGAAAACACCACATTCGCATAGGTCATAAATACCAAGGGAACAAAAACGGATTTTCTCACGCGGCGAACCATATCAAATATCCTGTCTGTCGTCGCCCCGCTTGCAAGGGCACGCTGGTTGGCCGCCTGGATCACCGGGCCTTCCGCTGTCGGGTCGGAAAACGGTATGCCAAGCTCGATGATATCCGCACCTGCACCAGCAATCGTCTTAATCAATGCTTCGGTGGTCTCAAGATCGGGATCACCGCAGGTGAGAAATGCAATGAATGCCTTCTTACCTTCAAAAGCTTTTTTCATGCGGCTCATTCTGAAAGCTCCTCCCCTCTGTAGCGGGCGATGGCGGCGCAATCTTTGTCGCCGCGGCCTGAAATGTTGATGACCATGATTTCATTTTTGCCCATCAAAGGCGCCAGCTTCATGGCATGGGCCACGGCGTGGGCGCTTTCGATGGCTGGAATGATGCCTTCTATGCGCGACAGGTACTCAAAGGCGTTCACCGCCTCGTCATCGGCAATCGCCACATACTCTGCCCGGCCGGTATCGTGAAGATTTGCGTGTTCGGGGCCGATGCCGGGGTAATCAAGCCCGGCGGAAATGGAATACACAGGCGAGATTTGACCGTACTGATCCTGGCAAAAGTAAGATTTCATGCCATGGAAGATTCCCAATTTTCCGGTGGCAATCGTCGCCGCCGTTTCAAAGGTATCCACGCCTCTGCCGGCCGCCTCACAGCCGATGAGCCTGACCGAAGGATCGTTTAAGAAATGGTAAAACGCGCCGATGGCGTTGGAGCCGCCGCCGACACAGGCAAGCACCGCGTCGGGAAGCCGGCCTTCCTTTTTCAGCATCTGCTCCCTGATTTCCCTGGAAATCACCGATTGAAAATCCCTTACGATGGTGGGAAACGGATGCGGCCCCATGACCGAGCCCATCACGTAGTGGGTATCATCAATCCGGCTCGTCCATTCCCGCATGGTTTCGGACACCGCGTCCTTCAGCGTGGCGGTGCCCGATGTAACCGGGTGGACTTTGGCACCCAGAAGCCGCATCTTGTATACGTTCAGCGATTGCCGTTTTGTGTCTTCCTCCCCCATAAAGATTTCGCATTTAAGGCCCATGAGTGCCGCGGCGGTGGCGGTGGCCACGCCGTGCTGGCCTGCGCCCGTTTCCGCGATCACCCGCGTTTTGCCCATTTTCTTTGCCAGCAACGTCTGCCCCAGCACATTGTTGACCTTGTGCGCTCCGGTATGATTCAGGTCCTCCCGCTTTAAATAGACCATCGCCCCGCCAAGGTCCATCGTCATCTTTTTGGCGAAATAAAGAAGGGACGGCCTTCCGGCATAGTTTTGAAATAGGTCCTCCAGCTCTGCGATAAACGCCGAATCATCCTTGAAATGGTTATACGCCTCCTCCAGTTCGATTACGGCATTCATCAGCGTTTCGGGGATATACTGGCCGCCGTGCACCCCAAACCTGCCTTTACTCATACCTTACCTCCCTCTTGCGGCTTTGACCGCCGCTATGATTCTCTCCCGGTCCTTGAACCCGCCCGACTCTACGCCGGAGCTTATATCCACCGCATACGGGTGAAAACGGCTAACCGCCTCTTGAATGTTTTCAGGCGTCAGGCCCCCGGCCAATACAAACGGGCGGGAAAAGCCCTGCAAAAGCCCCCAGTCAAATGGCAGGCCTGTACCGCCGCCGCTGTCCAGCAGTACCATGTCCGCCGTGCTTCCTTTTGCGGCCCGAATATCATTATCAGAATGGATTTGATATGCCTTCCATATTTGCGCACCCGCAACCATGGCCCGCAGCTTTGTGATAAAAACCTCATCTTCACTGCCGTGAAGCTGGATGATGCCAATGACATTTTGCGAATACAGCAAAGCAATCTGCTCTATTGCTGCGTTCACAAACACGCCAACGGTTATGATGGCCGGGCGCATGGCCACGCGAAGCTCTTTCGCCTGCTCGAATGAAACATACCGGCGGCTTTTATCATAAAAGACAAAACCCGTGTAATCCGGCATGGCGTCATTGACGAATGAAGCATCGCAATGCCGTAGGAGCCCGCAAATTTTGATTTTCGTACCGCTCATCGCACCGCCTCCTTGAAGGCTTTCAGCAGCCCCCTCTTATCCTCCGCCCGCATCAGCGCTTCCCCGATCAATACAGCATCCGCGCCTGCAGCCTTTAATGCAGCCGCGTCGGAGGGCGAGCGCACGCCGGATTCCGCCACGAACACCGCGGAAGCCGGAATCTTGTCCCGAAGTCTCATTGCGTTGGAAAGGTCCACAGTGAAATCCTTCAGGTTCCGGTTATTGACGCCGATCAGGCGGGCACCAACTGTTACCGCCGACTGTATTTCCGCCTCATCGTGGGTTTCCACAAGCGCGGATATGCCCAAATCATCGCATATGGTCAAATACCTTGCCACCGTTTTGGTGTCAAGCAGCGCGCATATGAGCAGCACCGCGTCGGCGCCCATGCACTTTGCTTCATAAATTTGGTATTCATCCACGGTAAAATCCTTGCGGAGCATGGGAAGCTTTATATTGGCGCGTATCTTTGAAAATATGCTGTCGGAGCCCAGAAACCATTTCGGCTCTGTCAGGCAGGATAGGCAATCAGCTCCTGCTTCCTCGTATTCCTTTGCGATTTCGCGGTAAGGAAAGTGAGGATCGATGATCCCCTTGGAGGGGGAAGCCTTTTTCACTTCGCAGATGAAGGACATCCAATCCTTCTTCAAAGCGCGTTCAAAGCGAAAATCCCCCTTGGGCATGTTCAGCGCTTCCATCCGCATTTCATCCGGGCTGATCTCTGTCTTTAAAAGTTCCACCCGTTTTGCGGCATAGGCCGCGATTTCATGAAGGATCATACGCATTCCTCTTCTTGGTTGGATGAAACCACAAACGCCGCAAGCTTCTCCTTGGCCTTTCCGCTGTCTATCAATTCCGCTGCAAGCATCACACCCTCTTTCAGCGAATCCGCTTTTCCGCCAATATAAAGCCCGGCACCAGCGTTTATGATGACCGCATCCCGCTTGGGCCCCCTTGCGCCGCCCAGAATGTCCAGCGTAATCGCCGCGTTTTCCAGAGGCGTACCGCCCGTCAAATCCGATTTTGAGCAGGCCTCAAAGCCTAAATCCTCCGGCCTTATCACGTAGGTGTGAAAAGCATCGCCCTGAAATTCACACACGGTTGTGGGGGCAGATATGGAGATTTCATCCAACTGATCCTGACCGTGCACCACCATCCCCCGTTTCACGCCAAGGTTTGAAAGCACCGTTGCAAGCGGCTGCACAAGCGCCCCGGAATACACGCCAAGCACCTGTCTGTTTGCACAGGCGGGATTAGTAAGTGGCCCAAGAATATTGAACACGGTGCGCACGCCCAGCTCTTTGCGCACCGGGCCGACATGCTTCATGGAGGCGTGATAACTCTGTGCGAAGAAAAAGCAGATGCCGATGGTTTGGAGCAGCTTTACGCATTTTCCCGGCGACAGGCTGATTTTTACGCCCAGCGCTTCCAAACAGTCCGCCGCGCCGCTTTTTGAAGAGGAGGCACGGTTGCCGTGCTTGGCCACCTTGATGCCGGAGGAGGCGATCACGATGGAAGCCGTTGTGGAAATGTTGAAGGAGTTTGCGCCGTCGCCCCCTGTTCCCACGATTTCAAGCAGGTCAAAGCCATGCTTCACCTGCGTGGCATGGGCACGCATCCCGGCAGCGCAGGCGGTGATTTCTTCAATGGTCTCTCCCTTTACGGAAAGGGCTGCGAGAAACGCCGCCATTTGAACCTGCGAAGGCTTACCGGTCATGATTTCATCCATCACGGCCATGGCCTCGCCGTAAGAAAGGTTTTCTCGCTCCATCAGTTTTGCGGTTGCTTCTTTGATCATGGTCAGGCTCCTTTCACAGGTTCAAAAAGTTCCGGATGATCTGCATCCCGTCCGGGGTCAGAATGGATTCGGGATGGAACTGCAGGCCGAAGATGGGATACTCCCGGTGCATGACGGCCATCACCTCTTTGTCAGCCGTCTCGGCCGTTATCATCAAACAATCGGGAATGGTGACCCTCATGGCGGCAAGGGAATGGTACCGCCCCGCCTTGATCCTTGGGGGAAGCTCCTGAAACAGCGGGCAGGCAGGATTCAAAACGACTTCTGACTGCTTTCCGTGCATCAATTGTTTGGCGTGGGAGATGGTCGCGCCAAAGGCCTCGCAAATGGCCTGGTGGCCCAGGCATACGCCCAGTAGCATCATTTCTTTTCCAAGCTCCCGGGCCAATGCCACACACACGCCCGCATCCTTGGGATACCCCGGCCCGGGAGACAGGATGATGTGGGAGGGGCGCAAATTCTGAATTTGCCCTACTGTCAGCTCGTCATTGCGGATGACGCGGATGTCCTTGTTCACCGTACCTACAAACTGATACAGGTTGTAGGAAAAGCTGTCATAGTTATCGATCAGCACAATCATAATAGATTCCCTCCTGTGCAATTTCCAGCGCCCGCATTACAGCCTTGGCCTTATTGATACATTCCTGGTACTCGTTTTCCGGCACGCTGTCTGCCACAATGCCGGCGCCTGAGCGTATGAACACCTTGCCGTTCTTTTTAAACGCAATGCGAATGGCGATGCAGGTATCCAGGTTCCCGGTAAAATCGATATAACCGATGGCGCCGCCGTAAATGCCGCGCTTGTTGTTTTCCAGCTCGTTGATGATTTCGCAGGCACGTATTTTCGGCGCTCCGGACAGTGTGCCGGCGGGCAGCACCGCCTCCACAGCACTCACGGCGTCCCGGTCTGGCCGGATGCTGCCGCGAACGGTGGAACCGATGTGCATGACGTGGGAAAACCGCTCGATGCTCATATACCGCTCCACTTGAACGCTTCCGAACACGCTGATTTTCCCGATATCGTTGCGACCAAGATCCACCAGCATGTTGTGCTCGGCGCGCTCCTTTTCATCGGCCAGCAGCTCATCTTCAAGCCGTTTGTCTTCCTCTTCCGTATTGCCCCGGGGGCGCGTGCCCGCCAGCGGAAAGGTGTGCAGTACGCCATTTTCCAGCTTGACCAGGGTCTCCGGGGAAGCCCCTGCGATTTCGATGTCGTCGCTGGAAAAGTAAAACATATACGGGGAAGGGTTTGTTGTCCTGAGCACACGGTACGTGTCCAGCAAGCTCCCTTCAAAATCGGCTTCCAGACGGTTGGAAAGCACCACCTGAAACACATCCCCATCACGGATGTATTCCTTTGCTTTCCTGACCATTGCGCAGTAGCCATCCTTATCAAACAGCGTGCGTACCGGCGACATCATTCTGCCGGGCATTCCTTTGCATGGCGCTCCGTATAAAATCAACCCCTTCATGTTTTTCAGTTCCAGCTCCCCACGGCTGTACTCTGCTTCGATAGCTTCGCACCTGATATTGACAATCAGTATGATTTTGTTTTTAAAGTTGTCAAAGGCAATCACCTTGTCAAACAGCATCAGATCAACATCCTTGAAGCCTTCCCCGTCCTGCGCATCCAATGTCAGCGAGGGTTCCGAATATTTGATATAGTCATAGGAAAAGTAACCCACCAAGCCACCGGTGAAGGGGGGAAGGTCATCAAAGCGCGGGCTGCGGTAATCCGCAAGAACTTTGCGGATCATACTTGACGGGTTATCACCCTCATCAATGGCGGAAGCGCCTTTATGCACCACCGCCTTGCCGCCCGTGCAGGTCAGCTCCAATTGAGGGTCATACCCCAGGAACGTATATCTCCCCCATTTTTCGCTGCCTTCCACTGACTCCAGCATATAGCAGTGGGAGCTTCCATTTTTCAGCCTGCGCAGCACCTCGATGGAGGTGGTGCTGTCGGAATACAGCTCGCAGCTCATGGGGATAATCGAATATTTCCCTGTTTCTGAAAGCCTTTTTGCTTCAGCGATTGTCGGCCTGACCATACTTCAAACACGCCTTTCTTTCTTCATTTTGAGTAACAAAAAAGCCCATCCCTGACAATACTGTCAAGGACGAGCCATAAACTCGCGGTGCCACCTTGATTCACGATATCACGATCGTGCCCTTAAGCAGGATACCAACATATCCCCGGCAACTGACGTATGCCCACACGTCGCAGAATACTTGGCTTTCGCCTTTGACTGCGCCCTCAGCGGTCCATTTGATGACTTGTTTTCTGCCCGATTCTCAGCATCGCGGGCTCTCTGTAAGAGCATCATCACCGTTATCTCCGCATCAGCGGTTTTATGAAATTTTATTGAGGGTATCATAAATGGGAACGGTTGTCAATGGTTCTGTAAAATATCACCTCCCCGTCCTTTTTGGGAGCCGACATAGAGCCGGGAGGAATAGTATGATCGACTCATGGTAAACTACATTCGAAAAGAACGCAATGTGCTGCTTAGCATGATATTGGAGGCTTTTTTCAGTGACCAATATGGATCAAAATCAATCGAAACTGCCCATGATGGCAATGCAGGATATCCCACAGCCGAAAGCGGATGCCAAACGAATCACCGCTCTTCAAAAGCAAGGCGGGCGCATCACCGGCTATCAATTGTCGGATGGCCGTGTTATAAGCAAGGAAGAAGGCATCAGGCTTGCAAGACAAGGCGGCATTGCGGGAGTCGGCATTGCAACAAGGAAAGGAACCGAGTATTTGAAGTCACTGCCCGATGAAAACGAAGACAATAATTTGGGGAATTTGCCTGCTGTGAAGCAGTAAAAAGGAGAACAAAAAGCAGGGTTCGCAGCCCTCGTGGGCTTGCGGACCCTGCTTTTGTTGCTGCTGACAGGCAAGCCGGGAGGCTTCGCGAAAAGCATCAGCAAATCACCTTTGCCTGCATCTGGGCCCTGACGCAAAGCTCCGCAGCCTTGAAGGCGTGCTCCTGGGTCATGGCGTTTTCGGTGCGGTGAATGCAATCCAGAATCAACTGTCCAAAGAAGGGATAGCCCACCTGGCCGGTCACTGAGAAGCGCTTTTCGCCGCTTCCATTCACCAGCAGCACATGATCGCCGGATACATCCTCCGAGCAGATATCGATATACTTGCGAATTTCAATATAGCCTTCCGTGCCCAGGATGATGGTACGACCGTCTCCCCAGGTGCGAAGGCCGTCGGGAGTAAACCAGTCCACCCTAAAATAATTGGTGCAGCCGTTGTCCGCCAAGAGCGTGGCATCTCCGAAATCGTCCAGCTCCGGATAACCGGGATGGGCGTAATTGGCGATTTGACTATGTACCACCTTTGCATCCTTTGCACCGGAGAAGTACAAAAACTGCTCGATTTGGTGGCTGCCGATGTCACAAAGGATACCGCCATATTTGTCCTTTTCAAAGAACCATTGAGGGCGGCTTGCGGCATTCAGTCGGTGAGGCCCCAAGCCGATGACCTGTATCACCCGGCCGATGGCACCCTTTTCAATAAGCTGCCCGGCGTATACCGCCCCCTCCACGTGCAGCCGTTCGCTGTAATACACCATGTACTTTTTGCCGGTTAAAGCGGCCTTTTCCTTGGCCATGTCCAGTTGCTGAAGGCTGACAAGGGGTGCTTTATCCGTAAAATAGTCTTTGCCGGCATCCATCACCTCAAGGCCAAGGGGGCATCGAAGGCTGGTGACGGCGGCGGAGGCGACCAGTTTTGTTTCAGGGTCTGTTAGTACCTGTTCTTTGGATGCGGCAGCAATGGCTTGGGGGTAGGTAACCAAAAACTGCTTCACCTTTTCCGGGTCGGGATCGTATACGTATTTGAGGGTGGCCCCTGCTTCGATGAGGCCGTTGCACATGCCGTAAATGTGGCCGTGGTCCAAAGCCACCGCAGAAAAAACAAACTCACCGGGCGCAACGACCGGGTTGGGCTTTCCCTTGGGTGCGTAGTTCATACCATCCGCTTTCATAGTTTCCTCCTTGCTTTTAACATAACCGGTTTTCCGGTTTTCGCCGATTGATAACAGCCGTAGACCAGGTCCATGGTGGGTGCAATGTCCAAGGGGGACAGTTGATATGGCTTGCCTAATGCCAAAGCCTTATAAAAATCATCAATGCACAGCTTGTGGCTGCCGCCCCAGTAGCCCTTGCCCAGCACAGGAGGAGGCTGTATGTGCATAACACTGCTTTCGCCGTTGGATTTCTTTACAGTCACTTCATCTCCCTGCATGATGAAGGCAGCGTTTTCACATACGATTTCCACCATTACCGGCGCATCGGTTACGTAGGCCGTGCTGGCGAAAAACAAGGCGGTCTTGTCCTCAAAACGGATATATGCTTCCACCGTGTCCTCCACTTCGATGATGCCCTGCAGGTGGCGGTTGTGCATGGAGGCCTCCACGGCTGTTGGTGCGCCCAACAGGTATACCAGCAGATCCATGGTGTGTATGGATTGGTTGATTAAAGCGCCGCCGCCCTCGGTGGCCTTTTGCCCACGCCAGCCGCTTTCGGTGTAATATTTGTCATCTCGTGCCCAGGTAACAAAACACCTGGCGCCCTGTACCCTGCCTGCCGTACCGCTTTCAATGGCCTCTTTGATATACTGCACCTGGGGATTGCATCGGTTTTGAAAGCAGACGCCCGTGTACAGGCCGCTATGCCCGGAAGCCAATAAAAGCTCGGAAAATTCGGATGCATCAAGGGCAGGGGGCTTTTCCATGAACACATGTATGCCCCTTTCCAGTGCCATCTTGGCCATGGGTACATGCAAATGATGGGGCGTTAAGATGTGCAGCACATCCGGCTTCTCTTTTTCAAGCATTTCATCCAGGCTGAAATAGGCGGGGATGTGAAATGCCTCCCCCATTTTCTGCGCCCTTTGCGGCAGGATATCCGCACAGGAGGCAAGGCAGGTGAATTCTGATTGGGCAAGCACGGCAGCATGCACACCGGCAATGCTGCCGCAGCCGATGATCGCGCTGCGCATCATTTCGGGGTTTCCTTTCAAAGTTCCAACGATGGAACGTTTGTATTCACGGAAGGCTGCTTTTTCGAAGCATAATCGCTGCCCACGGTAATGGTTTCATCACCGAAGTTTTCAACGGACGCGGCTTTTTCATAAAAGCGTGGCATGTTTTGAAGCATACCGTCCACGGTGTAGAACGGGTCATCCCGGGTGATGGGAAGGGATACGGTTGTTCTCGTTGCGCCTGACTTATAGATGGCTGTGATCAGTTCAATGGTATTGCGGCCATCCAGCCCGGTAATGGCCGGCGTGCCGCCTGTCAATATGGCGGTGAGCACATTTTCGATCTGCCCGGCGTGGCCTTCATGCACAACGGGCGGCAGCATTTGATAATAATCGTTCAACTCCCGCTCCAGCTCTTCATTGCGGGCGGGAAATCCATTTGTGCGGGACACGGAGGCATACGTATCCCAGGGGGCGGAAATGCGGGCCCTGTCGCACTGGAAGATAAGCTGCTGTACTTCACCGTGATGCACGACGGAGCTGGTCACCTGGGCCAATGCGCCTTCATAGCGCAGGATGGCTACGGAGAGATCCTCCACCTCGGCGTTGTCATGGGCTACGTTGGCGGTGACCGCCGTGACTTCCTCGGGAAGCCCCATCATCCAGCCCAGCATGTCGATGTGGTGAACGGCATGATTCAGCGTGCAGCCGCCGCCCTCCTTGCTCCACAGGCCGCGCCACCACAAATCATAATAACAGTGGCCGCGCCACCAATAAGAATCCACCTGGGCATGCCTGACTTTGCCGGCCAGGCCTTGTTCCAGCACCTTTTTTACATTGGCAATGGGGGTGCGGAAGCGGTTTTGGGCGATGACGGACAACAGCTTGCCGCTTGATCGCGAGGCTTCCATCATACGGTCGCATTCTTCAAGGGAAGCGGCCATGGGTTTTTCCACCAGCACATGCTTCCCGCTGTTCAGCGCATTGATGGCGATCTGGGCATGCACATACGGCGGCGTGCAGATATCCACAAGATCGATGTCATCCCTATCCAGGATTTTAAGGTGATCATCGTATATCTCGCATTCCAATTGGCAGCGCTGCGCCTTTTCCGCAGCCTTTTGCGGCACAATATCCACCAGCGCAACGATTTTGCACAGTGTTGGAAACTGCAAATAGCCTGATATGTGTGCCTGGGAGATGTTGCCGGTGCCTACTATGGCCACGCGAAGCATAGGATTTCCCCTTTCAAGCGGGCGGCCGCCGTCTTGTGTCCGGCGGCCGCCTTTGTTCTTTTCTTTGAAGACTTTCTGGTATCCTGCCTGAGAAAGAAATTATTTGTGCATGTTATCCCAGGCAGCGGTCTTCTCTTCCATCACCGCTTGGCCGCCATCCTTCATGTACTGATCGCGCAGCTCGCGGAACACCTTCAGGCAATCCTCCGACGCAGCCATGGTAGCCTTGGTGAGCAGTTCCTTTTTAAAGGCGGTGAGGGATGTGCCGTACTGGGAATCGGCCTTCAAAACCACATCAAAGTGGAAGCTGGTCGTGATAGGATCGGTCATGGCTACGTTGTACTCTTCCTCAAACAGGTGGGCGTAGTTCTGGTAGGATACCGCCTGGGCCTTGATGCGCAAGGCGGGATCTTCAAATTCCTGGCCGTTGGTCAAGAGTGTGTAGTCGATGTTCTGCATGGTGTTGTACTTGCGCTCATCCTGCACGTCCTGCAAAACCGGGATGCCGTCTTCATTGATGATGTGGTGTACGCCTTCCTCGCCGTTTTGCAGGAAGTATATCACATCAAGATTCGACAGCCAATCCATGTACATCACAGCCGCCTCGGGGTGCTTGGCATAAACCGGGATGAAGCAGAAGATGCCGTTGGGGGCATACATGCCATGGTAATACTTCGAGGGGTCTGTAACGGATTCAAAGCAGTTCAGCGGGCTGAGCTTCGCATCCGGCTGATAGGCATGCAGCGCGCCAAGGACGCCGGGAGATACGCGGATGGGATGGTCATAGTTGTAGGTATAGCCGCCGGCCTGGCCGGAGCTTACGGCGTTCCACAGAAGGTTGCTCTTGTCCAGGGCAAAGTCTGGGGAAATCAGCTTTTCGTTGTAGAGCTTGTTCAGGAACAGCACATAGTCCTCATACCCATCCCACAGGATGTCGGGCACAGTGGCCAGCGTCTTTGCATCCAGGCTCTTGATGAAGGACAGCATCAGGTGGTTGTGGCTGGTCAAATCATCGCCCATGGCGTAGGGGATCACGTTTTCCACGCCGCCGGGGTTCTGGTCGCGGAAGGCCACCAGCGCATTGTAGAATTCTTCCTTGGTGGTGGGCATGACCATGCCCAGCTTTTCCAGCCAGTCTTCACGGATGAACATACCCTGTGTCGCCAGCACCACGCGTTTTGCGGGGATGGCGTACTGGCCGCCTTCGAAGATGCCGTACCTTAACAGGTTCTCACCCAGATAATTCTTGATGCCCTGGCCGTACTGCTCAATGAGGCCGCTCAGCTCCACCAGGCCGCCCTGCTGCACAAAGTTGGTGATCACAGCCTCTGTGTAGGTGAAGCAGATGTCCGCGGCCTCACCGGAAGCCATCAACACATTCAGCTTGTCCACTTCCTCGGTGCGGGGGATGACCACCCACTCCATTTTGATGTTGCGGGGGTCGCCGAAGTTCTTTTGAATCCAGTCCGTCCAATAGTTGTTGTCCACGGGGGTGCCGCCAGTGACACCACGGTCGAACACGGAAACCTTCAAGGTCACCGGTTCGTCATACCGGAAGACCTCCGCCTTGTTTTCCGCTCCCGCGAAAGCAAGAACCGGCAGGCAAAGCAGCAGACACAGAAGCAGCGAGACGACTCTTTTCATGAAACAAACCTCCTCAATGTATTGATATGAACCACCCGTATTTCGCGGATGGCAATGCCCGTTTGGTTATTCCTTCACCGCGCCGATCATAACGCCTTGTACGAAATACCGCTGCAAAAAAGGATACACAACAATGATGGGAACGGTAGCAAACACGATGGCTGCCGACTTGATGGTTTCGGACAGCACGGCGTTCCGCCCGCCCTCCAGCATGTTCACCTGGGTATCGGTGCTGTTGAACACCACCTGGTACAACTTCATTTGCAGGGTGTAGTACTTGGTGGAATTGATATAATACCTCACATCGGCAAAGGAGTTCCACCTGGTCACCGCGTAAAACAGGCTGAGGGTGGCGATGGCGGCGGTGGACAGCGGCAGCACGATTCTCAATAAAATGCCTACATCGTTACATCCGTCCAGCGCGGCGGATTCCTCCAGGCTGTCGGGAATGCTTAAAAAGAAGTTGCGCAGTATGATGGTGTTGTAGGTGCTGATGAGGACCGGCAGCAGCAGGGAAAGAGGCTTATCAATCAGGTTCAGTTGCTTGATCCACAGGTATTCGGGGATGATCCCGCCGGAAAAGTACATGGGAATCAGGATGTAAACCATCAGCCATTTGCGGCCCGGAAGCTGCTTTTTGCTCAATGGATAGGCAAGCAGGATGCTGCCGATCATGGCGAATACGGTATAGGCAACCGTCAGCAGTACCGAAAAGACCAGGGAGGTTTGCATGCCCGTATCCATGAAAACAGAGATGTAAGCATTAAAATCCAGATCCACCGGCCAGAGGGAAACCTTATGGGCCAGCACGGCCTCACGCCCGCTCATGGAAAGCGCCACCAGGTGAATCAGGGGGATGATACAGATCAATACGCTTAACAGCACAATGGCATATATGAATACGGCGGAGCCTATGTAGCGCCGGCCTTTGGGGACACCTCGCCTTTTTGTTGTTTGGGCGTTTACCATAACCCGCCCTCCCCCATACGCTTGGCGCTTTGATTGGCTACGACCAGAAAGATCATGTTCACAATGGAACCGAACATGCCCACCGCTGTGGCAAAGGAGTACCGTGCGTTTTTGATGCCCATTTTGTACACAAAGGTAGATATAACTTCGGAGCTGTTGGCCACCATATCATTGCCCATGACAAAGGGCCTCTCAAAACCGATGGAGACCATTTGCCCCAGGCGCAGAATCAGCATGACAACAATGGTGGGGGTAATGCAGGGAATGGTGACATGGAAGATGCGCCGCCATCGCCCGCAGCCATCCACCTCAGCGGCCTCGTACAGCTCGGGGTTGACGCCGGAAATAGCCGCCAGATAAATGATGGTACCCCAGCCCGCGCTTTGCCAGATGCCTACGCCAACGTACACAGCAATCCAGTTCCCTTCATGCATCAGGAAATTGGCCGGGCTGCCTGTGGTAAGGGTAACAAGATAATTAACCAGGCCGTTGGTAGCGAAAATCTGGTTGACAATGCCGCCGATAATGATCCAGGACAAGAAATGGGGCAGATACAATATTGTCTGGGAGATGCGCTTAACGCGCATGGACCGCATTTCATACAGCAATATGGCAAGCGCTATAGGTACGGGAAATCCGAATACCAGGTCCAGCCCGTTTAAGACGACGGTGTTTTTCAGGGCAAGCCAGAATTTGGGGTAGGCGAAAATCTCCTGAAAGATGGCAAATCCGCTCCATTCGCTTGCCCACATGCCCTTGAATATGTTGAAATTTTTAAAGGCTACCTGAAGCCCGGTAAGCGGCGCATACCTGAAAACCGCGTACTGCAAAAGCGGCAGCAGCAGCATAAGGTATAAATATTTGTGGCGAACAATGCGTTTTATCAAGCGTTGTCCCTTATTGGGCGTTTTCACGTCCACAAACACAAGGCGTCCCCTCCTTATCAGAGCCGGGCCGTTTTGATTGATCCCTTTTCTCAATGCATCCGGGTGCGTTCACCCTTTTGTTGCACTCATGATATTGCACAATATCGTCAAAGTAAATTGAAAATATTGCTTGAAACATTGCAAAAGTTGATATATGATGCTGTCTGGGAAGTGAGTGAAATGAATACATTGACGGCATGGGATTTATTCAATCCTATGGAGGATGAACGGGAATACGAATTGTATCATCTGGCAAGCCATCGAAGGATAACGCCTGAATTTCACAGCCATGACTTTTATGAAATTTTCTTTTTCATCTCCGGCGACGCTTCCTACATCATCGAGGAATACGCTTACCGCATGAAGCCTGGCGACGTGGTTATCGTTCCGCCCGGCCGCATGCACCGTGCGTATCATCACAATACGGAAGCGTATTATGAACGGATGTTCATTTATATCAGCCGGAATGCCTTGCGTGATATGGGCTCCAAAGATTTTCCGCTGTTGGATATCATCGATGGCTGCATCAGCCGGGGCAAGTTCTGCCATTCACTGTCGGACAAGGATTTTGCCGCATGCCGGTACACCATCAGCGAGATCATCAATGACGCTGTGGGCGCGCAGCCGCAACAAAAGCTGATCAACCGCTGCAAGCTGATTATTTTGATGACCAGGCTGTGTACACTCTTTGGCGAAGCCAGGGATGAGCCAAGCTCACGGTCATCCAAACGGGTGGCCGACGTTATTGCCTATATCAATGCGCACATCGGACAGGAGCTTTCCCTGGACGATGTGAGCAGCCGGTTTTTCATCAGCAAATACCATCTGATCCGCGAGTTCAAGAGCTATACCAACAGGTCGGTGTACCAATACATCATTGCCAAGCGCATTATTCAAGCCAAGCTTCTCATTCAGTCGGGAATCAATCCAACTGATGTTTTCCTGCTATGCGGCTTTCGGGAATATTCCAGCTTTTACAAGGCGTTCAAAAAGGAAACGGATTTATCGCCGCAGCAATACGTTGCCTGCCTTGGCAAAAACACATTGCGCATCGACAATTATCAGGCGCTATGAACGATTGGTGATGCCGAACATTTTTTCCTTCAGTTCAAGGTAGTACAGGTAGTTTTCCTGGGATACGTCCGCCGGGCACCTGTGGTCGCAAAAGGGAATGAAACCTCCCCGCTGAACGTAGGGCAGGAGCGATTCCATGTATGCCTTGATGGCCTGCTTGCCTTCAATCAGCTGCATTTTGTCAAACCCGCCCATGATGCGCAATTGTCCGGCGTACTGGTCCAGCAATTGCCCGGGATGAGCGCAGCTGTTCACCTCATAAGGGAACAGGCAGTTGATGCCGCAATCCAGCAAAATGGGCAAAATAGGCCGCACATCGCCGTCACAGTCGGTGTACCACACATCGATGGAAACGCTCAATGATCTGGCAGGTGGTTTCGATCATGTCTTCCAGCATTTCCGGATAGTCGTACACCGCATAGCACAAGCCCTCAAAGGTCAGCAAATCCCTGATGCGGCCGATCATGGAACCGCAGTCAACGCCCAGGGGAAACCCTCTGTTTTCTGGGTACAGTTTTTTCAGCTTCTCGATGTCGGGCAGGCGCCGCGGGTCATTCACCTGGAAGCGCTCTTCCTTGACACGCTGCCAATCCTCCGGCGTTTCAATAGAGGAATGAATAAAGTGCGGGATGGTGTCATGCCTGTCCCTTGGCACTTCAGCGGTTAAACCGTCCCTGTTGATGATAATATTTGTTTTTTCCCGCTGTTCGATCACCATTTCCTCAAAGGGCGGATACAGGAAAAGCTCACCGCGAACGTACCCCAAAGGATCAAAGGAGAACAGCACATCCGCCTCCTCATTTGAGCGGATGTTTTGGGCACGGAACAATTCCCACTTGTCAAACAGCTCGTCCCAGTAGCCGAATTCCATGTTGAACGAGCGGTCTACAGATTGAAAATGCATCTGCCGGTTGAACCGTTCCCTATCCGTCATGGTACCATCCCACTTTTTCAGGATGGGGCAGATTTCCTTATCTGGCATGGATGCTCCCTCCTCAACATGCGGCACAATCCATGCAGCGCACTGTGCTGCGGCGGCCGAATAGCTGCTACTATGTTAGTCTTTTACAAAGCCCAAAGTCAAGCCCGTAAATGAAATAATGGTTCAGGAACCGGCATGTGTCCAGGATCATCACATGCAAACAACTGCTATCTGTAATGAAAGCAAAGAAATGTCTTTGTAAATCCCATCGCTTTATGCTAATATATCTTTATTATTCTGCAATTATTTGAGGACTGGGGGATCGCCATGTCAGTATTCACGAAATGTGAGAACTTCCACGACGTGGAAGTTGTCAAACAAATGGGCCTGTATCCATACTTCCACGAGCTCCAATCCCGTCAGGACAATGAAGTTATCATGGAAGGCAAGCGCCGGATTATGCTCGGCTCAAACAACTACCTGGGTCTTACCAATCACGAGGAAGTCAAGCGTGCCGCAATAGAGGCGATCGAAAAATACGGTACGGGCTGCTCCGGCTCACGCTTCCTAAACGGCACACTGGACCTTCACGTAACACTCGAAAAGGACATCGCTTCTTTCGTCCGCAAGGAAGCTGCCGTTACCTTTTCTACAGGTTTCCAGACGAATCTGGGAATCATCAGCGCACTGTGCGGGCATACCGATTATGCCGTCTGCGATGCAGAAAACCATGCCAGCATCTATGATGGCAGCAAGCTGAGCTACAGCCGGATGGTGCGTTACCGCCATTCCGACATGGAGGACCTGGAAGCAGCTTTAGCTGATCTGCCGGAAAAGGCAGGCAAGCTGATTATCACGGACGGCGTTTTCAGCATGAGCGGTGACATTTGCAAACTGCCTGAGATCGTAAAACTCAAGAAGAAATACAACGCGCAGCTTTTGGTGGATGACGCCCATGGCTTTGGCGTGATCGGCGAAGGCGGCCGTGGCACGGGCTCCTACTTCGGGCTTGAGGATGAGGTTGACATCATCATGAGCACCTTCTCCAAATCCCTCGCCAGCCTGGGCGGATTTATGGCGTCCTCATCCGTTGTGGCGAACTATGTCCGGCACAAGTCACGTCCGTTCATCTTTTCCGCCTCCATCACACCCGCATCCTGCGCCGCTTCCATCAAAGCGCTTGAGATCATCAGGACGCATCCGGAAAGAGTGACTCGGCTAAACGATATGGCCCGCTATATGAAGCGTGCGCTGACTTCGCGGAACATCCATATTGTTGATTCACCCACGCCCATCATCGCCATCAACACGAATGATATGGTTACAACGCTTACAATTGCCAAAGAGATATACGATGCCGGCGTGTACGTCAACGCTGTGCTGCCGCCTGCCGCGCCTGAAAACGGCTGTATGCTGCGTCTCAGCCTGATGGCCACAATCACCGAGGAGCTCATCGACGAAGCCGCAGGCATCATCGAGAGTGTGCTCATAAAGCACGGCCTGCTTTAATAGCACCATGGACTCGCAGCAAAGTAACATGTTTTCATCCATGCAAAGTGACAGCATCATCGGTGGGGCGCACCGGCGATGCTGTCTTTGGTTATCTATAAAGGGATCGCATCCGACTGCTTTCTTCACATTGGCCGGAAACAGCTCACAGCCGAGAATTTCCACCAAACCTGCAGGTCGAACATCACCGGCTGCCCATGGGGCTGATATAGTCATTTGATGTCCGCCAAAAATCATCTCATCCTTCATTTCATGGCGCAGAACCTTGATGAAATGCTCTTTGGACAGATAGTCCGGCAACATATCTGTTACTTGATCGCGTGCCTTCTCATGTTAAGCAGCAGGCCCAGGATGCTCAACGCAATCAAAGCGGCGCAGACGGTGATCACGTGATTGTCGCCAGTGACAGGCATCCGCTCATATACCACAAAACTCGCCTTGGCCTGACCGTCTGTAAAATGGATGGTAAGGGTGTATGTGCCTGGCATCAGGGTGCTCAGGAAATCATGGTGCAAAGTTACAATGGTACTGCCTTCCATGACATCATAGTTGCTTTCATCTACGGGCTCACCGTTCATGGACAGACCGGTAAAATTGTTGATATCCCCGTTGGCTGTGATTATGATGTCTTGAGAATCCGGGTCATCCTGTTCATAGGTGCTTCCATCGCCATCCAAGATAAAGTAATCCATAGGTTCAGTGCAGGTAAAGGTAACATCCACATGAGCATTCACACCATAAGAACCCAATACTGCAATTTTCTCATTCCAGGTACCTGCTGCCAGGCCTGTTTTGGGCACCACGGTAAAGATAGCGGAACCGCCGGGCGGGATGGAAGTGCCGGACAGTGAGCCGATGGTATAGGAAACGGCGGCAGGCTGGTACAGTGATATGTTTTGATCTCCGGTATTCGTCACCGTTACCGTTTGCTTCTCCGGCAGCAGATAACCTTCCGCCAGGCTGTCAAAGGTCAATGTCACAGGCGCAACATGCACCGGTGCAGAATCGATCACCATGCCAAAGGTTTGGGCATCGTTACCAGCCGCGTTTCCCGCCTGCACGGAAAAAGTATGGGTGCCTGGAGCCATGGGTGTGCCGCAGAGGATTCCTGAAGACGTCAAGTCAAGCCCAGGGGGTAAGGTGCCCTCATTCACCGTCCAGTGAAAGGGCGCTGTGCCAGAGGCAGTCAGAGCCAGGCTGTAGGGTGAACCGGCCGTTCCATCCGGCAGAGAAGCCGTGGTGATGATAGGAGACATGCATACAATACCTGGTTCACTGGTTTTCGACCTGCCGTTTACGTCGCTGACGGTACAGCGGTATTGGTAAACGCCATGTGCCTGGGTCAGCGGTTCGGTGATATACGTGCTGCCGGTTTCGCCAAGCTCGTGCCACTGGCCATTGCCATAGTTGACGGACCAGAGATAGGACAGCGGCTCATCGCCTTGCGCTTCGATGGTGAAGGTGCCTGTGTCGCCGGCATGTGCGTATACATGATCCGGGTCGCGGGTAATGCTGGGCGAGGGCAGGATGACGGTTAATGAGGCGGGGTTGCTGTCCAGTGACCTGCCCTCATCGCCAAACACCCGGCACATATAGGTATACCCATTATAGTCCATGGTGACGGCCGGTGTTGTATAGGATTTGCCGCCGGGGCCGACGGCGCTCCACCGTCCGTCACCGTAGTCGGCATACCATTGATAGGTGAGTTCGCCCGGCCCGGTTGCGTTGGCGGTAAATGTCGCCGTGCCACCGGTTACGATGCGCGCATCTTCCGGCTGCACAGTGAACATCAAACCGTCTATAACGTGCAGCGTTGCGATGCTGCTGTCAACATAAGCGCCGCTTGCGCCCGTCACACGCACATAAAACCGCCAGCCTTCCTGTTCGGCGGTGACGGAATGGGTGGAGTAGCTTGATTCGCCGCTTCCATGTTCCGCCCAACTGCCGGTATTCCTGTCCACATACCATTGATAGGTATGAGGTTGGTCGCCGGCTGCTTCAATGGTGAACGTTGCAGAATTGCCGGATATTACGGTTGCGTCCTCGGGCTGACTTGTAATCGATAATCCCTCCGTGACAATAAGTGAAACCAGGAGGCTTACTGCCGAGCCGTTATCATCCATTACGATGACATAATACTGCTGCCCTGAATTTTCCGTGGTGACAGCACCGGTTTCATATGTGGAAAAAGTGCCTACCAACTGGTCGTCGCGCCCATCAATGCCCACGCGATACCACTGGTAGTTCAAAGTTCCATCACCGATGGCGGTGACACGAAAGGTGGCGGACTCACCGACCGATACAACCGCATTCGCTGGCTGTTCAGTGATGGTCGGGCCGTCCCGGCCCGACGCATTGGCGGGAAGTACAAAAAACAAGATAAGCATCAAAATGCTTGCAACAACTGCCGGAAAAACGTTTTTGCGGAAATGGGATGCATATCGGTTATCCATGCGTTTTCCATCCTTTTGTATGTTGTGTTTTCTGACAAACTGCATGTAGTTTTCGTTTACACATAAAAATGCAACCAGACTGGGTTCGGCCAGGATCTGAAGATCTTGATTGTTAGATCATTTCTTGTACGCCACGGCTCGCCTGATTCCACATTCACTTCATCATTGGTAGGCATACGGTTTTACCAAGCATCCTGATCATCAATATAGTCTATAAAAGCTTGCTTTGTCAATAAGCGGTTCCATTTAGCACAAGAGGCTGCCATCCGACTGACTCAATAATCGGATGGCAGCTTCTGTTCAGTAAATAAAGTTCATCAAGATCACCATGTTGAAGACAGGCACACATCATCAGACTTACAAGGAGACCGATACAACTTGCCGAATCACCTTCTTCATCAAACTTTCCTCTCTTGTTTTTTTCTCTTAGTATCACTTGGATACATCATGCCTTTCATTGACTACCGATGTTCTCCTTGGCGGCCGCGCTGGCCATGGCCCGTGATTTTGCTTTATCCTCGCTCATCTGTTCAATGCTTTTGACACCTAAGCGGGCTGCACCCATGTAACCGTCTCTGGTGGGAATCAGGTTGCCCCTTGCAAAACGCTCTTTTGCCTGTTGTATGGCATCTTGGTACTGCGGCAGCCATTGTGCCTGGGCAATAAGCATCTCATCGACCATCTGCCACACTTCCGGCGGATTGCAGACCGCGCCGGTAAGCGGATCGAGCAGCACTGCCTGTTTGAGCAGGGTGGCATCACCGGTTACCGCAGCCTTGACTGCCATACGCTGCACACTGACGGACTGGGCGCAAATCGCAGCGCACCCCAGCGGCAAATCGCCTACCTTCGGGATCTGCACACCGTTAAAGCTGACATAGCCCGGTACCTCAACAACGCAGTCGTCAGGCAGGTTTGTGATGGCCCCGTTGTTGATCACATTGAAATGTCCCCTGTAGGTGCGGCCGGTTTCCAACCCTTCAATAATATAGGAGCCGTGTTCACTGCCGCGATCCGTTCCATCGTACTTTCTCGGCGGCTCCTTGAGCCAATTGGGAAAGTCCACCTCAAACCAGTTGCGGCCTTCGGTGCATACACGCAAGTAGCCTGCGGTCTCCCCGTTGATCCAACTGATCCATGAATCCTGCTGCACGTCGATCCATTTCATGAGCTCGTCCGGACGCTTCCTGTACCAGGCCAGATATTCGCTCAGGTGACCGTTGGATTCGGTGGAGTAGTAGCCGAACCGGCGAAGGATGTCAATGCGCACCTTTTCCGTACGTGACAGGTACTCATCCTTTTCAAACGCGGGAAGAATCTGATCCAGCAAACTCTCGCCGTTATGCTTGACGGAGATGTACCAGGTTTGGTGGTTCAGCCCGGCGCAAATGATGTCCACTTCTTCTTTCTTGTAGCCCAGCGCTTTGGCAATCTGTTCATGCCCGTGCTGTACGCCGTGACACAGGCCTATGGTGTTAACACCGCCATAGGTATTGCAGGCCCAAGTCACCATGGCATTGGGGTTGGAGTAGTTCAAATGCAGCACGCCAGGCGCGCACACCTCACGCATGTCCTTGCAAAAGTCCAGCATCGCCGCGATTACACGCTGGCCATACATAATGCCGCCGACGCACAGCGTGTCGCCAACGCATTGATCCACCCCGTACTTCAACGGGATGTTGATGTCCGTCGCAAAGGCCTCCAGGCCGCCGATGCGTACGCTGTTGATGACATACCTGGCGCCTTTGAGCGCTTCGCGCCGGTTCGTGGTCGCATAAATCTGAATTTTCAGCCCATTCATATCGATGTCGCGCTGGCACAATTGGGTGACCATGTCCAGATTGTGCTGGCTGATATCCGTGAAAGCAACTTCGATATCATGAAATTCCGGGACGGAAAGGATATCCGTCAGCAATGCGCGCGTAAAACCAAGGCTGCCTGCGCCAATAAAAGTGACCTTGAACGACATGGATTCATCCCCCACTCTTTCGCTTGTCATTTCACAAAACCGGTTCTGTCGGCAATAAATATTGCATGCTTTTCCAACAGTCAATGAATAACGCCAAGGTACGATTGCAATAGCGGTTGGTTTGGGGTTATGATGCTGCGATTCCTGTCCCATGCTTTGTATGCAGACAGCGCCAAGCTCAGCCCGAGAAGAAAAACTTTGTTTGACAACCTCCAGCGATTTTGAGTGAACGCTCTGTACACCC
>JAEZLW010000092.1 GCA_023415145.1 Bacillota bacterium | reverse complement strand
GGAAACGGGCAGCCGTTACCGCATTGTGGCCGGGGAGCGCCGCTGGCGCGCCGCGCGGCTGGCAGGGCTAACGTCTGTTCCCTGCATTATAAAAGACATGGACCGCCGCCAGCAGATGGAGGCGGCGCTCATTGAAAACCTTCAAAGGGAAGACCTAAACCCCATGGAAGAGGCTGCCGCCATCAAAGCGCTGATGCAGCAGTGCGGTTACACCCAGGAGGCCGCCGCCAAGCGCCTGGGCAAAAGCCGCCCTGCCATTGCCAACATTCTGCGCCTTATCAACCTGCCCCAGGAAGTTACCGATATGGTGCGCAAGGGCACGCTTTCCGCAGGCCACGCCAGGGTGCTGGCCGGGCTGGACGATGCCGGCCGCCAGGTTGACCTGGCCCGGCAGACGGTACTGGCTGGTTTGAGTGTACGCCAGTTGGAGCAGCTTGCCGCCAAGGCCCCGGAAGCGCCCAAGTACAAACCTGCTCCTAAGCCCCTGCCCCTGGAGCTTACCGAACTGGAAGGCCGCATGCGGGAAGTGCTGGGCGTACGCACCACCTTCACCGGCAACGCCAAAAAGGGAAAGATCATACTGCAATACTATAGCGCCGAACAACTGGAACGCCTCTACCAGGCCCTGGAACGGCTGGCCGGGGGAGACGGGGAATGAGTTATATGGAATGATGCGGGGAGGCCTCCTTTTTCAAAAGGAGGCCGCCCCTTCCGCAAGCTCAATCGTCGCATCGCTTCACTGTCGCTCGCACTGCTCGTTTCGCTTGATTCCTTCGTCTCGCTTTATCCGCCACAGGCGGCGCTCGGCTCACTCACCCCTCCAGGAAAACATATATGAAAAGGCCATTCTTTACTCAAAGTGATCGAGTTTTGTGTTTAGCTGTTATTTGAAAACTCAAAATCAATCAACGGACCGCCCAGGATGGCATCCTTGCAGCGGTCGCAATACGGATTTTCGCATCTGGTGATTTCAGGATTTTTGAAAATACTTTGTACGCAAATATCAACCATTTCCCTGGCGTTGTAGCACTTCCATACGCTCTTCCCGACCACCACCGTTTTTCCAATGGGACTTAATGGATTATTGAAGTTGTTGAAGCCATCGGAACAACCGCCCACCGATACAGGGATTACATGCTTGTTTCGGTCATTTGCCCATCTGACAAACGGCCTTCTTCCTGATTGCTGTTCCGCATAATGGATGATTGTTGCGCTTGTCAAATCAGTACCCATCAGCAATACATAGCCGTTGTTATTGTATAACTGCCCTAGCGGAGCATAGACGTATTCCGGGCTTTGATTCCCTATGAGATCCACGGCTCTTCTTCCCAGCGCCGCAAAAGAATTCAGCGGGTGATTGCCCCGGATACAGCCTGGCCTGTTCAGGATCATGGCTGGAAAGATGCCCATTTCCTCTGTGGTGATAACCTTGCTTTCCGGAGTATAGACCATATTTGCATCATAATCATCACGATCCAAAAAATAACTGTAGTCTCCTGCTCCGTTTCTTTCCGGCATGTACTGCGGCACCGGCTTTTCTTCGTACGCATCCGAAAAAGCCGGCACCAGAATCGTACATCTTAGGCCCAGAAGAACATCCGCGATGATTGCAACGCCGCCATCAATTTCATCACCAAACGATCTGATGGAGGAATGAATCAAGACGTCTGTATCCGATAAGCCAAGCATTACAAATGCCTTTTCGAAATCTTCCCGTTTGATCATGTACGCTGCACCTCATAAAACAGTGATTACCACAGATGATCCCCGCCCGCCGGGGCTTTCGTCTGAGGTTCATCCATCCCACGCGGAAGACCCATAAACTTCCGCTCAAATTCCCTGGCGGGCACAGGCCGGCCAAGCAGGTAGCCTTGTATCTGGTCACAGCCCAGTTCCTTGAGCGTTTCCAGTTGCTCCTCTGTTTCCACCCCTTCGGCAATGGTCTTGATGCCGATGGATTTGGCCATGGTGATGATAGACTTTACGATCTGCACACCGCTGATATTGTACGATGCAATGTTGTCAATGAGCGATTTGTCAATCTTGATCCTGTCGAAGGGGTATTTGTTCAGATAGCTCAGCGCGGAATAGCCCGAACCGAAATCATCAATGGATATGGTAAAGCCCAGGTTTTTGAGCATATCAAAAACGGCATGCACCTTGTCGGTATCCGTAATCATGGTGCTTTCCGTGATTTCGGCATCCAGCCAAGCAGTATCCACGCCGGTATCCAGTATCAATGTTTTCAGAATGTCGACAAATGCATCTTCGCAAAGCTGTTTGGGGGAAATATTGATACCCACTTTGATGGGGATGGGCCGATGGCTGTTCCAGGCGATGGCCTGGAGAATGGACTGCTTTAAAACCCACTGCCCGATTTTGGTGATATAATCAATTTTCTCTGCCACGGGTATGAACACATTGGGGGGGATGTAGCCGTACTGGGCATCCTTCCAGCGGATCAGCGCTTCCGCTCCCACCAGCTTTTTGCCGGGCAATGAATACTGGGGCTGGTAGAACAATTCGAAATCCTTCTCGATATTCACCTGTTTTAGGAGGAGTTCAATCTTGTTGCTGTTGATCATGTCCTGACTGAAAATAGGGTCAAAAAACTGATGTTTGTTATAGCCCTGGGCCTTGGCCTGGTACATGGCGATATCGGCATTTTTCATGAGCATGTTCCCGTCGCCGGCATCGGGGGAAAGCAGTGCTACGCCGATGCTGACGGTGACGGATAAATCGTCGCTGCCGATGCGGATGGGCTTGTTGCAAAACTCTGTTATCTGGGCGCAGAAGCCGGTGATTTCTTTTGTTGTATACTGGCCGACAAATAAGATGGCGAATTCATCACCGCCAAGGCGGGCCAGGGTGGCGCAGGTATGGTTCCATTCGGTCATTCTGCCGGCCAGCTCGATCAGCACCTTGTCGCCCGCATCATGCCCAAAGTTGTCATTGATGGTTTTGAAACGGTCCAGGTCCAAAATCATCAGGGCCAGCGTTTCCTTCGGACGGATGGACTTGATGCTTTCTTCCAGGCAGTTCATGAAATAGCGCCGGTTGTACAGGGATGTCAGCGTATCCTGGTTGGCCAGGTAGGCCAACTCTTTGACCTGTTCCTTTACACGCTGTTCCAGGGTTTCATTGTTGAGCTTCTGAATTTTCAGCAGCCTTTCGTTTTCGATGGAAAGCTGTACGTACTTGGAGAAGGTCATGTAAAGGAAAATCAGGATGGCATAGGAAACCAAATCCAAGAAACCAAAGTTGCGGGTCACCACGCCCATTCCTTCAAGCAGGAAAGTGAACAGAGGAAATGCCAGAAGGTAACCCCATCTGCTCTTGAGGCCTACATTGTTCATGGTCTTTATTTCAAGCTCGGCAGGTGTTTTGTAGATCCTCCACAGCGCACCCAGCGCCATCACAAACAGCGACAGCGCATAGGCAAAATCAATGAGCGAATTGGGGATATACAAACCTCTGAAATCAATGTGGTAATACAGCATATCCACAAATGCGAACAATACAGCACCGCATGCGGTGATGATGATATAGACGGGTATTTTTCCGGAACGGATGGACAAGAACCAAAGAAATACACCGGCAAATATCAGGATGTCAATGATTATGGAAGCGAGGCTTGTAAAATCCAGTTGCAAAAGCAGTTTCAATATGGAGATGTCTTTATTCAGAAACACAGTCCATACGAAAACCAGAATCATCAGGTTGATCATTAAAAGGTCTACGCAAATTTGAACAAAGCTCCATTTGTTGAACTGCTGTATGGCAAAAATAAGCAGTGCCAAGCCAATAAAGAGATTCGTAAGTGAATAGATCACCCAGATGACTGGGCTTGCGGAGGGGTCAGTGCCAGCCCATTCCATGGCTGCCCATGCCACGTCTGCCGTAAACCAAATGATGCACGCTATGGACAAAGGCAGAAAGAATGTGCTGTGTTGATTTTTATCCGACCATAGATATGCAAACAGCAAAATGCCCGCGCAGAAAATAGCGTTGAGGGGGGAGAGAATATTGCCCCATAACTGGTTCTCAGACAGGGAGGTAAACAGATAGCCAACAATGGGAAGAGAAAAAACCGCAGCCTTCCGAATAAATATGGTTCTGGCGTTTGTCATATGATCCCCCCATATTCATTGCTGCCCGCAAAAAACATATTCAAATAAGGCGCAATAACCTGCTATTTTTCATATATCGACATAAATTTGAAAAAGTTCAATGAAAGGCCTGCTAACTCATTGTTCTGTGGTGTGTTGCCGAAAATACAAAACGCCGGGACAATGGCCATGCCATGCCGGCGAATCTTTTGCATATCTGCGAAGGGATGAGGTATTATCAAAGGCCGGAGGCCACCACCGGCACCCACAGCTCCGAAGCCGGATCATGGCCCGGCGCATAGTGGCATTCCACAATGGGTGCGTCGGCAAGATCATAGCCCGAGCCGGGCAGCCATTCGGTATAGATTCTTTTCCAGGCTTCCTGTACGATCGGGAAAACAGCCCATGTCAGGGCAGGCAGGTCTATTTCCTCCATGCCCTCGGGGAGGCCATCTTCATACCTTACGCCGATGAAGTAATCGAATGTTTCGTCGCTGATACACGGCTTGCTGCCGATCACGCCCAGCAGGCTTTCCAGCTTGCACTTGGGTTTCTCCCAGGACATGCCGATGAGCTTGGGCAGAAAGCCGCCTTCCATCTCCCGCTGCCAGATGGTGGGAACGATGTCGAAAGCATGCTTGGTATCCACAACAAACTTACGGCCGACGATACGAAGGGAATCCAACTCCTCCAAACGGTAGTTCATGGGCAATTCTCCTTGCAAAGTGAAGTGAAAGGAGATTCTTGGATAGTAGGTGAACTGCACACCGCTATCAAAAGCCTGCGATGGGTGCACATGGTGCTGGCGGTAGAAAGCCCGGGCGAAAGCATCCGCCGATTCGTAGCCATACTTCACCGCCGCATCAATGACCCGCTCCTGGCTCTTATTAAGGTCCAGGGCGGCCTGGGTGAGCCTGCGGCGCCTTATGTATTCCGACAGCGTAAGGCCTGTGACGGCAACAAACATGCGCGGAAAATGGTATGCCGAGCAACAGGCAGCCTTGGCGACCATGCCATAATCCATCTCGTCCGTTAAGTGCGCTTCGATATAATCCAAAGCGCTGTTCATGCGTGCAACCCAATCCATCCCATCCATCCTTTCCTGAAGGGAGGATATCATCTCTTGATGATGGATGTCCGACTTTTGCTGTGCAATAAAAGGCGATGCCGGCTCTATTCACTGCTGCAGGATGATTC
>JAEZLW010000041.1 GCA_023415145.1 Bacillota bacterium | reverse complement strand
GGCAGAACCACTCCTGCTTATTGGCATCCCCCTTCATGGCGCGAATCATCTCCGACACCACATCATCAATATACACAAGGCTCATTTGAAAAGCAGGGTCGTTCACCAGAATAGGCAGACCATGCGCTATATTGTGGCAGAACGTGGCCACGGCGCTGTTGTAGTTGGGGCGACACCACTTCCCAAATACGTTGTGCAGCCGGTATACATAGACGGGGACGCTGCATTCCTTGCCATAGGCAAACACTAGAACTTCCCCGGCTTTTTTGCTCTGTCCGTAGGGATTGTCCATTTCGGCCTGAATGGACGATGTGACAAGGATAGGCGCTTTGTTTCCGTGACGTTTCAAGACATCAAGAAGCGTTGAGGTGAAAAAGCAGTTGCCCTCCATAAACTCTTCCATCTTCTGAGGGCGGTTCACCCCCGCCAGGTGAAATACGAAATCACAATCCCTTAGGTATTCATAAAGCAGCGCAGGATCCGTATCTACATCAAACAGATACATCTCCATGGTCTCCAACTTTGACAGCGTAGCTGCGAGGTTTTTCCCGATAAAGCCTTTTGCTCCGGTAATCAGCACTTTCATTTCTTGTTCCTCATGAAGCTTCTTATTAATACCGAAAATATTCAGTTCTGTTTACCATCATATTTTTATTAAGGAAAAACGGGCCTGTACACAGCACTATCATTTGCATTTCATTTGTTAGCAAGTACATGAATGAAGTGACCAATGGGGAAAAAGTGCAAAAAAACCGGCAAGCCACAACGGCTTGCCGGGAGATGAGTCACCGGGCGATCTTGCCGGAATATGCCTACCTGATATTCACATCAATTTCATTGCTCATGCTGTCGGTATACCAATACTGTCCTATCACATAGGCCGGCGTTTTGATTCTGCAGGTTTGAAAAGCCGCCAAGGCATGCACACTAATGCAGAAGGATTTGGTTGCATGCCTGCCGCGGCACATAAAGGTTCTTTCCAGTTTGGTTTGGTTTATATCCCTGTTTCTCTGCACACGGCTGTTTCCACCAATGATATCAGCTATAACGAACTACACAGGGACAGCCATGCCAGGATCAGATACAAAAAGGTACGGAAAGATACCGGGCAGGAGGTCTCCCCGGATGAAATATTCAAAGGTTATCAGTATGAGCCAGACAAGTATGTTGTCCTGACGGAAGCGGAACTGGAGCAGATGAAGTCGGAAAAGGACCGTGCCATCACCGACCTACAATTCGTAAGGCGGAATAGCATTGCGCCAGTTTTTTTGAAAAATCCTATTATGTCACCCCCGACAGCGGCAGCGACAAGGCCTATTCGCTGCTGCTAGCCGGCATGGAGCAGGATAACGTTGTTGCCATAGCAAAAAGCGTGCTGGGTACCAAGGAAACTATGATGGCCCTTTCCCCGTTGCGCGGGTGCATCCTGCTGGAAACGCTCTATTACAAGGAGGAAATAAAGCCCGTTCCATTATACGAATGATGAGCTAAAAGGACCAAACGATTCTGATGCCTTAGTAAAAACCACTTTACTGCAGTAGTCAACAAAAACCGGACACAAGGAGTCAACAAGTTTTTCTGGTGCAAAGCCAAACTATATCTGTATACCGACGCCATCCTTGACAGAACATAGAGAAACGCTGGTTGATAAGTTGCCGACGGCGACGAACGCATCAGCAAGCGCAACAACGCCCGCCGTCAGAAACATCGAGCTTAGCGTTTCTCAAGAACCCGTCAAAGACAAGCCGCCGCGCGCGGTGGCTGCGCTCCGGAATGCGTAGCAAAAGCCCCTAGCTTTGAATCTATCAGCAAACTTGAGGAGGCGCAAAGCGTTTCCGGTTTTACTGTGGTGTCATATAGTTTAAGGAATATACCGAGCGCTTTTCGTTAAAGAAAATGATGTGAATCGCTGATTTCCTGATAAATGCATACATTGCCCGTCACATGGAAATCCAAAAATAACTCAGCCTTTATACAACAATCTATCGCCTCCATTGCTGTATTGTCTGTCGGTGTCCCTGCACGGGTCATGGAGTGAACAACACTATACATTGGTAGAAGCTCGTTGAAGTTTTTGGAGGCATGCACAGAACCCTAATCAGAGAGGGTGTAAACATTTCTGTGTATGTGGGAACAGTAACCATTAGAGGGGATGTTTCCATGCACGAAAAGGAAAAAACAATGGCAGAGATGCTGACCGGGTAATGCAAAAGCATCGATGATGTACGAGAACTGCTCAAGCGGATTTTAAGGTACACCAGAAGGAATGCTTGAGGCCGAGATTACCGAACACCTGAGGTGCGAAAAGAACAGCCAATATGGGGAAGGCAGCGGGATCAGCCGGAACGGATACAACGTCAAAACGAACCAGAGTGATCTGGGAGAAACGGTATTACGGGTACCCGGAATCGGAACAGAGAATTCGAACCAAAAGTGATTGGGAAATACCAAACGAAGGGGTGTGTCCCTAATTTTATGTAAACTCCAAAAGTGGGCAGAATGAAGCAAAATTGTACTGGGCATGAATGCCAGGAAGGCGGTGTTCAAGAGTTTCTATAAAGCGGCTTATGTGATGAAAAAGTGATTTCTAAATAACCTGAACCCGAGGGTCTATCCCGTATTTTGTGTAAACACCAATCTGCGTAGAACGACAAGATAAGAAATGGCAGGTAAGCAGGATTCAGCTTACCTGCCTTGGCTGTAACGGTAGCAAAATCCAGACGGTCTGTCAAGGGCGGACGCGAAGCGGCCGTTCATTTGCCCTTGACTGAACGGCTGGATTTTGCTATTTCCAGTTACACGGGAAGCCGGTCAGCAAAGAATACCTCAAGCTGGGAGTGGATCAACCCCCAGT
>JAEZLW010000055.1 GCA_023415145.1 Bacillota bacterium | reverse complement strand
GCGCCGATGGTACTTGGCTGGACACGGCCCGGGAGAGTAGGTCGTCGCCGGATTCCATAAAGAGCATCTGTTAAGTCAGGTGCTCTTTTTTCATAGCGTGAAGCCCACATAGGCTCACAATGGTATTGACTGTAAGGGGTAATTGATACACTTATAGCGTAAGTAATTTTTAAACTTCGATAAATTTCCCTAAAATTCGTAAATGATCTTGACGTGACTGCATATCTGTGATAAATATATAATGGTCTAATTTCGGCATATTTTTATTTTTAAGAAAAGAGGGTGGTTATCTTAATGACGGCAGTATTGATTCTCGTGATCATCGCCGCCGCAGCGGCCCTGGCATATGCCGGGTACAACTACTTTGTCATCAAGAAAATGGATGAAGGAACCCCGCTCATGAAGGAAATAGCCAGCGCCATTCGCGTTGGTGCGGACGCCTTCATCAAATACGAATACAAAGTACTTTCAATGGTTATCGTCATTGTGGCGCTTGCGCTTGGTTTTTTCGTTTCTTGGTATACAGGTGTCAGCTTTATTATTGGTACGCTGATGAGCGGTGCGGCAGGCTGGGTTGGTATGAAGGCCGCAACCTATGCAAACGTCCGTGTTTCCAATACGGCTCGTGTCACCAAAAAGCTGGGAAGCACGCTGCAGGTAGCCTTCCGCGGCGGCAGTGTCATGGGTTTGAGTGTAGGCGGCTTTGCCCTGCTTGGCCTGTTTATCGTCTATGTTGTATTTGGCATCGTCTTAAAGCAGCTCAGCGCTGAAAATGTAAAAACGCTGTATGTTAACTGGATCGGCGTAGAATTTGTGCCATTTACAATGACACTGTCCGGTTATGCACTGGGCTGCTCCATCATTGCGCTGTTTAACCGCATCGGCGGCGGAATTTACACAAAGGCCGCGGATATGGGCGCTGACCTTGTGGGAAAAACGGAAGCCGGCATCCCCGAAGACGACCCCCGCAATCCAGCGACCATCGCTGATAACGTTGGTGACAACGTAGGCGACGTTGCAGGCCTGGGCTCTGATCTGCTGGAGAGCTTCATGGGTGCCACCACCGCTGCTGTCATTCTTGCTGTTCATCTTTTCCTGGCACATGCAGCCGTTGGGCAGGCCTGGTCCACCTCACTCCTGGAAAAAATGATGCTTTTCCCGCTCGTTTTTGTTGGATGCGGTTTGATCTCCTGCGTGATTGGCATCGCATCACTATTGATGCGCAAAAAGCTTTCTGACAATCCTCACAGGGAGCTGAATGGCGCAACGTGGATGAGTGCAGGCTTGACACTTGCCTTAGGCTTGATCGCTACCTTTGTGCTTTTCGGTGGGGAGGATCTCTCCGCCACAGGCTTTGCATTGGGTGCGATCTCTCCCTGGTTAGGCGCGGCCATGGGTGTTGCAGCCGGCATCATGATCGGCTTTATCGCGGAGTATTACACCAGCTATGGCTTTAAGCCCACGCAGAAAATTGCACACTCCTCCAAGGAGGGGGCCGCACTGACAATCACCCAGGGCCTTGCGGTAGGCATGATGTCCTGTATGGCGCCGCTGATCGTGCTGGGTGCCGCCCTGTATGCCTCTTTCCTGTTTGCTGGCATGTATGGCGTTGCGATGGCGGGCGCCGGCATGCTCTCGTTTGTCGCTGCAACGGTTTCTGTCGATACCTACGGCCCGATTTCCGACAATGCTGGCGGTATTGCAGAAATGTCCAAGCTGGAGCATGAAGTCCGTGAAATCACCGACACGCTGGACTCGGTGGGGAATACCACAGCCGCCATCGGCAAAGGTTTTGCAATCGGCTCCGCTTCCCTTGCGACCCTTTCATTAATGATCTCCTTCCTGTACTCCTTTAACGATCCGAGCACTCCTTTGACCCTGAACTTAATGGAGCCCATCACCCTGGTGGGTGTTCTGGTGGGCGCTGCGCTTCCTTTCCTGTTCAGCGGCATGCTGATTGAGGCAGTTGCCAAGGCTGCCCGCAAGATGGTGGAAGAAGTCCGCCGTCAGTTCAGGGAAATACCCGGCATTCTTACCGGAAAGGCAAAACCTGACTACAAGACCTGTATTGAAATTTCCACCAAGGGCGCTATCAGTGAGATGAAGATTCCCTCGCTGATGGCCATCGTTGTTCCGTTGGGCACAGGCTTTCTGTTTGGTCCCTGGTTTGTGGGAGGCCTGCTGATTGGCGCAACAATTTCCGCCATCATGCTGGCTGTGTTTACGGGCAACGCCGGTGGCGCATGGGACAATGCCAAGAAGTTCATCGAATCCGGCGGCATTGAAGGACAAGCCAAGGGATCTTCTGCCCACGCGGCAGCGGTTGTCGGTGATACGGTCGGTGACCCGCTGAAGGACACCGTTGGCCCGTCTTTGGACATCCTGATCAAGATCATGTCCACCGTTTCTTTGATCTCCGTCGTTCTTTTCAACAAGTTCAACCTTTTGGGTTATATCAAAAACCTGTTTTAAACAGGTCGGGTATGCTGCTTAAATGAGTTGGGCTGATACATGCCTTTAGCAAAGTCACCCGCCAGTGCTGATACAGTGCAGGCGGGTGTTTTTTTACCCATACAAGTCCTACAAACGAATTGACAAATAAAAGAAACGGTGTCATAATAGCGGAAACTTTTTATGAAAGCGTGTGGCAGAATGGAGATTAACCTGAAAGAACTGGAGCAAAGGCACGCTCATGACTTGATGACAAGCGCCATTATTCCAAGGCCAATTGCCTGGGTCACCACAATCAGCAAGGAGGGCAAACACAATCTGGCGCCTTTCAGCTTTTTTACAGGCGTATCATGGGCGCCGCCTGTTCTTGCGTTCTCCGTTGTGAACCGGGCAGACGGAACGTTGAAGGATACAGTCAAAAACATCCTTGAGGTACCCGAATTCGTTGTTAACATCGTGTCGGTGGATCTTCTTCATGCCATGGAATCTACGGCAAAGCCCATCCCCTATGGAACGGATGAGGTGACATTGCATGATATCCATCTGCTGCCATCGAAAACGATTGCGCCGCAAAGGATACAAGAATCCAAGGTATCGTTTGAATGTACGCTTGAGCGGATCGTTGCGGTGAGTGAAGGGCCGAATGCGGGAAACCTGATTCTTGGCCGCATACAAATTGCCCATGTACAGGATGATCTGTTGTTAAACGATAGAGAAATGGATTGGAGCAAGCTGGATGCCCTGGGAAGATTAAGCGGCAGCCGTTACTGTACGGTTCGTTCGGTTATCGAGAGCGAGAAAAATTGAAAACAATTTCCCGCTTTCATGGCTGTATATGGATTTTCCATTGGCGATAAGTTCTTTTTTCATCAAAAGCATCTGAGCAACCAGGTGCTTTTTTTCTTCAACTTTTCCTTTGCATATTGGATGCTTGACTGCTAATCATTCATCGGCAATACGGACTCCCTATGCCTTAAGACCGGAATCAGGGTTGCCATTCACACAATGGCTCTTTCCGGCATACGTTGCATCCAGAAGGAGGGATTGCCATGAAAAGGGGAATAGTCCTGCTGGTTGCTTTCATGCTCATGTTCGTTCCTGCCGGAATCGCACAAGGGAAGCTTGAAAAGGTCACGCTTAATGAGGTGACGCATTCCGTGTTCTATGCACCGCAATACGTGGCCATCGAGCTGGGTTTCTTCACGGAGGAAGGAATCGAGATTGATCTTGTCAACGGCGGCGGATCAGACAGAAGCATGACGGCCATACTGGCCTCGGAAGCAGACATAGGGCTCATGGGACCGGAAACGGCGGTATACGTATACAACCAGGGCAAGGAAGACCACGCCATGATCATCGGCCAGCTTACCAATACGGACGGTTCTTTCCTGGTTGGCCGTGAGAGCAATGCTGCTTTTGACTGGATGGGGCTGAAGGGCAAAACCATCATTGGCGGACGGCCAGGCGGCATGCCGCTGATGACGCTTTTGTATGTGCTCAAGCAAAAGGGACTCACGCCGGGAACAGATGTGTTTGTCCGCACCGACATACAGTTTAATCTCATGGCCGGCGCGTTTGAAGGCAGCAATGCTGATTTTGTCACATTGTTTGAGCCAACGGCCAGCCTTACCGAAAAAGCGGGAAAAGGCTTCATTGTGGCTTCCGTAGGCGCTCAAAGCGGACCGGTGCCGTATACGGCCTACATGGTTAGAAAGAGCCTGCTTCATGAAAAGAGTGAGCTCTACTACCGCTTCATCAAAGCCGTTGCCAAGGGGCAGCAGTGGGTAAAAACCCATACGCCGGAAGAAATTGCGCTCGCGATCGCGCCGCAGTTCCCCGATGCGGATGTGGAACTGTTGACGGTTGTGGCGAAGAACTATCAAGGCATTGGCGCCTGGTGCGAGACACCTGTGATGAATGAAGAAGACTTTATGAGGATGCAGGACATTATTGAAGGGGCGGGGGAATTGTCGGCCCGTGTTCCCCTTGCGGCGATTGTGGACAATACCATCGCGCAGGCAGTTACAAACAAGTAAGGTTTTTGGGCGGCAGGCAGACGTGAAAGCACGCCTGCCTTAACCGCCGCTTTCATTATTCGAAATTATGAAAATCAAAAGCAGCCTTCAAGGGAGCGTAAGAACATGGACCCTATATTGAGCATGGACAACGTGTCGCTGGTTTACAACAGCGAGAGCGCGGAAACATTGGCTTTGTCAGACTTGAGCCTTGACGTGGCCGAAGGGGAGTTTTTAGCCATCGTCGGGCCGTCGGGCTGTGGAAAATCGTCAATCCTTTCCCTGATTGCAGGCCTGATCAGGCCCAGCGGCGGCTCGGTTCGGCTGATGGGCAAGGAGGTGACGGGACCCAGCTTAAGCATTGGCTATATGTTTCAAAGAGACCATCTGTTTGAATGGAGAACGGTTTGGCAAAATGTGATATTGGGCCTACAGGTGCGGGGCATGGTCGCACATGGGATTGACCGCGCCGTTCAGCTTTTAAAGACATACGGGCTTTATGACTTCAAAAATCAGTACCCCTCCGAGCTTTCCGGCGGCATGCGCCAGCGGGCGGCCCTGATTCGGACGCTGGCGGTGGACCCCGGGCTGCTGTTGCTGGATGAACCCTTTTCCGCGCTGGATTATCAAACGCGGCTGGCGCTTGGCGATGAAATCAGCGCTATCATCCGCAGCGAAAAAAAGACGGCGCTTTTTGTGACCCACGATATTGCAGAGGCCATCAGCATTGCGGACCGCGTGATTCTGCTTACGAAAAGGCCGGCTACCGTAAAGCGCAGCCTGACCATCGACATGCCAGGTGTTTCGCCGCTTTCCCGCCGTGGCCTGCCTTCTTTCCAGGATTACTTTCATACCATATGGAAGGAGATGGATGTGCATGTCGGATAGGCAGCCTCCCTCCAAGGAGCGAAAAGCGTATCTTAGGCGGATGAAGCGGGATAGAATTCTGATCAGAGTGGTCCGGCTTCTGATCCTTATATTGATTCTTGTTTTGTGGGAAGTGTGTACGCGCAACAATATGCTGGACCCTTTCATCTTCAGTTCGCCCAGCCGCATCATCAAAACGGTGATATCGCTTTTTCGAACGGGCAATTTGCTTTACCACATCCTGTATACGCTGTGGGAAACGGTGCTTGGCTTTATCCTTGGCACAGGCCTTGGGGTATTGACCGCCATTGTCCTTTGGTGGTGCCCTAGGGTTTCAAAGGTGCTTGATCCTTATCTGGTGATTTTAAACTCATTGCCGAAAATAGCCCTTGGACCGGTGCTGATTGTTTGGATCGGCACAGGCATTTCGGCGATAGTAACCATTGCGGTGCTGGTGAGCATCATTGTATCCATCACCAGCGTATCCACCGGTTTTGCAGGCGTATCCGAAGAAAAACTGCTGCTCATGCGGGCGTTTGGGGCCACAAAGCTGCAAATGCTGCGTATGGTGGTTCTGCCCTCCAACGTACCCACCATTGTGTCAGCGCTGAAATTGTCTGTGGGCCTCAGCTGGGTTGGTGTGATCGTCGGGGAATTTCTGATCTCCCGGGCAGGTCTGGGGTATTTGATCGTGTATGGCGGGCAGGTTTTCAAGCTGGATATCGTTATGAGCAGCGTGGTGATTCTATGCACGCTGGCCGGGGTGATGTATTACGCCGTATCCATCCTGGAAAAGCGCATCACGCGCCGCCGGGTGTATCAGGGCTGATAGTTTTCAATGGCAAAAAATGCAAAAATGGAGCCCGCCGAAAAAACCGGCGGGCTGTATGGGTGTAAACGGAGAGTCAATGAAATGTGCACCTGTTACTTGAGTAGCCCTTTTGCAATGAGGAACTCCTTGGCAACGGCCTCCACAGACTGGCCTTCCACATCGATTTTGTAGTTGAGCTCCGTCATGGCATTGTCGTCGATCTGCCCGGCCAGGGAATTCAATACGCCTTCCAGCTCGGGGTACTTTTTGAGCGTTTCGGTACGGATGATGGGTGCGGCATAGTAGGGCGGAAAGAATCCCTTGTCATCACGCAGCACCTTCAGATTGTACTGGCGGATGGGGCCGTCGGTGGCAAAGGCGTCGGTAACATCCATGTCGCCGTTGCCGATGGCCTGGTACTTTAGGGATACGTTCATCTTCTTTGGCTCGCCCTTGAAGGTGAGGCCGTACAGGGCCACCAAGCCGTCGAAGCCATCCTGCCGGTTAAAGAATTCATGTTCCGCGCCGAACGTCAAGCTTTGGGAGATGGCTGCCAGGTCACTGTAGGTTTCCACCTTGTACTGCTGATATACCGCGTCGGTGACGGCTAATGTATAGGTGTTGTTGAAACCAAAAGGCTTGAGCCATGTAATTTTAAACTGCTTTTGAAATTCGTCGGATACCACTTTATAAGCCTCGTCCGGGTCGGTGATGACATCCATTTTCAATTGCGCGGTGAGGCCTGTACCCGTATACTCGGGATACATGTCAATGTCGCCTTTTTGTATTGCTTCGAAGTTGACGAACGTGCCGCCCATGTTCAGCTTCCGGTTAACCTTGATGTCTGTCTTGGCTTCGATCAGTTGTGCAAACATTTCACCCAGCACAATGTTTTCACCGAAATCCTTGGAGCCGATGGTGACGGCTTTTTGCTGTGAACACCCGGCGAACACCACCAAAAGCGATGCCACCAGCAGGGCCAGTACGATTTTCTTTGTGTGTTTCATGTTTTTCCTCCTTGCGAATTTATGTTCAGCCCTGCTTTAATAGGCGTTTTTCCACTCTCGACATCAATGCGTCAAAGAGCAGCGCCATCAAAACCACGGGCAGGGCTCCTGTCAATATGCGGCCGATATGCCGTGTCTGAATGCCCCGGTAGATGGGATAACCCAAGCCACCGGCACCGATCAAAACACCCATCACAGCAATGGAGAGAGAGTTGACCACGGCAATTTTGATCCCCGAAAAGATCATGGGGAAGGACAAGGGCAGCTCCACTTGCACAAGGCGCTGTATTTTGGACATGCCCATGCCGCGGGCTGCATCCTTTACCGCTTCGGATATGCTTGATAAGCCGGTATGGGTGTTGCGCATGATGGGCAGAAGCGCATACAGCACCAACCCTGCGATCATGGTGGTATTGCCCAGGCCGAAGAGGATCATCAGCATCGCCAGCAGCGCCAGGGAAGGGATGGTCTGAATGGTTTCCGCCAAGCCCATCAAAAGAGGAGCGAGCCATTTCACCCAATAGGCGGCCACACCCAGCATCACGCCAAGTGCTGAGGCTATAGCCATGGCTACGATCACGATGTACATATGTTCCAGTATCAATGGGAATAGATTCATGTGCTGCGCCCCCTTAACCCCCTTGGTGTCAGTGCACGCTGGACAAGGCCGATGATGCTGCTGGCCGCAAAAGCCAGGATGGCCGAGGGAACGGCTCCCGCCAGAATGTATCGGGTGTTGTAGGTGGAAAGCCCAGTCCAAATCAAGTCACCCAAGCCTCCCGCGCCGATCAGCCCGGCCAGGGTGGCCCAGCTTAGGATATACACGGTGGAGATACGGACGCCGCTTATGATGGCGGGCAGGGATAAAGGCAGCTCAACCTTGAACAAAACCTGAAATGGCGTCATGCCGATGCCCCGGGCGGCTTCGATGTATCCCGCATCCACCTGGGTGATGCCAGTGTAGGTGTTGCGAAGAATCGGCAGGATGGCGTACAGCGACAGCACCACCAGCGCCGGCAGCAATCCTATGCCAAAGAGCAAAAGAGCAAACCCCAGTATGACAAGCCCCGGAATGGTCTGGATCATGCCGGCAATGGCCAGCACAGGCCCGGCCAGCTTTTGATGCCTCGTCAGGCAAATGCCCAGGGGAATGGAAAGCAGGATACCCGCCAGCACCGACAGGCCAACCAATTCCAGGTGACGGCTGATGCTTCGCAGGATTTCCGACTGGTTCTTTGCAAAGAACTCAAAAAAACTCATGACGGCATCTCCCCCCACAAAGCTTCGCCCAGGGCTTTGGCGGTGCTGGTTCTTGTTATGATGCCTGCCACGGTGCTGTCCTCATGGAGGACAACCACATAGTTGGCGGCCGATGATAAAAGCTTGTCGAAGGCGTCCTTGGCATCATCGGTCTTTTGAGCCGTGGGTACCTCTGCCGTTACCAGTTCGCCAATTTCCCGGCCGGCCTTGCCCTGGGCGCGGATGGTTTCGATCCATACGGTGCCGGCGTATGTATCATCTTCATTGAGCACAATCAGGGAGTTGACATCCCTGCGCTGCATGATGTCGATGCATTCCAGGGTGCGCGCTGTTTTTTGCACCTTGTAAACCTTGGAGCGCATAAAGTCCTGGGCGGTGAGGGATGCGGTGGCATTTCCATTATCCATATGGCGGCCCAGGAAGCTTCTAACAATGGGCGCGGCAGGGCTTTTGAGCATCTCCTCCGGAGAGGCCATCTGCACAATTTTGCCCTGGTCCATAAATACGATGGTGTCAGCCAGACGCAGCGCTTCCTCCATGTCATGGGTCACAAAAACAATGGTTTTCTTCAGCTTCTTTTGAATGCGTTTAATTTCTTCCTGCAGGGAATCCCGGGTGATGGGATCCAGCGCGCCGAAGGGTTCATCCATCAAAACAATAGGCGGTGAGGCCGCCAGCGCCCGAAGAACGCCGATGCGCTGCTGCTGCCCGCCGGACAGCTCTGACGGATACTTTTTGGCATACTGGTCATAGGGCATGTTGACCAGATCCAAAAGGGAATGCACCGTCTGCTGCCACTTTTCTTTTGGTTCCTTTAAAAGCTTTGGCACAACGGCAATGTTTTGTTCAACTGTCATGTTGGGAAACAGGCCGATCTGCTGAATAACGTATCCTATGGTGCGGCGAAGGGCTACCGGATCCTGGGTTTTGATATCCTTTCCGCCAATGCGGATGGTGCCGCGCTCCGCCTCGATTAAACGGTTGATGGCTTTTAGGGTGGTGGTTTTGCCGCATCCGCTGGGGCCGATCAATACGACAAACTCTCCGGCATTGATGTGCAGGCTCAGATCGTCAAGGATCAGGCTTTGCCCGTAGCTTTTATATACGTTCTCAAATTCGATCATCTCATCATCCTCTCAAAATAAATACATTCCGCGAAAGAATGTAGCAACTTAATTATGACATACAAGTTGTCAGTTGTCAACCGATGAGAAGCAAGATGCCTCAAATGGGCACAATGAAATGTATGCGGCGGAATGGTCAGATATGAAAAAAGCGCCGGTTTTTTTACCGGCACGCTATTTCGTCGTTCAGTAGCCTTGGAGCAGAAATGTGCCAACCGCGCCAGGACAATTCATATCCCCCACAAACAGCAGGATGTCCTTTTCCTCCAATGCGGCGTAAGGACCGGGAGACAGGATGATTTTGTCCTTTCGGCGGATGGCGATCACGGTGGCCCCTGTCTGCTGCCAGAATTTTAACTCTCCCAAGCTTTTGCCGATCAGTGGGCATCCTTCCGGCAGCGCTGCCTCGTAATTCATAAAGGGGGTGGTTTTGGAAAACCGCTCGTTGATGCGAACGATGGAACCGGCTACATCCTCAATGCGCCGCACCAGCTCTACCTGCTGCAAAAGCAATTGGTTCAGTTCCTTTTGCCGAAGGCGGATGTCGTTCTGCTCGCCATGCTTCTCAACATACTGCCGGGCCTTTTCGCTGGAGAGAATTACTGCGCCGCTGTTGTGGCGTACTTCTATAATCTCCATATCCTCCAGCAGCTTCATGGCCCGCCTGATGGTTTCAGGGGAAACGCCGTACTCGGAGGCCATAGTGGATCGGCCGTATACCTTGGTGTTTTCTTTCAGCTCGCCTCGTGCTATGCGAAGGGCGATGTCCAAAGCAATCTGGGAATAGACGGGGGATGTTACGGAGCTGTTCATAGATACGCTTCCTTTGGGCAGGAATATTTCAAATGCTATCGGCCTGGACTGAAATCATTATAGCACGTTCCAATAAATGCGCAATGGCTGGGAATGCCACGGCAAAGGTGCTACAGCCACAGGATCTGTGAAAAGTCATGTTCCATCTTGTCATTGTCCAGGCAGGCGATATGGGATAAGCGCTGCGCCTTCAACTGTTCGTCCTGCTCCTCGGGGCCGGCGCAAAGTGCCTCCAGCATCTTTTGTATATTTTCCATATTGTACTGGCATATGGCTGCGGTGCGCTCGTTTTCCCGATGCTTTATGCGAAGCCTCTTGATAATCTCCTCCCGGCTCTGGCGGGTGCAAATCATATCCTTGATTTCCTTGAGGGAGAAACCGACCTTTTTGAAACTGATGATGGTATGAAGCGATTGTACCTGATCGGGAAGGTAATACCTGTAGCCGGATTCTGTATCCACATAGGAGGGGTTTAGCAGCCCCATGCGGTCATACAGGCGCAGCGCACGGATGGATACGTCGCTGAAGGCCGCAAATTCACCGATTTTCATTTTCATGGCCATGACTTCCTTTTGCTACATTCCTTGGTGTCATTATAAGCCATTTTCAAGCAACAGAAAAGATGTTGTTGACTCTGCACCTGCGTCAGGGTTTATGCTGTTTTCGCAAAAGTTTTTGTAAGGTGTGGAGCGCAGATCATGATGTTTTACAGCATTTTATACCCTGAGGCTTCGGATGAGGCGCGTGCCATGAACCATCCCTGGCTGACATTTCGGTCGGACGACAAAAAAAGCGGCAAGTACACCGTTCGCGGAAACAAGATTGTTTTGGCACCGCAGGGGAACAAAGAAGAGGGAATCAAGCGCCCGGGGCTCTACCTGGACCTGAACATGGATCAGATCATGGATCAAGTGCTGTGCCATGATACAGATGATGAGCTGGTGGAGCTGTTTTATCATTTCTGCCCCAACGCTGCCATGGTGGCTTACCGCCAGGAAGTGATGCGCGATCTAGAGCAGGCGGAGGTTGGCAGTGCTTTCAGAACATTTCTTCAGTCTATGGCGAAAGCGGGACGGCTGCAAAAATATGGGAAAGAAGCGCACCATATGATGCAAAGGGACAAATATTCAGTGGATGGCATGGTTTTATACTGTGCTGCCATCCGGCAGCTGCTGCTTGCGGCTTCCGGGATGAAGCTTACATCCCAAGGCCTTTTGACTTTTTTTCATGCGCTTCGGGCGTATGTGAATAAAGCAGCGTTTATCCAACTGGAGGAATGCACCGGACAGGCCAAGAACGCCCTTGAACAAATAACCTGCAGCCTGCGCTTGAGCGGTGGTATCCTGCATGTGGATTTTGAGATGGATACTGCGAATTATGCGCAGGCTGTTTATCATGACTTTGATGCAAAGGCAAAGTGGGGCGTTCAGGCGGACGAGACGCTGCTGAAAATACTGCCGTTCCGCCAGGTTGAACTGTCTCCGCTGGAAGTGCTGGTCATGAACGCGCTTTACAAGAAGTATCCGCTTGCTTTTCATGATGTTCATACGGCGGCCCAAAAGGCTTGCGGCTTTTACGAGCCGTTCATCGAGCGCTTTGTAAAGGAGATACGGTTTTACTTCCTGTACCTGGACCTGATGACAAGGCTTAGGGAAAGCGGTCATGTGTTTGCGTACCCCATGATTGGGGACAACAGCAGCATTCTGATCAAAGGCGCATATGACATGGCCCTTGCCATCTTATCCAAAGCAGTTGTATCCAATGATTTCATGTTGTA
>JAEZLW010000040.1 GCA_023415145.1 Bacillota bacterium | reverse complement strand
TTTTTTGTTTGTTTTTTTTGGGGGGGGGGGGGGGGTTGGGTTTTTTTTTAAAAATAAACCCCCCCGCCATGTCCAAAGTGGTCTTTGTCCCGAAAACCGCACAATTCCTTTGTTTTTACTCTTGTATTCTCCTTCCAGCCATGGTATACTGAAATGCAGGCAGACAAATTACCAACATGACTTTGTTGAAAGAAGGGTGTAATCGAAAGAGTGGGTATTGCTTGATTCTATCTTTCAATTTGCGAGAGGCAGCTTGTTTCGTTCATGGTTTTCCGGGCAGGGTGCCTAAGGAAGACCTGAGACAGGCGGAATCACGTTTTTTGTGGATGGAACAATAAGCAATAAGGGTCCACTTTTTTTGTTGCCAAAATGTCTTTCGCTCCATGACAACGTGCCCGCTTTCAGCGGCTGCAAGGAGAGACCATGAGCAAAGGAGATATTGCCGCCGCCGCGCTTCCCATCAGCAAAAAGCTTTCGGAAGAACTGGGATACGAACTGGTGGAGGTTGCTCTTGAGAAGGAGCCTGCGGGAAAGTACCTGCGCATCTACCTGGATAAGCCGGAAGGCATTACGCTTACCGACTGCGAAACCTTCCACCGCAGGGTACAGCCGCTCATCGAGCACCTGGACTATGATTTCCTTGAAGTTTGCTCTCCCGGGCTCGACAGGCCCATCAAGACCCCGGAGGATTTTCGCCGCAACGAGGGGGAAGAGGTGGAGGTCCGCCTGTTTAAGCCCCTGGATGGAAAAAAGAGTTACCAGGGCACGCTTGCCGGCCTTCAAGACGGCCTGGTGCTGCTGGATACGGCGCAGGGCCGAAGGGAGTTTCCTCAAAAATCCATCGCAGTTGTGAAGCGTCTTATATCCCTGGAGGGGATTGACGACGTGGAATTGGGCGAGTGAAAAGATTGATCATTATTACCAATGGAAGGCGGAATGCATCCCATGAAATCAGAAATCGTTGAAGCGGCAAGGGCGCTGGCCAGGGAAAAGGGCATCGACGAGGAAATGCTGTTTTCCACTATTGAAGAGGCCATGAAAACGGCCTACAAAAAGAACATGCCCAAAAATACGCCGGTTCCGGCCAACCTCAGCGTTCATATCAACCGCACCACCGGGCACGAGCAGGTGCTGGCCCGCAAAGTGGTGGTGGAGCAGGTAGAGGAGCCGAACAATCAGATTTCGCTGGCGGAAGCCCACCGCATCCGCGCTGATTATCAGTTGGGCGATATCGCCGAGGTGGATGTAACGCCCCAGGGTTTTTTGCGGGTAGCCGCCCAGGCGGCCAAGCAGGTGATTGTACAGCGCATCAGAGAAGCCGAGCGCGGCAAGGTGTACGAGGAGTTTATTGAGAAAGAAAACGAAATTCTCACCGCTATTGTGCAGCGGGTGGAAAACAAGGCCGTCTATGTGGAACTGGGCCGTACCGAGGGCGTGCTGGAAGCCGGCGAATTCATGCCCAATGAGGAATACCATGTAAATGACCACATCAAGGTCTATGTACTGCAGGTGCAGCGCAGCGGCCACGAGGGCATCCGCGGCCCGCAGGTTCGGGTCAGCCGTATCCATCCAGGGCTTGTCAAGCGCTTGTTTGAAATGGAAGTGCCTGAGATCGCCGCGGGCGTCGTACAGATCAAGTCCATCGCCCGCGAGGCTGGTAGCCGCACAAAAATGGCTGTTTCCTCATCCGATGCGGTAATCGATCCCGTAGGCGCCTGCGTGGGCCAGCGGGGCAACCGTGTGGACAAAGTGGTGGAGGAACTGAAAAATGAAAAGATCGACATCATCAAGTGGTCGCCGGACCCCGCGGAGTTCGTGGCCAATGCCCTGAACCCTGCCCACGTATTAAGCGTGTTTGTGGCGGAGCGGGAGAAGGCCTGCCGTGTTGTTGTGCCGGACAACCAGCTATCCCTTGCCATCGGCAAGGAGGGGCAAAACGCCCGCCTGGCCGCAAAGCTGACAGGCTGGAAGATCGACATCAAATCCCAGTCCCAGGCGGCGGAACTGATGGCCCTGCCCATGGAAGAGGTGCCTCCCTTCGAGGAGGAGCTGCTTGAGCCCTTGGATGACGACGATACCCTGTAACAAAGGAGCGGTGCCATGAAGCCTCGGAAGATCCCCATGCGCATGTGCGTAGGCTGCCGCGAGATGAAGCCCAAGAAAGAGCTGATCCGGGTGGTCAAGCGTCCCACGGGGGAAATAGCCCTGGACAATACGGGCAAGCTGCCCGGCCGCGGCGCGTATGTGTGCCGCAGTCAAAATTGTTTGGCAAAGGCCATCAAGCAAAAGCAATTGGACAGGGCCCTGGAGCACAAGCTGGAGGATGATGTGGTGGCGCAGCTGCGCACGATGCTGGAAAACCTGCCACCAGCACCGCCCGAACCGCCCGAACCGGAGGAAGAAGCGACATGACAGAGGCATTGCCCGATTTTGACAGGATGGCCGGCTATATTGGCCTGGCAGTGCGGGCAGGCCAGGCTGTAACAGGTGAAAGCGCCTGCGTTGCGGCCATACGGGCGGGCAAGGCTGCTGTAGCGATGCTGGACAGCGCGGCATCGGAGAACGCAGTCAAACGGTTCACTGATGCATGTGCCCACCACCGGGTGCCCCTTGTGAAGCTTCCGCCGGAAATGCTGCAAAGAGCTGTCGGCAAGCCAGGGCGCATGGCCATGGTGCTGTCTCCGGGAGGCCTTGCCGCAAAGGCGTTGGAATGCTGGGGGAAAGACATGGAGAACAATTGATATTCATGGATTCATAGTCTTATGGTTTCTTACTTTCTTGTATGGATTAAATGCGGGGGTGCAAGCGTTTCATGACCAAAGTCAAACTCAAGGATGCCACCAAGGAGCTTTCCAAGGATGCGATCGGCGTGTTGGAGGAAGCCACGCGCGTCAAGCGTTCGGCGGAAGGCCTCTTGCAGTCGTTGCGCAAGCTCGAGAGCCAATTTATCCGGGAGGAAGAGCAGCGGCGCGCCCAGGAGAAGCTGGATGAACAGCAGAAGCTGGCAGAGCAGCATACCAAAGCCTGGACCATGCTGGACGAGGAAGAAGCCGCTGCCCTAAAGGAACAGGCGGCGGCTGCGCCACCCGTTTCGGTTGTGGCTGAAAAGGTGCAAGCGCCAGTGGTACCCCCTGCACCTTTGGCGGAGGACGCTCCGGTTCCGGAAAAAGCACCCGTTCCTGAAAAAGCACCGGTTATCGAAAAAGCCCCCGTTCCTGAAAAAGTACCGGCGCAGATAGATGCTCCGGCAGCTGAACAGGTTGAAATGCCTGCTCCCGCACCCATTGCTGAACCTGTTATGGCGGCAGCTCCCGAGGCATCATCCGCCCCGGCACCGGCTCCCGCCCCGGCACTTGTACCCGCAAAACCTGCACCGGTTGCACCTGCCGCGCCAGCCCCGGCGCCGAGGCCTGCGGCCCAGCCAGTACAACGGCCGCTGCGGCCTGGCATGCAACCGCCCCGGCCCATGGGCCAACCGGCTCCCGCTGGCCAGATGCCTGCTCCCGGTTCGGCGCCACGGCCGCCTTATGGCCGTCCCGCAAATCCCATGCCGGCGGGTCAGGGCCCTTATGGCCGTCCGGCAAATCCTGCTCCGGCGGGCCAAGGTCCCTATGGCCGTCCGGCAAATCCTGCTCCCGCAGGTCAAGGCCCCTATGGCCGTCCGGTCAATCCCGCGAACGCTGGCCAAGGCCCCTATGGCCGTCCCGCGAATCCCGGGCAAGGCCCCTATGGCCGTCCGGCTGGCGGCGCTCCGATGGGCCCCAGGCCGATGGGCCCCGGTGCACCCCGCCCACAAGGCGGTTTTGGCGCACCCCGCCCCCAGGGCAGCGGGTTTGGCGCACCCCGTCCCGGCATGGGCCAAAGGCCCGGCGGCGGTGGGTTTGGCCGCCCCAAAGCGCCTGAACTGACGCCTGTGGTGGAAAAGGAACGGGTATCCAACTACGATCCCAACAAGAAAAATTACGTACGCCAGCATGATCCGGAGCGTGTGGTGAAAAACCGCAAGCAAATGGTGAAGGAAAACTTCTCCGGCTATGATGACGATGTGATGCGCGGCGGCCGCAAGCGGGGCAAGAAGTTATCCGCTCAGCAGATGATGGCCCCCATCAAGATCGAAAAGGCATTCATGACTGCTGAGGCCATCACCGTAAAAGATCTCACTGAACGCATCGGCAAGCCGGCGGGCGATATCCTCAAGAAGCTGCTGCTGCTGGGTATCATGGCCAATATCAACAGTGAGCTGGATTATGACACTGCATCATTGGTCTGCACCGAGTTTGGCGTGGAACTGGAAAAGAAGCTGGACAAGACGGCGGAAGACTATCTTTCCGACGAAGACTTTGAGGATTCCGACGAAGACCTCATCGTAAGGCCGCCTGTCATTACCATCATGGGCCACGTGGACCACGGCAAGACCTCGCTGCTTGACTACATCCGCAAAACCCGCGTTACAGCAGGCGAGGCCGGCGGCATTACCCAGCACATCGGTGCTTACACAGTGGAACTGGATGAGCGTAAAATCACCTTCCTGGATACCCCCGGCCACGAAGCGTTTACCGCCATGCGTGCAAGAGGTGCTCAGGCGACAGACATCGCCGTGCTGGTGGTGGCCGCGGATGACGGTGTGATGCCGCAAACGGTGGAAGCCATCAATCACGCCAAGGCGGCAAATGTGCCCATCATCATTGCCATCAACAAAATGGATAAGCCGGGTGCCGATCCCGACCGGGTCAAGCAGGATCTTACCGCTTATGAACTGGTGGCGGAAGAGTGGGGCGGCGATACCATTATGGTTCCTGTCAGCGCCGTTACCGGCCAGGGCGTTGACCAGCTCTTGGAAATGATCCTGCTGGTGGCGGATGTACAGCAATTGCGTGCCAACCCCGACCGTTTGGCCCGAGGTGTAATCATCGAGGCCAAGCTGGACAAATCCCGCGGTCCTGTGGCCACGGTGCTTGTGCAAAACGGTACGCTGCGTGTTGGTGACAACATCGTAGCGGGCATGGCTTCCGGCCGTGTACGTGCCATGGTAGGCGACCGGGGCGAGCGGGTGGAAGAGGCAGGCCCCTCCATGCCTGTAGAAGTTTCCGGCTTCAACGAAGTGCCTCTGGCGGGAGACGACATGATGGCCGTTGGCGACGATCACTTGAGCCGCCAGGTAGCCGAGGAGCGGCGCGATAAGGTGAAGGCAGCACGCGTCAGCAACAGTGCCAAGGTATCTTTGGACAATCTGTTCTCAAAGATCGACGCCGGCAAGGTGACACACCTGAACATTATTATCAAGGCCGATGTGCAGGGCTCTGTGGAAGCGGTGAAGCAGGCCCTGGAAAAGCTTTCCAACGACGAGGTGAAGGTGCGCGTGCTGCATAGCGGCGTAGGCGCCATTACCAAGGACGATGTGAACCTGGCGTCCGCCTTTGACGCCATCATTATCGGCTTCAACATCCGCCCGGACAACAGTGCCAGGGATCAGGCCGAGCGGGAAGAAATTGACATTCGCCTCTACCGTATCATCTACCAGGCGATTGAGGACATTGAAAAGGCCATGAAGGGCCTGCTGGCGCCCCAGTTCAAGGAAGTCATTCTGGGCCACGCCGAAGTGCGCAACGTCTTCAAGGTTACCGGTGTTGGCTCTGTAGCAGGCTGCTATGTGCAGGATGGCAAAATGCAGCGTAACGCCTCTGTTCGGCTCCTTCGTGACCATGTGGTGGTCTTTGAGGGCAAGCTGTCCTCGCTAAAGCGGTTCAAGGACGACGCAAAGGAAGTAGCCTCCGGCTATGAGTGCGGTATCGGTCTTGAAGGCTACAACGACATCAAGGAAGGCGACGTCATCGAGTGCTATATCCAGGAAGAAGTGACTCGGTAAGCGTCTTCGGGAAAATGACATGTCATTTTCCCGATTTTTCTCCTATGGCTTAGGACCCCAGAAAGGCAAGGGAATGACAGTGAGTTTTCATCGCAGCGACCGCATATCCGATCAGGTTCGCCGGGAGGTGGACCAGATCATCCGCAACCAGCTCAGTGATCCCAGGATTACCGGAACCTTCAGCGTAACACGTGCCGAGGTGACCCGTGACCTGCGTTATGCCAAGATCTATGTCAGCATTCTTGAGGAAGACAAGGCGGCAGGCGTGATGGCAGCGCTCAAAGGCGCGGCGGGGTTTGTACGCAGGGAACTGGGTAAGAACATGGTCATCCGCTACACGCCTGAGATCATATTCCAACTGGATCAAAACATTGCCTATGGCGTACATATCGCGGATGTGCTCAGTAAGGTTCGTGCCAAGGAAGTGGAAGGAAACGACACAGATGAGGAAGAACCATCCGGTGCAGATGAATAGCTTTCCGGAGTCCCTGCTGTCTTTTATCCGTGAGGCCGGGCGCATTCTTTTGTGCACACACGTATCGCCGGATGGTGACACCATCGGCAGCGCTTTGGCTTTGCGGGCCGCGCTTATGAAGATGGGCAAGCAGGTGGAAGCCGTATGCGCCGATGATGTGCCTCAATTGCTGATGCTTTTACAAGGCGCGGGCAAGATTCTAAAGCCGGCCCAATTGAACGGCGAAAGCTTTGATCTGGCCATCGCTGTGGACGTGGCGGACCGTAACCGCCTGGGCGAGTGCGCGCCTTTGTTTTTTGCGGCCGGGCGTACCATGCAAATCGACCATCACGGCACCAATCCCAATTACGCCGATATGAATGTGGTCTCGGCGCAGGCCAGCGCTACAGGCTTGCTCATGTATGAACTGATCCGCAGCCTGGACGTGGATTTGGATGCGGACATTGCCACCTGCCTGTATGCGGCCATTGCCATGGATACGGGCAATTTCAGCTTTGACAATACCACCGCTGATGCTTTCCATGTCATAGGGGAACTGATGGCCTACGGCCTGCCTATCGCCAGGCTGAACCGCATACTGTTTCGGGAGCGCAGCCGGGAGCAGGTATTGGTACTGGCACGCGCTTTATCCACCCTCACCTTTTATCATAGCGGGCAGATTACTGGCATGCAGCTTCGACAGGCAGACCTTCTGGCATGCGGTGCAAAGGGCGAGCATGTGGAGGCTGTTGTCAATTTCGGCATTGACATCACCGGTGTCAGTATGACTTTTCTGGCAAGAGAAGTGGAATCGGGAACCAAGTTCAGCCTTCGGGCCGTGGAAGGCTGCAATGTAGCGCGGCTGGCCGCACAGTTCGGAGGCGGCGGCCATGCCCTGGCGGCGGGCTGCACCATGAACCATGGGCTTGCGCAAGCAGTGGAGATCATGGTCTCGGCCATGGAGAAAAGTCTTGAGGACGGTCAGCCATGAACGGGTTTTTCAATGTATTGAAGCCGCCGGGCATGACCTCCAGCCAGGTGGTCGGGGCTGTGCGCCGCCTGATAAACGGGGAAAAGGCAGGTCATGCCGGCACGCTGGATCCGCAAGCGGCAGGCATCCTGCCGGTGATGGCAGGGAAAGCCACCCGGCTGTTTGATTATCTGGTGGACAAGCGCAAGTCCTATGTGGCGGAGATTGCCTTCGGTACGGCAACAGACACACAGGATGCGCAGGGACGCGTCACAGAGCAAGGTGAAAACTTTCCTTCTATAGACGATGTACGGTCGGTATTGCCATGCTTTACAGGGGAAATATGGCAGACGCCTCCCAGCTTTTCGGCCATCAAGCGGGATGGGCAGAGGCTCTATGATCTGGCCCGGAAAGGCATTATGGTACAGGGGGATCCCCGCCCTATCCTGGTGGAGGAAATCATTCCTGGCCGGGAGACGCAAAACCATGGCATGATGCTTTTTATCCGCTGCGGAAAGGGCACGTATGTGCGCACGCTGTGCCATGACATGGGAAAGGCACTGGGTTGTCCCGCCCATATGCGGTTTCTGCTTCGCACGCAAAGCGGTGCGTTCACATTGGATACCGCCTTCACGCTGGAGGAATTGCAGCGTAAAAAGGATGAGGGATGTCTGGCCGATTGCCTGCTTTCCATGGATATGCCGCTTATGCATCTTCCACGGGCCGATGTACCCAAAGAACTGGCAGGCGTTTGCAGCAACGGGGGTAAAATGCGGCTTTCCGCCTTTGAAAACCTTGAGGGTGTAGCGGAAAATGTGCCCCTGAGAGTGTATCTGCAAGGCGCTTTTATGGGCATAGCCCACCGCCAATCAAACAGCATTGCCTTTCGGGCAATGGTGGGCGGTGATACTTTTTGATACGCAATACGCAAGATGTCTTTGGAGGAATCCTATGCGCTTGACATTCACGGATGCTGCAAACCTGGGCCCCAGCGTGCTGGTACTGGGCATGTTCGACGGCGTTCATACGGGTCATGCCTGGCTTTTGCGTACCGCCAGGGAGTGGGGTTCCCTGGAGAAACTGCCGGTAGTGGTATGCACCTTTTTACAGCATCCCATGGAGGTTTTAAAGCCCAAGGCCGCCCCAGCCATGCTGTCCACCGTACCTGAGCGGGCTGCACGCATGGCTCAGTTAAAGGCGGATGCTATGGTGGTGCTTCCCTTTAACCGAAAAACGATGAGCATGTCCCCTAAAAAATATGTGGAATGGCTTGTGAACCGTTTTGCGCCCCATCATATTGTTGTGGGCTTCAACTATACCTTTGGCGCGGGTGGGGAAGGCGATGCCAAGTTTTTAAAAAAGATGGGCAAAAAATTCGGCTTTGATGTCCATGTAGTATCCCCGGTGCAGGTGGACGGACATACCGTATCCTCCTCCCGTGTGCGGAGCCTGCTGGAGCAGGGGAATGTGGAACTGGCAAGCAAGCTGCTGGAGAGGCCATATGCCATTACCGGGCGCGTGGAGCATGGCAAGGGAATGGGCAGAAAGATTGGTTTTCCCACGGCCAACATAGCAATCCCCAAAGGCAAGGCACTGCCTGCCTTTGGCATGTATGTGGCTCGGGTAAAAACGAAAAAGGGCGTGTTTCCCGCCGTGGTAAACCTGGGCCGCCATCCTACGCTGCCCGAGGGCGGAATCACGCTGGAAGCACACTTGTTGGACCGCGCGGAAGACTTGTACGGACAAAACCTCCGCGTAAAATTTTTGCAGCGCATACGCGATGAGATCCGGTTTGGCGGGGTGCAGGCACTGAAGGAGCAGATCAGCCGCGATGTGCGTCATGCCAAAGACTATTTTGAGATGAAATAGTTTAACTAAAATGGTGTTGCAGTCAAGCCTTGCGGCACGATTACATACGATGGACATGCCATCCATCGATGCGCCCCGTGCGTTGAGCATTTTCTTAAGGCCTGCGTAAGCCATAAAACGTTTCTGTTCGGGGAATAATAGCATGGTGCGGAAAAAAATTCCCCGCATACGTTTACAAACGCAGCGTGTAGTGCTACAATGAAAGACGCTGTTTTGAACCATGGACGCAGTTTTGCGACACTCCGACGCTTCGCTTCGTTCATGGCGATTTGAGTGAAAGGAGAAAGATATCATGATCAAGGCTGAAATCATCGAAACCTATGGCCGTCACGAGGGCGACACCGGTTCCCCCGAAGTGCAGGTGGCACTGCTAACCGAACGGATCAACCACCTGAACGAGCATCTGAAAATCAACAAGAAGGACCACCACAGCCGCCGCGGCCTGTTGCTCATGGTCGGCCAGCGCAGGGGCCTTCTGGATTACCTGAAGAAGACCGATATCGAGCGGTACCGTAAGCTGATCGACCAGTTGAACCTGCGCAAGTAATCCCGCGCTACAGCGGCTTGCGCGCAAGGCCGGCCATGCCGGCCCGTTGGTTGATACCGGAGCATGGGTCTCCGCCCTTGTCCGGTCAAACTGTTTGTGAAAGTCGCCAGCGGCGCTCATGGCAGCATGGGCTCCCCTGTGCGGCTTTTTCACAGGAATACTGGAAAGCCATGGGGTTAAAAGAGGTGCCAGTCTGACTTCACATTAAGAACAGGCTGGTGTGTCAAAAGTAAACGGCAGGCAAGCTGCCGTGCGACGATGTGAAGGAGATTGGCATGGAGCACAAAACGTACACAATGGATTTGGCGGGCAGGCCGCTGACACTGGAATTTGGAAAATACGCCCAACAAGCAGCCGGATCGGCGCTGGTCAGGTATGGCGACACGGTGGTGATCGTCAACGCCACCATGTCCGAAAACGTTCGGCAAGGCGTAGATTTCTTTCCCTTGAGTGTTGACTTTGAAGAGAAGCATTATGCCGTTGGCAAGATACCCGGCGGTTTCATCAAAAGGGAAGGCCGCCCCACTGAAAAGGCGACGCTTACCTGCCGGTTGATCGACAGGCCCCTGCGCCCCCTGTTCCCCAAGGGCATGCGCAACGATGTGCAGGTTGTGGCCACGGTGCTGTCCGTAGATACCGATATCCCCCCGGAGATTCCGGCCATGATCGGTTCCTCCATTGCCCTTTGCATCAGCGAGATTCCCTTTGGCGGCCCCACGGGCTCCGTGGTGGTGGGCCGGGTAGGCGGCCAATTCGTGCTTTGCCCCGATGAGGCCCAGCGCGCCCAGAGCGAGCTGCATCTTGTTGTATCCGGCACCAAGGAAGCCATTCTGATGGTGGAAGCCGGGGCAAAGGAAATCTCCGAGGAAGTAATGCTGGAAGGCATCATGTACGCCCACGAGGAGATCAAAAAGCTGATCGCCTTCCAGGAGACCATTATCGCCGAAATCGGCAAACCCAAGGCCAACGTTACGCTGGTTGTCACCGCACAGGAGATCAAGGACGCCGTACGTGCGTATGCCTATGACAAGTGTGCCTATACGTTTGAAACCTTTGTCCGTGAAGAGCGTCAGGAGCGGGAAAAGGCTGCAAAAGAAGACATTTTGGCCCATTTCGCCGACATCTATCCCGGCAGGGAAACAGAAGTGGACGATGCCGTTTATTCCCTGAACAAGGAAATCATGCGCAAAAAGATATTGGAGCAGGGTATTCGCCCCGACGGACGCTCCGTGACGGAGATCCGTCCCATCTGGTGCGAAGTAGGCGTCCTGCCCCGCACCCACGGCAGCGCTGTATTCACCAGGGGTCAGACCCAGGTGCTCACCGTGACCACCTTAGGATCTACCAGCGAAGCGCAAATGTTGGACGGGCTTTCCAACGAAGATTACAAGCGCTACATGCACCACTACAACATGCCCCCCTACGCTACCGGTGAAGCTGGCCGGCTGAAATCTCCAGGCCGCCGGGAAATCGGCCATGGTGCGCTGGCGGAGCGGGCATTGGAACCTGTGATCCCCACCGAGCAGGAATTCCCATACGCCTTGCGGCTGGTCAGCGAGGTGCTGGGCAGCAACGGTTCCTCCTCCATGGCTTCCGTGTGCGGCTCCACCCTGTCGCTGATGGATGCGGCAGTGCCCATCCATGCGCCTGTGGCCGGTGTGGCCATGGGCCTCATCAAGGATGCAGAAACGGGCAAGGTGGCGGTTTTGTCCGACATTCAGGGTCTGGAAGACTTTCTTGGCGACATGGACTTCAAGGTGGCTGGCACCATGAACGGCATCACGGCCATTCAGATGGACATCAAGATCAAGGGCATCGACAGGCCCATTTTGAAGCAGGCTTTGGCGCAGGCGCTGCAGGGCCGGCTGCATATACTGAAAATCATGCTGGAGTGCCTGGGCCAGCCCAGGGGGAACCTGAGCCCCTATGCGCCCAAGATCATCCGCTTCACCATTAACCCCGAAAAGATTCGCGAGGTCATCGGCCCAGGCGGCAAGATGATCAACAAGATCATTGCCGAGACCGGCGTCAAGATCGACATCGAGGACGACGGGCGTGTCTTCATCTCCACTCCCGATGAAGCGGCGGCTAACAAAGCCCGCAAGATCATTGAGGGCATCGCCAAGGATATTGAAGTGGGCGATGTGTTCACCGGCAAGGTGGTGGGCATCCAGGCTTTCGGCGCGTTTGTGGAACTGGCTCCCGGCAAGGACGGCATGATCCACATCTCCAAGCTGGCCAACCACCGCGTAGAGAAGGTGGATGACGTTTTGAAGATCGGCGATGAGATTGAGGTCAAGGTGAACGAGGTCAATGCCCAGGGCCGCATCAGCCTGATCCGCAACGATATCGTCTACGAAAACAATCCCGCTGAGCACCGCCCCACCGGCGACCGGCCCCGCCCGCCGCGCAGGGATGGACGCCCCGCTGACAGATGATCGATAAAAGTCATTTTATCGAGTCTGCACGATTTCCTTGTCTGCCGAAGGTTTGGTGATAAATCCCCTTCCCTTCAGCATACGGCCAGGAAGTCGCGTAAGGAATGTTTGCTACGCAAACCTCCGTGCGGTCCGGAAGCTCAATCGTCGCCCTGCTTCGCTGCAGCTCGCATAGCTCGTTTCGCTTCCCGCCTCCACCCTGCCCATTTCCGCCACTGGCGGGGCAGGGTTACGGCGCCAGCAAAGCCGGCTGAGACGATCTCAAACGAGGTGGCCTTCGCCCCCTCGTTACGCCCCCTCATGAAATGAACGCCCTTCCTTACAGCCCCGAGGGGCGGGGGAGGGCGCTTGTGATTTTTGAATGCTTTGCACCTCTTTGGTAAAGATAGAAAAGACTATCCCGAAAGGAATTGAACATGTACGATCAATGGACCATGTCAAACGGCTTAAGGGTGGTAGGGGAATACCTGCCCCATGTGCGCTCCGCCTCCATCGGTGTCTGGATCAAGGTGGGTTCCATGATGGAGACGCCCTTTGAAAACGGCCTGTCCCATTTTATTGAGCACATGGTGTTCAAGGGGACGCAAAAGCGTACCGCCCGGGACATCGCCGAGGAAATGGATGCGGTAGGCGGCCAGTTGAACGCCTTCACATCCAAGGAATGCACCTGCTATTACGCCAAGGTCATCGATGAGGATCTGCCTCTGGCAGTGGATATATTGAGCGATCTCACGCTGAACGCGACCATGGATGAGCGGGAACTGAACAAGGAGCGCGGCGTCATCCTGGAAGAGATCTCCATGGTGGAGGATACGCCGGAGGATTTGGTGCACGAGCTGTTAAGTGAGGCGCAATTCGAAGGCCAGGCACTGGGCATGCCTATTCTGGGTCCGGCGGAAAGCATTCGCAAATACAGCCGGGACGATCTTCTCACCTTCCGCAAAACCCATTACCGTCCTGAAAACGTGGTGGTGGCCATTGCGGGAAATTACGATAGGGTTATGTTGGAGGATTTGCTGAACAAGGCCTTTGGCTCCTGGTATGGTACCGGAACGCCTGATACCATTGGGGAGACGGTGCTAAGAACACAGCGCGTTTTGTTCAGGGACAAGGATACCGAACAGGTGCACATCTGCATGGGCTATCCCGGCAAGCCCATGGGCCATGATGACATTTATCCGGTGGCCGTGTTCAACAATATTCTGGGCGGCGGCATGTCCTCCAGGCTGTTCCAGCGGGTGCGTGAGGAACTGGGCATGGCCTATACGATCTACAGCTATCCCGCCACTTATCCCAACTGCGGCGTTTTGAACATGTATGCAGGAACGTCCCCTGACAACGCGGGAACGGTGCTCACACAGATGGAGATTGAGGCGAAGAAACTGCTTGAGGGCGGCGTGACAGACAAGGAGTTCATACAGTCCAAAGCGCAGTTGAAGGGCTCGTATATTCTGGGCCTTGAGAGCGCCTCCAGCCGCATGCAGGCCATTGGCCGGGGTGAGCTGCTTTTGAAGCATCCGCCCACACCTGAGGAGACCATATCAAAGATTGAGCGTGTGACAAAGGATGATGTGCTCCGTGTGGCAGGGGAAATTTTGTCCCATCGCCCCAGCGTGGCCGTAGTTGGCAAGCATGCAGAAAAATATCTGCAATATATACAAAAGTAAGGGGGCTGCGGCTATGGCCGACAGGCTGGACGAAATTTTCGCATTGCAGCGGGAGTTTCATGAATCCCTGGTGATTTCGCGCCATCTTGAAAACATTACCCCCGAGGAGTGGATTCAAAAGCAGACGCTGGCCATGATCTCGGAATTATCGGAACTGATCGATGAAGTGAACTTCAAATGGTGGAAGAACCGCAAACCCGTCAATGAGCGTGCAGTGAAAGAGGAAATGGTGGATATCCTCCACTTCTTCGTGAGCATGTGCCTGCAGGCCGGCATGACGCCGGAAGAGATGTATACCATCTATAAGGAAAAGAACAGCGAAAACTTCCGCCGCCAACAGGGCCAAAGTACAAAACCCGGATACGCGCTGGGGGAATGACCCTGGGGCTCCGCCCCCGGGCCCCCCGCCAAAGGGATATCATCCCTTTGGAATCCCGTTTATTTATAGACAAAAGCAGCCCCTTCCATCTGCAATATGATTGGAAGGGGCTGCTTTTCATATCCCCAAAATATGGGGATTCCAAAGGGGCTTTGTCCCTTTGGTAGAGTCCAGGGACAAAGTCCCTGGTCAAAACATTTTCTTGCGCCAGAGGAAAAGCCCGGCCAAAAGAGCGCTGAAAATAGAAATACCCAATACGATCCAGAATCCGAAGGGAGAATTTTCGAAGGGAACGTTTACGTTCATGCCCCAGAGGGCGGCCACCAGTGAGGGGATGGCCACGACCATGGTAAGGCTGGTCAAAACCTTCATGACAATGTTCAGGTTGTTGCTGATGATGGAGGCGAAGGCATCCATAGTGCCGGACATGATGTCCCGGTAGATGGTACACATCTCCATGGCCTGTTTGTTTTCGATGATGACGTCTTCCAACAGGTCCGTATCATCGGGAAACTTTTTCAAAGCGTCCAGGCGCAGCATCTTTTCCATGACGGTCTCGTTACCCTTTAAGGA
>JAEZLW010000080.1 GCA_023415145.1 Bacillota bacterium | reverse complement strand
GCTCAAGGACATCGTAAAAGAGTGCATTGCGGCGGGAAAGATTGTGCTGTTTTCCAGCCACCAAATGAACTACGTGGAAGAATTTTGCCAGGATATCGCGATTCTGAACCAGGGCCGCATTGTACTGAATACGTCCATTGCCGCACACAAGCGCAGTTATGACCGCCGCCACATCCTTTTGCAGGTGGCACCCGGGCATCAGGAAAAAGCGCTTCACTTTGTGAGGCGCAAAGAGCTTCAGGCGAATATCACCGATGATATGCTGCATGTGCATATGAATGCTGTTGAAGACACGCTGCCCATGTTGCTGGCCATGGCTCAGGAGAGCATCCCTGTGGAAGGATACCGGGTGTTCGAACCGTCCCTGAACGATATCTTTGTCGAGTATACGGGGGCGTCAATTTAAGGAGGAACGTATGAAGCAATTCCTTTCCGTGCTCCGCTTTGAGCTAATGGGCTATTTCAAAAACAAGGTATACACGGGTATGACGTTGGCCCTTGTGCTGATCGTTGCAGCCGTACTGTCTTTTCCCACATTGAAGGGATTGTTTTCCAATTCTTCCGGTGGGGATATAAGCGGAGACGGTCCATCTATTCAAACGCCCCAACAGTCGGGTCCGCCGATTGCCATCGTCAACAAGGACGGTGCTTTAAGCGAGGATGCTTTGCGGCAGTTTGCTTCCTCCCTGTATGGGGTTACTGCCCATGTGGTGACGGAGGACGAGCAGGCGCTGAGGCAACAGGTGACTGCTGGAACCTACGGGAGCGCTGTGATCATCACAAGCGCAGAGAAACTGACGTATATCGCAAGGAATCTTGGGATGTACGACAACACCAGCGCTTTGCTTTTTGGTGCGCTGCAGTCTGCATACAGGCTGGAAAAGCTGAAAGTACTTGGGGCGAGCGCGGAGGAGATATCCCAAATCCTCATATCGCCGGTGAGTGTATCAGTAGAGAACCTGGGCGTCAGCCAGATGGATACTTTCTTCTATACCTATGCGCTGATCTTTGCACTGTATATGGCCATCCTCATCTATGGACAGCTTGTAGCCTCTGCCGTGGCTACGGAAAAAAGCTCCCGCACGATGGAATTACTCATTACCTCGGCACGGCCCAACAGCCTGCTTTTTGGAAAAGTCATCGGGTCGGGGCTGGCAGGGCTCATCCAGATGATTGCCATCTTTGGTTCGGCCATTCTGTTTTATGGCCTCAATCAAGCTTCCTGGGCGGGGAATGAAATCATTGCGTCCATATTCAACATGCCACTGAACATCGTTGGCTTCGCGCTGCTGTTCTTTGTGCTGGGCTATTTCCTGTATGCATTCCTGTTTGGGGCCATCGGTTCCCTGGCCTCCCGCACGGAGGATGTGAACACCACCACGCTGCCCGTTTTGTTTGGATTCGTCATCGCATTTATGGTGGTTGTCATATCCATGTCTTCGGGCAATATCGACAATGCGGCCATGAAATTCTGTTCCTACCTGCCTCTCACGTCGCCCATGGCCATGTTTGTGCGCATCGCCATGGCGAGCCCTGCATGGTATGAGGTCGTGATATCCGTCCTGTTGCTGATTGGGGCAACGGCCTTTGTCGGTGTACTGGCAGCCCGCATCTATCGGATCGGTGTGCTCATGTATGGCAAGCCGCCCAAACCAAGTGAAATGGTGCGTGTGCTTCGTGCTGCGAGAAAGGCCAAGGCACAGTAGTATTTCAAACGTGATGTTTCCTGAATTTGGCCTCCGCAATCTTTTGGTTGCGGAGGTTTCATTTTCCTTCTATCTGTCCATTCTATAGGATGAACGGGCTGGAGCATATTGTCAGGATGTAGGCTACCGGCCCGAGGATAGAATGATACAAAAGATCCGTTGCAGGCATTTCGGAAGTAAGCTTACGAACCTGATGCCTTCCAGTGCCTCTGTATTGTCCATGGATGAAAGGAGCTTATCATGAGAAAGAAACCCTTATTTCTTGGTGTACTGATGATTTTGACAGTTTCCCTGCTGGCTGGCTGCGCTGCTAATACACCGGCCGCCACTGCCACACCAATGTTGACCGCCGCCCCAACGATGGCACCTACGGCTACCGCGGAACCTACCGCGACTGCCACGGCAGAATTAAGCCCGGCTCCCAGCCCGGCAGCAGGCACAGAAAGAACTTTCACTGTTGAGGAATTGGCTGCCTTCAACGGGAAAAACGGCCAGCCTGCCTATGTTGCCGTGGAAGGCATTGTCTATGATGTGACCAACAACCCCGGCTGGAAAGAAGGGCAGCATATCAATTATCTGGCTGGGATGGATCTCACGGAGGTAACCAAGGCTTCCCCCCACGGAGTAGACATATTGAAAGACGTTCCTCAAGTGGGTAAGCTGCTGGGTTCAGCCAATGCGGATGCTGGGCTGATGCTGACGCTGGAGCAATTGTCTGCCTATGATGGCAAAAACGGCAACCCTGCCTACATTGCCGTGGACGGCCTGATCTATGATGTGACCAACAGCGCTTTCTGGAAAAATGGCGCTCATAACGGGTTCACGGCCGGGAAGGATTTAACGGTTGAGATCAAGGAAAGATCTCCCCATGGAGTGAAAAACCTGGAAAGGGTGCCCGTCGTGGGACAGATCATTGAGTAAATCATATCGGATGTGTGCAAATGCCGGTGGCGTAAGGCCGCCGGTTTTCTTTTTATTTAATGGAGTCGGCAGACCGTGCTATAATGAGATTTGGAATAAGAAACTGCACTTTGGTATTTCTTTCTCCCCAAAGCCATTCTTACGAAAGGGCAAAAAAAGCCCGGTGATGAAAGGCCGGGCCTCATGTAAAAGCATGATTGAACAGGAAATTTTGTTTGCCTATTGCCTGAACAAGAATCAAGCATATGAAGATTATCCCTTTGGCCCGGAGCCTGTGTGCATCAAGGTGAAGGGTAAAATCTTTGCGGAGATTTATTCTAGGCCGGGTAATTATAAAATCACTCTCAAATGCGATCCTATGCTGGCCCAGGTCTACCGGCTACAGTTTCCAGGCATGGTGGAGCGGGGATACCATTGCCCGCCAAGCCAGCAGCCGCACAGGAATACCGTGTGGGTGGAACCAATGGAGGAAAGGCTGCTGTATCAGATGATCGACCATTCTTATGAAATGGTCGAAAAAAGCCTTTCCAAATCCGTTCGGGAGGACCTGGCGCGCCAACTCAATCCCCCGGCTTGTACTTGACCTCTAATTTCGTCATGAAGATGGCCAGCGCAGCGCCTGCGCCGCAGGCTAGAAGGCTGATCATACCGCCTATGCTGATATAGCTCATGTTCGTAGGTACGATGATCAGTGTGGAGGCGATGACAAAACCAAGAATGGCATGGTACAGTGCTGCATAGGCCCTGCTGAAAATGTAGTTCATCAGCTTGGACAAAAGAAGAACACAAGCCGCAACACCCAGAAGCATGGGAATGATGACACCGAAGTCCAGATTTTTGATACCGCTGGTCATACCCTCGTACAGCCGCCCACCCTGATCCAGGTTCAAGTACATCAAAAGGTTGGAAGGGCTCAGGCCCGGCACTACCACGCCAAGGCCGATGAGCGCACCGGCAAGCATCCAGGTGAAAAAGCCCTGGGAAAGCGTAACGGCCCCGGCGTTTTGCAGCAGCCGAAGCAATGCGTAAGCTCCTGCGCAGGTGACCACCAAAAGCCCGATATGCCAGTACTTCCAGCCATTTTTGGCAGCCTGCCTGAAAAGTGCCGGAAGCGTGCCCAATATGCAGCCGATGAAGAACCACATCACATACGTTTCCGCTGTCTTGAGCAGATAATCAATGGGGAAAGCAAGCAAGAACACACCTGCCGCCATGCCCAGCCCCACCGGAATAAAGAAAAGAACGTTCTTTTTGAAATCCTTTTTCAGGTTGGCCAAAAAGGAAATCATCCGTTCATAGATGCCAAACACCGCCGCCAGCGCTCCACCGCTGACGCCGGGCAGAATGAACCCGCTGCCGATGAACATACCCTTGATGAACCGCAAAATCCAGTCCGCCCGTCCTGTGTTTTTCATACAGTCATCTCCGCTGTTTTGTTTTTGCATCGCTTCATATACCCGGCAAAAAGTACTGTTATGGGTAGAAAGTATATGCACCAGAACTCAAGCACGATCACACCGATCAAGTCATTGCCCGTATTCCCCGCCTTTTGTGTAAAAAGACCCAGCATTGGGAAAAGCATGCAGGTAACAGCAAAGATCCCGTGAATCAGCATAAGGCGGCGCAGCCACGTTTCTCCCTTTGTTTTTGCGGTGATGGACAGCCCTGCAAAGATGGTGGAAAGACTGAGCATCGCGTAGCCCAGCATATCCAAATGAAACATCCAGCTTCCCGGCCGGTAGGCAAGAGCATCCAGCAAATCCACTGATGCGGCTTGCTGCCATACCGTCGTCAATTGGGTGAAGTATACAAGGCAGATCAAGGCAGCATATGCTGATGCGAAAGCAACAGCGGCATATGCGCAGCCTTTCAGCTCCATATCTGCAAAGGCAGCCAGACTACAGGTCATCAGCATATACCCCAACGATATGATCAGGCTGGAGCCATAGGATATTGGGCCGGATACCGCCTTGTCAGGGATGAGCATGGACAATGCAAATAACAATGTGGCAGAGCCGGCTGTAAAAGCACCCAGGCGGCCTAGCTGATGGCTTTTCATGACACAGTCCCCTTTGACAAAACTTCCTTTGTCATCTTAATCGGATGGTGCCTGCCTGTCAAGCGTTTCCTGCCATTGCGCTGCCAAATGCAAAGCGCTATAATGAAACCGGGTGAGATGATGCAGGTAAGCAGGCTGTTTGAAATCGTGATCCTGTTGCTGGACAAAAAGACATTAACGGCGGCTGAACTGGCCCGCCATTTTGGCGTATCGCAAAGAACCATCTACCGTGATGTGGAAGCGCTGAGTGGGGCGGGCATCCCTGTGTATGCCTCCCAGGGGAAAAACGGGGGAATCGCGCTGGTAGAAAGCTTTGTGATTCAGAAGTCGTTGCTGAACAAGGAAGAGCAGACGGAGATTCTGGCTGCGCTGCAAGGGCTCAAAGCCGTTGGCATCACCAAGGGCGAAAGCCTTCTGGCCAAATGGCGCGCCATTTTCGGAGCCGGCGACAGCGATTGGGTGGCGGTGGATTTTTCCGACTGGAGCCAGACAAAGCAAAGTGAACTGGCGCTTTTGAAGGATGCGATTTTGCACAAAAGGGTTTTAGTCTTTACATATTACGGCGCATCCGGGGAGCGGACGGAGCGGCAAGCAGAACCTTTACAGCTTTGGTTCAAAAGCCGTGCCTGGTATTTGAAGGCTTATTGCAGGATGCGCGGGGAAGTGCGGCTGTTCAAGCTCACCCGCATGAAGGATGTGCGCTTGAGCGGAGGTCAGTTTGCCGCCCCGAATCAAACAGACATTCTGCCTACGTTTGAAAGCAATCCGTCAAGGCCTTTTGTTGTATTGAAACTTTGGATCGATGCAAGCCAGGCCTTTCGGGTATATGATGATTTTGAGGAATCTCAAATCGAGAAGCAGGATGACGGGCATTTTCTGGTCACTGTGTCTTATCCTGAAGATGAATGGGTGTATGGGTTTCTTCTGTCCTATGGTCCTTATTTGAAAGTACTGTCACCGGTACATGTGCAAAGCATACTTCGTGAAAGGCTGAAAATAATGTCGGACTATTATTGAAATATGACAGCTAGTTGTCAGCTTTAGAATGGTACAATAACCCTGTAACAACGAAGGAGGGATTGTACCATGGAACAAACGTTTTGCCAGAGCTGCGCCATGCCCATGACGGAGGATAACCATTTCGGAACAAATGCCGATGGCAGCAAGAACAAGGATTACTGCCACTACTGCTTTGCGAACGGCCATTTTTCCAAGGATGAAACCATGGAGGAAATGATTGAAACCTGTGTGCCTTTTGTGGTAGGCAGCGTCTATCCCGATGCGGAATCTGCACGCAAGGGGATGCTGGAGTTCTTTCCCACCCTCAAGCGGTGGCGGAAAGCGTAAGGCAGCCTATGACGGAAAAAGTGGATTACAGGAAAAGTCAAAAGGAACTATACCAGCCCTCCCGGGAGCCGGGAATCATCAACGTGCCGGAGATGCTTTTTCTGATGGTGGACGGGCATGGCAACCCCAACCAGGAGGGCGGGGAGTACCAAAAGGCGGTAGAGCTTTTGTATGCCCTGTCCTACACCATCAAAATGAGCGCAAAAGGCAGCAGGGAAGTTCCCGGATATTATGAGTATGCGGTCCCGCCGCTGGAAGGCCTGTGGTGGCTGGATGACGATGAAGACATGGATTTTACCATCCACAAGGAGCGCTACTTATGGACCTCCATGATCCGTCAGCCGGAATTTGTGACGGAAGAGGTGCTTGCCTGGGCCAAAGCGGAGCTTCAACGCAAGAGGCCCGGCCTTGATGCAGAGAAGGCGAGGCTTTGTACATTTGCCGAAGGCTTGTGTGTGCAGGCGATGCACCTGGGGCCCTATAACAGGGAGCCGGAAACGCTTGCAAGGATGGATGCGTATATGCATGACAACGGCCTGGCAACCGATATCGGCACATCGCTTCTGAATAACTTGCGCAGAAGGCATCATGAAATTTACCTTGGCGACCCCAGGAAGACAAAGGCCGAGAACCTAAAAACGGTGCTGCGCCATCCGGTGAAAAGGCGCGAAGGAATGTTATGATGGATCTTGATGTATTGCTGGCCGCAAGGCAGGATCCGGCAGCGCAGGCGGAAGCGCTCAACCCAAAGGACATCCCGTATCTCATCGGGCTACTGGATGAAAAGAACAATGACATCCGCTACGCCGCCTTCCTGACCTTAAAAGCCAGGAGTATCGCGCATGATGACGTGTATCCCCTCTGGGATACGCTTGCTAAAAAGCTGCATCATGAAAACTCCTATCAGCGCAGCATCGGCGTGATGCTCCTTTCGGAAAATGTGCGCTGGGATACGGAGAACAGGCTAGATAGCATACTTGGGCAGTACATGGCCTGCTTCAGGGATGAAAAGTTCATCACCGCCAGGCAAGCCATACAAAGCCTTCAAAGCTGGCTGTCTCAAAGGCCGGACATGTATCCTGTTGTGTTATGTGAGCTGACTTCCATCCCTGTGGAAGAACTGCCGCCGACCCAGCGCAAGTTGATCCTCCTTGATATTCTTGAGGTGCTTCTTTTGATGCAAGCTGTTGCGCCAAGGGAGGAGGCCGCTGCTTACATTTTCAGAGCACTGGACGGCGGAATGCTTGCCAAAAAGGAAAAGGACGCCATCCGGAGGCGGATGGGCGGGGCAGAGTGAATGCAATGGTATGAATGGTACGGGCCGGATCATCCTCCCGCTTATGGAGAGATTTCAGCTTTTGTCAATTCCCCTTTGTGGGATCAGGCGCGGGCTGCGCTGGAAAGCAGCTTTCAAGTTGCACCCAGGTTGGAATACAGCGGTTGCTCCGGGCAAAAAGGATGGAATGTGAAATACAAAAAAAGCGGCAGGTCGCTATGCACGCTGTACCCCATGGCCGGCCATTTCATTGCGTTGGTGGTCCTTGGCAACAGGGAGGAAGCAAACATGCCTGACGTGCTTCCTAAGCTTAACGTAGACACAAAGGCGCTGTATCAACGCACGCCCTTCTCCCTGGGCGGCCGGTGGCTGATGCTCAAGGTTACGGATGAAGCTGCCTTGCATGATTTGATTTCACTGGTAAAGCTTCGGGCAGCTTCCTGACGAAGGCTAAAACAATGTGCATTGTACAGTGAATAGTGAATGGCAAATAAGTAATGCATGGTGTCATGGCGGCTGTCGTGAAATTGGCTTAACACGGCAGCCCTCTTTTTGTTTTATGCATTTTCCATGAAGTCAAAAGTCCGGATTGCTGCTTTTTGTGGTATACTATGGCATAAGATAGAAACGCACCAGAAGTCTTTTATCTTTGGTTCGTTTAATAAAGGAGGCAGGCAAAATGAGTTTATTCAAAACAAAAGGGTGCACCGAAGAACAAATTGCGGCCTTCTGGACATGGTTTGCGGCCCATGAGGACAAACTAACGGTAAAGGATGGTATAAAACGCGTACAGGCACTTCGGGAAGCGCAGCTTAGGCTGAACGCATTGTTTCCTTCCTGTCCAGAAGCGGTAAGCCTGACAATCATGCCCAGCGGCGACCGGTGGGAACTGAATGTATCCTATGGCGGCAGGGCAAGCTTGAAAAGTTCCGTCTGCCGCATCAGGGTGATGATGCCGTCATCCCTGCAGGGGAAATGGCGCATGGAGGTTATCAAATAGCGTTCTTTTCTGCTGTTTTTTGACACTGTCAAAGGGAGATTTTGCTTGACATCGGTTTGCAACTATGCTATCGTATACGGGCAAGCCGCACGGGAGAGGTCTGTCCAAATGCGCTTATGCGCAACCTCAATGCCCGGCGAGTAAACGTAGGAGGTGCTGCACCATGTATGCAATCATTGCGACAGGTGGCAAGCAATACCGTGTATCCCAGGGCGATGTGATCTACATCGAAAAGCTCAATCAGGAAGTGGACAGCCCCGTATCCTTTGACGTGCTTCTGCTGGGCAGCGAAGCTGGTGTAACGGCCGGTACCCCGGTTGTGGCTGGCGCCAAGGTAGAGGGCAAGGTTCTTGCGCAGCTCAAGGGCGAAAAGATTACCATTCGCACCTACCGCAGCAAAAAGGATTCGGCGCGCAAGCTGGGCCACCGTCAGCCTTACACCAAAGTAGAGATCACCGCCATTCACGCATAATGACCACCGTCACGCTTTACAGCGCACAGGAGATGTTTTGCGGATTCGAATGCGTTGGCCATGCGGGGTATGCCAAGGCCGGCAGTGATATCGTATGTGCCGCAGTATCCGCTCTTACATTAACATGCGCTAACGCGCTGGAGAGTGTGGCAAACATTCAGGTCAAGGTGAATCAAAGGCCCAAGGACGCTTTTTTGCAGGTGCTGCTGCCACAGAATCTCAACCTTGAACAGTTACACGACAGTCAGATATTGTTGAAATGTTTGCAGCAGGGCATTGGCGACCTGGCCAGGCAATATCCCAAACATGTCCACCTGTCGATACAAGAATGGAGGAAACCGACAGGATTAA
>JAEZLW010000015.1 GCA_023415145.1 Bacillota bacterium | reverse complement strand
CCGCTGTACCAGATTCTTTCCCATGAGGTGGGATTGCATGGGATGGGCGTGTTGGCTATTGGGTTTTTGAGCCTCTTTTTTGCCCTTGCAGCACTGAATGCACTGACCATCACAGCCGCGTTCCTGTGTTTGATTTTCATTGCGTGCGGAACGGCAGTGCGTACATCCAGCTACCTCATTGGCGCGTGCAACGTGTTCTGGCTCAAGGCCGGAGGGCAAGTGAACATTCCGTACACGATGTACAGCGTTGGCGAATATGCCAAGTATCCGGTGAAGGTATATCCCCTTTTCATGCAAATCGTTCTGTTTGGACTGATACCCTATGCGTTTATCGGCTATGTGCCCTGCCTGGTGCTGACAGGGGAGCGGACGCTGTTGTATGTGCTGTTGACCATGGCGGTAAGCACCGCGTACTTATTGCTGGCAAGAGCTGTTTTTTACAAGGGCATCAGAAAATATGAGAGCATGGGGATGTAACCCCATGCATTGTATACTAGAAAGCTTCAGGTTTTATTCATTTGCAGTCCTTCCTCCAGCCCATCGATTGCTGGAACCCGTATGTATTATGGTTTTGAATGATATGATAAAAAAGCCGGCGTATCTGTTTGATACGACGGCCTTTTTCTTAAAGAGCAGCAAGGGGGCCGAAGCCCCCTCGTTTGTAATCGTCTCGACTGGCTTTGCCAGTCGGGCGGGGCGCTTGCAAAGCAAGCTTTCATTACACTTTTCGCTGACCGTGAGCACAGCTTACAAGCGAAAGGTGCAAACTCGTGAAAAATGACATCGTCCTTTTTCACGACAGCGCAGCCAGGAGGAACAGGGCGCAGATCATGGCGGTGCCACCGTACAGGTAGGGCTTGGGCCGGGAAAAGGTGTCAAGCGATTTGACTCCAGCCGCCTGTCCGAACAACAGTGCGCCGCATGCCAACAGCGTTTCCAGCCATACGTATTGCTGTCCCAGGATAAGGCTATACAGGTAGTGCGCCCCTAGCATCGTCAGGGTGCTGACCAGTTGGGCAACGGCTGCGCTCCACAGGATGCGCGTGGCATGGCGCGCGGCCTGTGGCACGCCTGTTGCCCAGGGGCGCGGGTTTCGCCTGATCAGGGCTATTCCCAGAAACCACCAGACAAATAAAAGTCCCGCCGCCCATCTGTTCAGCCGCCAGATGCTGGCGGGGATGCCGGCTTGTCCCAGCGCAATAGACACTGCGGCCAACAAAGCCGCCATAGGCGCGGCGCCAAGCATATGCCAGCGTTGTGCACGTACCGTATAATCCATATTTCATCTCCCCCTCTGGGATAAGCTATGAGCGCTGTAAGGGGAATTATGCCTATGGATTATCGGAAGCAAAAATATTTTTAGTTGGAAAATAGGCCTTGGTTATTTCAATCGTCCCTTGAGCAAGGCGCTGATGTTTGCCAGTATTCTATTGCTTTGGTTCGGCAGCTTAAGATTTCCAGCCCAAAAAGGCGCGCGAAGGGGGATGCTGTATGCATCCCTTCGAGCGCCTTAAGGAGCCGTTGTAGCGCCGCCAGCGTTAGCTGTAATGGTTTTGTATAGCGCGTCCACCTGTGTCTGAAGCGTGGTAATCGTGGTACCCGACTTCTCCATGGTAGCGGCCAGGTCGGCAACGGATTTTACCTGGGCTGCCTGAGCGGTAGCGCCAATGTTCTGGATGGCGGTGTTGACGGTTCCGATCCTGTCATTGACCATGTCGGTAATCCGCTTGGTCATGCCGCCTTTGTACTGGCTGTCGAACGTGAGGCCAACCACGGCGGTATCCCCCGCAGCTACTACAGTAGCCTCCGAAACCTCGCTCAGCTTTTCAAGCTCGGTTTCAATGTCCTGGGATACCTTTTTCGCTTCATCAATCGTTTTGATTGCCGCGCCCGATGTTCCGGGCGCGGTGGTCGTGGGCGTTCCGACGCCGGGGCTGGGACTGGCAGCCGGCATCACACTGGGAAGGATCGACGGGCTGGGCATCATTGTCGTGGCTGCGGGCGACGGGGATGGTAAGACATCCGCAACTGCGCATCCTGCCAGCAGGAACAGCGCCAACGCGCACAGCATGGTGAGAATCCACTTTTTGTTCAAGGTATTCGCCTCCTCGCGGCTATTGTGTGCAAAACATCCCTGTCTTATCAGCACCAAACCATGGAAAGAATCGTAGTGAAAAGCGCAAAAGCGCTTTTCACTATTTTTCAGAATTTCCTTGTAGCTCTTCGCACCACACTTCGCTACGCTTGTGCGGTATTCCGTTTTCAAATGTGGTATGACATTTGAAAACTCCAGGTTCGGGGATAAATCCCCTCACCCTGAGCTACGGTCAGGAAATTCTGCAAGGAATGGATTTCTAACGAAATCCTTCCGAAATCGCCGCACATGTCGCCGATTTCGGATTAAAAACGAGGGGGCTGCGGCCCCCTCGTTGCTCCCTTAAGGTTGTTAATTGCTCAAATTTTAATAAAATATTTTTCGCGAAGTCATTCTTTTTAATCGTTGACGGCGATCTGTTTGTCCACATTGCATTCTCGAAAGGCTATCCCCAATATGGGGATTCCAAAGGGATTCTATCCCTTTGGCGGGTGTCCAGAGGGCAGAGCCCTCAGGCCCTGGACTTGTTCTATCAGGTCAAGTACGGCCTTTGTCCCGTCGGCGGCGGGCGCGTTTTGCAAAGCAGCGCGCAATTTTTCACGGCTTTCATATAAATGATGCAAGGCGTTCACCAGGGTTTCCTCCGTCAAATCCTCCTGAAGGAGCACATGGCACAACCCCCGGTGCTCATAGCTTTGGGCGTTGAGAATCTGGTCGCCACGGCTGGCGGAGCGGGGCAAAGGGATGAGCAGCATGGGCTTTTTCAGCGCCTGAAATTCGCAAAGCGCGTTGCTCCCTGCCCGGGAAAGGATCAGGTCGGCGGCTGCAAAGGCGCTTGGCAGCTCATCGCTTAAAAACTCCTTTTGCCAATAGCCGGGGGTTTGATCAAGGGAAGGCGTCAGGTTGCCCCGGCCGCAGATGTGCATCACGTCCATCTTGGGCAAGATCCTTGGCAGCGCCGACCGCAAGACCTGGTTTACGCTTTGCGCGCCTGAACTGCCTCCCATCATCAAAAGCACAGGCCTTTGGCCCTGAAAGCCGGCCATGGCCAGCCCCTTTGCACGGCTGCCGGAAAAAAGCTCGGGCCGAAGCGGTGTGCCTGTCATTTTCGCCTTTTTGCCTAGGGCGGCGGCACATTCCGGAAAGGTGGTGGCAATGCGCTTGGCAAACATGGCACAGATGCGGTTGGCCAAGCCGGGCGTATAATCGCTTTCATGGCATACCACCGGCACGCGGTGGAGCCACGCTCCGAAAACTACCGGCACAGACACGAAACCGCCCTTGCTGAAGCATACGTCCGGCTTGAGCTTTCCCATCAGGCCGGCGGACTGAACAGCGCCCCAAAGCACCCGGAAGGGATCGGTAAAGTTTTTCCAGCTAAAGTAGCGGCGAAGCTTTCCGCCCTTGACCGCGTGGTATGTAATACCGTCAAGGCGGCTGATCATATCCCGCTCCATCCCCGCCTCGGTACCAATGTAATGGATGTCATACCCGGCTTTTCGCAAATGTGGAATCAAAGCCAGATGGGGCGTGACATGGCCGGCGGTGCCGCCCCCGGTCAAAACAATGCGTTTCAATGTGCGGCCTCCTTACAAATACTTGGTATAGTATAGCACAAAAGCAGCGAAATTTTCATCTTTGCCGGCAGGTTGTATTCTATCCGTTCTCTTTGCCTGCAACCGTTGCGGCTTTGAGGGATTTTTTGTATACTGTTGAGAAACAGAAAGGAAGTGGCGCATGAAATACCTGATGGTCATCGGCGATGGCATGGCGGACAAGCCGCTTAGCGCTCTAGATCATAAAACGCCGCTGGGTTATTTGCATTTGCCGGCCATGGCAAGGCTTGCAGGCAGTGAAACGGGAACAGCCCAGACGGTGCCGGAGGGTGTAACCCCTGGCAGCGATACGGCCATATTGAATATATTTGGTTACGATCCAAGAAAATGCTACACAGGCCGAAGCGTGCTGGAAGCCGCCGGGGTAGGTGTACTGCTCAAAGAAGGAGAGGTATCCCTGCGGGTCAACCTGTGCGCCATTGAAAGCACGGCGGACGGGCTTGTGATCCGCAGCCACAACGGCGGCAGCGTGGAAGGTGATGAGGCCGAAGGATTGATGCGCGATCTGATGTCTCATCCCAATTACCTGGCCATAGCAAACAGAATGGGCCTTCGCATCACCGTCAGCCGCAGCTTCCGCCACATCGGTGTGCTCCGGGGTCCTGTTCCTGATGACGCGGCCTTTTCACTGACAGAGCCCCACAACGTACTGGACCAGAAAATCGGCCGCTTCTGGCCTGAAGGGTACCTGTCTCTGGAAATCAAAGAACTGATGCAGGCCAGTTACGCCATTTTAAACAAGCATCCCATCAATTTATCCCGCAGAAGCCGGGGCCTTTTGCCGGCCAATATGATCTGGCCCTGGGGTCCGGGCCGGGCGATCCGGCTGCCTTCCTTCCAGAAAAAGTACGGCCACTTTGGCCCTGTGATCAGCGCCGTACCATTGGTCTGGGGCATTGCCGCCCTGGCCGGGCTGAAGACCCCGGAGGTCGAAGGCGCGACGGGGGATTTGGATACCAACTACGAGGGCAAGGTGGATGCGGCGCTTTCGGCCCTTCAAGCGGGAGATGACTTCGCGGTGATCCATGTGGAAGCGCCCGACGAAATGTCCCACGCAGGGGATGTCCACAAAAAGCTGGAGGCCATCTCAAGGCTTGACCGGCGTATCATCACGCCCTTGCTTGAAAAGCTGCCCTCCCTGGGGGATTTCCGCCTGCTGCTGCTAAGCGACCACTTGACTCTTTTGTCCACCAGGGGGCACGACGGATCACCCGTGCCCTGGGCGCTCTACGACAGCCGCCGGCCGGGCAAGCCCGGCAAATTCGACGAGGAAACGGCCGCCAAGGGGCTTTATCTGAAGGAAGGCGCGCAAATCATGGCGCACCTTTTTGAGCAGGATTAACGCGCTTGTGTCCAAAGCTTTTTGTTTCAACCGGCGGAATGCGGGGTATATAATCATCAAGAAATTCGCCTGGAGGTGACACCGATGGAGAAATCACGCAACGAAAACCAAGTCCCCAACCAGCAGAAGCCCGAAGAGGACATCTCTTTTGATGAAAGCGTATGCTCGGCAGAGTTTTCCGAGGGTTGTACCCTGCCGGTCAGTGAACAGCTCGACCAGCCTTAAAGGAATCAATCCATGAGGCTGTTTGCTTCATACCCCCGCCTCTTTCCCATTTGAGAAAGAGGCGGGGCATTTTCATTTCCCCAATGCTCTTTCAGCAGACAAATGAGTTGACAATTGCAGCAAAGGATGTTATGATGCAAATGCTTTTTAGTAAATTACTAAATTAGTAATTCTTAAAGGGGACGATATGTCATGAATCTGCAGTTTACGCCCATTGATCCTGCCACCTGGCCAAGAGCTGAAGAATTTCACTATTTTTCGAAAATAGCCCCCACCGGATATACGATCTGTGTGGATATGGATGTGACCATCCTGCGAAAAGCATTGAAGGATGCCGGCAGAAAGTTCTTCCCGGCCTACCTGTATCTGGTCACCCGGTCAATCAATCTTCAGCAGGAATTCAAAACCGCCCTGAAAGATGGTGCGTTAGGGTTTTATGAAAGCCTGACGCCGCTGTATGCCTGCTTCCATGAGGATGATAAAACGATATCCTTGATGTGGACGGAGTACGACGAAAGCTTTGAGCGCTTTTACAGCGCTTATTTGCAGGATGCTGCAATGTATGGCAGCAAGCGCGGCCTATTGTCAAAGCCCGGGATGCCGCCTGAGAACAGTTATATTGTGTCCTGCGTGCCATGGGTTAGCTTCTCAAGCTTTTCCCTGCACAGCTATGCCGTTCGCGATTACTTTTTTCCTTCCATGGAAGCCGGAAAGTTTTTTGAAAGGGATGAGAAAAAGCTCATGCCACTGTCTGTCACCGCACACCACGCGGCAACAGACGGTTATCACATGAGCTTGTTTTTCAATGAACTGCAGCGACTGATGGATCATCCCGAAAGCTGGATTGACGCATAACTTCAGCTTTCGATGCTTTCCAGCCATTGTTCCACATCTTTGAGCGAGTCAAACCCCTTGCCCATTCGCACTTCCTCCTGAATGGATTCGGGAAGGGCGTCCAGGCTTGTTTCCAGGGACCGCACAAAGGCCATCGCGTCGCCGTACTTGTTTTCAAACACGCTGAGAATACCTGATTCATCGGGCATCAAAACCACATGCTGCGCGCAATACAGCGAAAGCACCCGTGCCATGGAGACTCGCTTGGGCAAGAACTCCGTCACCTGCCAGCCTTCATAGGCAGCCTCCACTTCCTGACGCGTCTTGCCCACAAGCTCCTGGGGGATGGGTGTGCGGCGCGTTACTTCATGGTCGCAGCGGTTGTATTTCATGAGCTGTACCAATTCGCAGCCGGCCTCCACGCGGGTAGAGGTCTGCGCGGCATCCGCCGCATTTTCCGGCGGCGGGGTGGTGTTCAGGTCGGGGGCGGACGCATCCCGCGGATATAGCCCGATGATAAGCAGCAGGGCGGCGGCTACCAAAGCTGCCGCGCCCAAAAACACTTGACGATTGAAGGGAAGCGCTTTTCCCACTTGTTTTTTATGATTGCCCTGCCCACTTTTTTGCATGATAGTTCGCCATCCTTTTCCTGCTGATGGCTTTATTATGCCCCAAATGCGCAATTGCATGCTTTAATCGCTTGTGTTACAATGGCCGGGTTAACAGCAAGGAAGGTGAAAGGATGTCAGTTCGGGCCGTATTGTTTGATTTGGACGGTACGCTATTGAATACTCTTCATGATATCGCCGACAGCATGAACCGGGCGCTTTCTAAAAACGGCTTTCCACAGCATCCGGCAGACGCATACCGCTATTTTGTTGGCGACGGGGTGAAGACCCTGGCGCAGCGTGCCACAGGTTTTAAAGAGGAATCCATCCCCGCAGTCCTTGCGGCATATCAATCGTATTATAAGGCGGGATGCAAAAACAAGACCCGCCCATATGACGGCGTAATGGAGTTGCTGGAGAAGCTCTCGCAACGAGGGCTTCCCATCTGTATTTTTTCCAACAAACCGCATCAGGATACGCTGAGCGTGACGGCTTACTATTTCAAGCACATCCGCTTTGCCGCAATCAGTGGCCAAAAAGAAAACATACCGGTAAAGCCAGACCCCACCGGTGCGCTCCATATTGCAGAGGATCTGCACATTCCCCCGCAAGATTTTTTGTATGTAGGCGATACGGGAGTGGACATGGCCTGCGCCAATGCGGCCGGGATGGTTCCGGTAGGCGCTCTATGGGGTTTCAGGCCCAGGGAAGAGCTTGCAGCCCATCACGCCCGCCATCTCATCGAAAAGCCGGAAGAGCTGCTGGCGCTTTTACGCTGAATCCGTTTACTTTCGCTCGGGAAGATTTGAAGTTCCTTCGGTCAGAAGCGGCTGCTCGCTTATGATAATGGGTGGAACCATTGAAGATTGCAATTCCCGCAGCCTTTGGGTACGCAGCATCACCCGCCGCCCGGTAAGCATCCTCAAACGGTACCGGTCAAACAGCGCCCGCACGCCGATGGTTGCCGGTATGGCCGCGAATATCCCGGCAGTGCCTGCCACGAAAGCGCCAATGCCCATGGCCGTGCCCGTTTTTGCCATACGGAAGGCGGCATCCTTCAAGCCCGTCTGGGCCGGCTTGCGGCCCAAAAGCACCTTGGCCTGTTCGGTCACCGCAATGATGACAAAGGGCAATGCGGCGCAAGCTCCGCCCAGCAGGTCATCCAGGATGCCTGCTTCATCCAGTATGCCGGCCTCCACACATACTTCGTCCATAAAGTTCAAGCTTGCGGCCAGCGAATCGATCAAGGTATCCCGGCGACGTTTTTGATAATCCTTTACGATCTCCTCATAGGAGCGCATGAAAAGCCTCCTTCGTGCGGCTTTATCTCAAAGAAGTGCATTTATTTCAGCAGGTTCAATATGGTCACTATGATCCATGCTCCCGCAAGGATGGAAGCCAGCACCGTCACCTGGGAAAGGATACCGTTCTTTTTTCCCTGCTTGCTTTTGTTGGTTTCCAGTGCCTGCAGCCGCTTTTGAATGTCATTGACGCGGGAGGCTATGTCCTTTTGGGATTGCTCCCATTTCATTTGAAGGTCCTCACGGCCATCGAGCACCTGCTGCGAAAGGATGGTTTGCTGCGCTGAAAGCTCCTCCACTTCCTTGCGCAACCGCATCTGGTCATCATAGAGGCCTTCCGCCACCACCGTCATTTCGCTGGTGAAGGTTTCCACCAGATTCTTAACATCCGGCCCTTTGAAAGCTTCCAGCGCTCCAACCATCAGCTCCCTGGGCTTTTTCATCATATTCGCAAGCTTTTCCGCCATATATGTGCTCCTTTCCGGATAGACTCATCATACCATATTCCAGGGAAAGTTACAAACAGCCGTAGTTTTCCGCCCGCAAAGCAGGTATACTGTTTAAAAGGGGGGAGAACCATGTGGGTGGACTTGAGCTGGCCGATATTGGACAATATGCCCGTATATCCAGGAGACAGGCAAACGCAGCTCACACAGGAAAAATGGCTGGACAAGGATTTCTACAACGCATTTTCGCTTGAAACCGGGCTGCACGCGGGTACCCACATGGATGCGCCCATGCATCTGCTCCCCAATGCACCTGGCATGCCGGACATTCCGCTTTGCCGCTTTCTGGTCCCGGGCATACTGCTTGATGTACGGGGACAAGAAGAGATACTTCAGCCTGATCTTCCCAAAGGCGCTCTGACTGGAAAAGCGGTTCTTCTTATGACAGGCATGGATGCGGCTTACGGCACCGAAAGATACTATAATGACCACCCCATTGTGTCTATGGACCTGGCCATGCTCTTCGTACAGGAGAATATCGCCTTTCTGGGAATGGATATGCCTTCCCCGGATCAACCGCCATTCCCTGTACACAAGCTGCTGCTATCCGCCGGTATCCCCATTGTGGAAAACATGCGCGGTCTTTTTGCCCTATCCGGTTCCTTTGAGGTGGCGGCCTTTCCGCTGAAAATCCATGCGGAGGCCAGCCCGGTACGCGCAGCGGCGCGGCTATTTCATGACAAAAGCAGCCAGATATGATATACTTGGAAGGACAATGCCAGGGGAGGGATTTGATGGAGGACTTTTTCAAGCGGGTTAGAAACTGGAACATACGGCTGAACGACATCCCCCGCCGGCTGGTGCTGATCGGGCTGGTGCTTGGCATTTGCTTTGTGGCGATAAAGCTGCTGCCCTTGTGCTGGCCCTTTATGCTGGCACTGTTGTTTGCCATGCTCATGGATCCGCTGGTTCGGCTTTTCCGCCGCGCTTTTGCCAAAGTGCCCATCGGCAGACACCTGGCCACCATTCTTTCAATGGTGATCGTATTCGGCCTGCTGGGTTTGGGTTTCCGGGTCGTTTTCGGACGCTTGGTGCAGGAGGCCATCAGCCTGGCCAAATCCATCCCCAATATATGGGGTTGGTTCAGCACCCAGGTAACGGCTTGGGTGGCGGGGATCAGCCAGCAATATGCGGAGGTTCTTCCCGTCGACCTGATGGATACGGTGAGCAGAATCCTCAAGGAGGCCGAAAGCGCTTTATTCCCCCTTGCCCGGACTGTGGCCGGAGGTGCGTGGACAACGGTATCCTCCGTTCCGGTGATGTTACTGTCGATCGTGCTGACCATTATGGGCACCTATTATTTGAGCAGTGACAGGGAGCGTATCTTCGCCTTCTTTCACAGAACCTTCCCGGCGGAAATGGTTCGCAAAAGCATTCTTCTGAAGCATGATATATTCAAGGCATTGTTTGGGCAAATACGGGCCCAGCTGTTGGTCTCCCTTTTGATCACCATTGTTGTACTGCTTGGGCTGATGATTCAGCAAAAGCCCTATTGGCTGCTTCTGGGCATATTGATTGGCCTTGCGGATGCTCTTCCTGTTCTGGGTGCAGGGCTTTTCCTGATTCCTTGGTCCGTAATCGGCTTTGTGACGGGCGATACCGCCACAGGCATCGGTATGGCGCTGCTGTACCTGGCGGTGGTAGTGGTTAGGCAAATCGCCGAACCCCGCATCGTGGGCAAAAGCCTGGGACTGTACCCCCTGGCCACCATGATGGTTATGTTCGCCGGCCTGCAGATTACAGGCAACGTACTGGGCCTTTTGCTCGGCCCCATCCTTTTGAACCTGCTCAAGGTGGTGCTGCATGCCGACAGCGGAGAGGAAGCTCCCCCTGCTTCGCCCCGGCTGAAGCTTACCTTCAAGCGCCGGATCAAGGAAGAAGCAACAGGGTCAAAAGCTGCAGGCGCGACACAGCAGAAGGAATAAGAATCAAAAAGGAGCGTTGGCATGCCCAGCCTTCAAGCCTATCACAGCGGCCTTCCCTATTCTTACGCGCCGGGCGTATTTCCCTCACTGGAGTGCCTGAAAAACAGGCCAGATACAGCGAGGAGGCTGCTTTTGCATAGTCAAAGCGGTAAAAATGAAGGCGTAAGCGCTCTTATTCACCTTTGCGAAAGCCTGCATGTACGGGTGGAGGAAGCCGACCGGGCCCTTGGCCGCATTTCCGGAAAAGAAAACTGCTATGCCGCCATTGTATTTGAAAAGTTTCAGGGCATCCTTTCTGAAGACAGCTCCCATGTAGTGCTCCACCATCCTTCCGATGCGGGCAATCTGGGCACCATCTTGCGAACGGCGCTGGGCTTTCAAATGGCAAACATCGCCATCATCCGTCCCGCGGCCGATGTGTTTGACCCCAAAGTCATCAGGGCCAGTATGGGTGCGCTGTTTTCCATGCAGGTGATGCAATTCGATACGTTTGAAGCATACAGGGAAGCTTATCCCAAGCACTCGCTGTACCCCTTCATGCTGGACGGGTCGTGCCCGCTTCATGCGGCGGCAAAAAACCCAAAGACGCCTTATGCCCTGGTGTTCGGCAATGAAGGCAGCGGCCTCGATCAGTCCTTTGCTGCGCTGGGCCAGGCGGTACGCATTCCCCATAGCGGCAAAATCGATTCCCTGAACCTGTCGGTGGCGGCAGCCATCGGCATGTACGCGTTTGTGAACCGGGAGGAATAGCCATGTTTGAGGAGATCACAAAAAGCATCAAAGAAGCCGTGACTTTTTTGAAACAGCAGGGCCGGCTGCAGGACGGGGCCATGGTGGTATTGGGCTGCTCCACCAGTGAGGTGATTGGCGAGCGCATCGGCCGCGGCAGTGTACCGGAGCTGGGCGAGCACATCGCAAGGGCCATGTGGGAAGCCTGCCGGGAAAACCTTCTTATCCCCGCCTTTCAATGCTGCGAGCATTTAAACCGTGCGCTGGTCATGGAACGGGAGGAAATCTACAAACGCAACCTTATCCAGGTGCACGCCGTTCCCCAGCCCAAAGCGGGGGGCAGCGTTCCCTCGGCTGCCTGGAAGCTTTTCAGTCACCCCGGACTGACGCAATCTGTTCAGGCGGATGCAGCCATTGACATCGGTGACACGCTGGTGGGCATGCATATACGACCCGTGGCAGTGCCGCTCCGCATGGAAATAAAAAAAATCGGTCAGGCCAATCTGGTCATGGCCTATTCCCGTCTGCCCTATACCGGCGGACCAAGAGCGATGTATGAATAGGCAAGAATTGTGAAAGATGGATGTGTAAAATTCCTTTACAAGAACCGTCCCTTCATGATACGCTATAAACGTGTGTAGAAAAATGAAGATGCGGCGCGAAAAAGAATGAACGCGCCAACATGCACAGGAGGAATGCGCATGGGATGGTTGGATGTTTTTGCACTATTCGGCGGATTGGGATTGTTCCTGTATGGTATGAAAATGATGGGCGAAGGCCTGGAGAGGGCCGCGGGCAAAGGGCTGCAGCGCCTGCTGAACGCATTGACGAGAAACCGGCTTTTGGCCGTACTGGTAGGCATTAGCATCACTGCCGTCATTCAAAGCTCCAGCGCTACCACGGTCATGGTGGTGGGTTTCGTCAACGCCGGCCTTCTTGCTTTGGGACAGGCCATTGGGGTGATCATGGGCGCCAACATCGGCACGACGGTCACAGCGCTATTGCTGTCCGTAAAGCTTGATTTTGGCGTCATTTTTGCAAGTGTCGGCATGGTTTTGATTTTTGCGGGCCGCAGGGAAAAAATCAGGCAGACGGGAAATGTGCTGATGGGCCTTGGCATTTTGTTCATCGGCATGAACACCATGTCCGCGGCCATGGTCCCGCTTCGGGAGTGGGACGCCTTTAAAACTTTGATGACGGGCTTCAGCAATCCCATTTTGGGTGTGCTGGTAGGCGCCGGCATCACAGCCATCATCCAGTCCAGCTCCGCCTCGGTGGGTATTTTGCAGGCACTGGCGGCGCAGGGGCTCATCGGCATGGATGGCGCCATCTTCATTCTGTTTGGCCAAAACATCGGCACCTGCGTCACGGCGCTCATCGCCTCCGCCGGCACAAACCATACGGCCAAACGCGCGGCGGTGGTACACCTGTTGTTCAATATGATCGGTACAGCTATTTTTCTGACGCTGGCTTTGACGCTTCCTGTGGCAGACTGGGTCACAAGCTTTGCGCCCGGCAACATTCGGCTGCAAATTGCTCTCATCCACATCGTTTTCAATATTGGCACTACGCTAATTCTTCTCCCCCTGGCAAACATTCTTGAAAAACTTTCCTGGGTCTTTGTCCGTGGTGTGGACGAGCCACGGGAGGCCATGCGCATGAATCATTTTGACAGCCGACTTTTGGCCACGCCGCCCATTGCCGTCAGCCAATTGTTCAAGGAAGTGGTACGCATGGGCGAGCTGGCCGGCCGCAACTTCAAGGCTGCCATGCGCTGCTTCCTGGATGGAGATCTAACTTATGCCAAGCAGGTAAACGACACCGAGGATGTACTGGATTACCTGAACCAGGAAATCACCACATATCTGGTGGAGGTTAAATCGTTGGATTTGGATGACCGGGACCAGCATTTGGTAGGCTCCCTGTTCCATGTCATCAACGACCTGGAACGCATCGGTGATCACAGCGTCAACATATTGGAAGCGGCCCAAAAGCGAACGGAGGAAAAAATCAAGTTTTCCTCAAAAGCCGAGCAAGAGCTTGCCGACATGCACGCACGGGTCTCCCACATGGTGGACCAGGCGCTGCATATCTTCTCTCACCAATTGACCGATCCGGACATCCTGGCCGGCATAGAAAACGAAGAACAGGCTGTGGACGACCTGACGAACGCATTGCGGGACCACCATGTGGAACGGCTGAAAAACCGCAAATGCTCCGCGCGCAACGGCATGATCTATCTGGATATGCTCACCAATCTGGAGCGTATTGCCGACCATGCCGACAACATTGCCGAGTCGGTGGACAAGCCTCACGGCGCAAGTGTATGGATCCAATGATATTCAAAGAAGGTCGGCCTGCGGGCCGACCTTCTTTGATATATGCACGATTTTCTGTTCGTAAAGCCTGCGGCTTTACGAACAGAAAATCGCGTAAGGAATGTTTGCTGCGCAAACCCCGCCCGATCCACGATCTCAATCGGCGCATTGCTCGCTACCGCTCCCACTGCTTGTTTCGCTCGTTTCCTCCGCCTGCCCTGTTGCCGCCACTGGCGGCGGCCAAGCTCCGTCACCAGCAGAGCCAGGCGATACGATTACAAACGAGGGGCTTCGGCCCCTCGTTGCTCCCCCAAGGATTTTGGGTAATGAAAAGCCTGCTCTTCCGTTACGCAATTTGTATGGAATGAGCAGGCACATTTGTTTCCACAAATATGGGGTTTCCAAAGGGGCTGTGTCCCTTTGGCAGGG
>JAEZLW010000005.1 GCA_023415145.1 Bacillota bacterium | reverse complement strand
GGGCTCCTTTCCCGCCCGGCTTTCCCCGCCCGCGGCGGCGGCTTTTTCGGCCGCGACACATTCATCACTCCGGCGGGCGGGAAAAGCAACCCGATGAAACCACCACGGTTTTTGGGCGAAAGTTGTCAAACAACAACAACCGCCCGGTACCGCCGCAACCCTTCTACGCGCGCTCATAGGAAGCGCTTTTTCGCCGCCGAAAACCCGCCTGCAACCACCCGGTGTGCCGCCCGCCGGAAGCCCACCCGCCGCCCGGTGCGCCAAGGAAACCCGACTGGCATGGTCGGCATTCGCACTTTGCTTCGCAGAAGCACACTTCGCCACTTTGCTCCGCGAAAGTCCGTGCATGGGGTAAGGGGGTATCCAATCTCTGCAAACCTTCAACTGGAGACCGCGCCCCTCCCTCGCGTGAATTTCCGCGAAATTCGGGGGTGGGGGATGAGCTATAAAATCGCGTATTGGAAGTGGTAAACTAAAACTGGACACAACGAGTAGTATTCTGGACAAGAAAAACTCGTTGTGGACAGTGGATACTAAACGTGGACAGGAGGATACCACAATGAAGTACACGCGGGATGAAAGACTGGACATTGGTCGCCGGATCTATCAGGGTGAGATCAGCAGATTCGAGGCAGCAGAAGAATATGGGATCGGCAGCGATACGGCTCGAAATTATATGAGGGTGTATCGAGCGGAGCACCATCTTCCGGTCAGGAACATTGAGTCGAATGCAGACAAAATAAAAGAGCCGGCTCGTGTACCGGCGCGCTTGGAAGACTATGAGTCAATGACCAAAGAGGAACTGATACATGAACTTGTACAGGCCAAAATCGTCGAAGCACGGCTAAAAAAAGGGTACATGGTGAAGGGAGCTGGTGCTCCGAAGGTGTACGCTCCTTCAGACAGCAAGAATACCAAGTGATCCTGGAACTGTCAGGGCTGTTTCCTGTAAAGCTGCTATGCGAAACCATGATTATACAGCGAAGCAGTTTCTACAACTGGAAGGCGCATCTGTCTAACCCATCGGAACGAACAAGAGCACTGATTGCGTCAATCCAATTGTTTCAGGAATACCACCTAAAGTATCCGTCCCATGGCTACCGATGGCTGAATGCGAAGATTCGCCTGGACACAGGAAAGGTTATGTCAGATCCGTATGCGCACAAATGCTGCAAAACGGCAGGAATCAAGAGCAAGGCGAAGCATTACAAGTATAAGAAGCCTGGACAACCTTTCAGGGTGTTTCCGAATCTGCTCATGACGGAGCTGAATATCGACGGTCCGCTGCAATGTATCGTAAGCGATATGACGGCCTTCCACGTGAAGGGGATTTATTACGAGCTGACCCTGTATATGGATCTTTGGAATAACGAGATCGTTAGCTATTCACTTTCTTCACGGCGTGGAGACCGTATGACATATATCAGCGGGCTTAAGGACTTGTTGGCACTGAAGGAGGCGCATCCGGAATACAGAATGGTGTTACATTCGGATCAGGATAGTGTATATGCCTCAAAAGACTTTAATGATCTTCTCCCAATGTACAATATCGTCCACTCAATGTCCCGAGCAGGTACGCCAACAGATAATGCGGCGATGGAAGCGATCAATGGATGGATAAAAGCGGAATTATTTATGGATTTTCACGTGAAGGGTGATGGATGCGTTGATCAGGAGATCGATGATTACATTGTTTTCTTTAATGAGCAGCGTCCGGCCTATTCTCTAAACTACCTGACGCCACGGCAATACCGGGAACGTTTTGCGCCGGTTATTGGTTGCTGATAGATTCCGAGCCAGAGGTGTTGTTGGAATTACCGCGAACGCAGCCACCGCCCACGGCGGCTTGTCCTTGACAGTTTCTTGGGAAACAGTACAATCGGCGTTCTGACGGCGAAGACTAATTTGGGTTGCTGATGAGTTCTTCGCCGTCGGTATGCCCCCTTCATTGTTTCTCAAGGTCCTGTCAAGGATGGCGTCGGCAGAATATTCCAACCGCATGCTTTGTAGAAACTTTATCCCTAAATATGTCCAGTTTATGTTGACTACTACAATTTACCCATTGAAACTATTGACTTTTTTGATCTGTTGACCAAATGACAAGTCCTCATTAATGCCCTAAATAATAGAAAAAACCTGTTCATCTTTCTGACCTCCGGCTTCATGCCAAAGACAGATAGTGAACAAGTTTTTTTCTTTTTGCTGGTTCCTGGATATTGGATAACAAAGATGCCCTTGGTGGCAGTACTCCTATTTGGTGGCAGTACTGGTGGCAGTAGTGGTGGCAGTACTCATTTGTAAAAATGCAGGAAAATCAAAGGTTTTCACGATTTGGTGGCAGTAGTGGCAGTACTTTTAACTCATAGGGGAAATAAAACAGACAAGTAATGCATTTATATATACATAGTTTATATAAACCTGTATATAAAGTTGATTTTACTGCCACTACTGCCACCAAAGCAAAAAAAGCCAGGAAAATCAAGGCCTTTCGCGTTTTCAACTGCCACCACTTCTGCCACCATTACTGCCACCACGTGGGTAAGTACTGCCACCAAAACTGAACGCCACCCGTTTTCATGGATGGCGTTCGTGAAGGTTCAATCCCCTTTGGGGCTTTTCTTTGCTTTCTGGCGATTGTACACATCCCGCTGATTTTTGCGCTTTCGTGCTGCCTGACAATCAGGCTTATTGCAGTACAGCTGCCGTGGTCCCCTACGCACAAAGAAATCACCGCATATGATACAACTCAGAATGGAACCCTCCCGGAACATACTATCCGGATCATCATCTTCCTTGGGTGCGTCATCCGCTACACATCGCGATAAGGTGTACCAACCAAGATCAAATACGGATTGTACATCCGCCCCAAAGACAATGCGTTTGGTTTTCGCATCCTGGCGTAGTTTCATCTTGAACTCGGGAAACAATCCCAATAACATTTCCTGCAAATACTGCATGTCATCCAGCGGATTCCTCAAAAACAGGCGTTCTTCATACGGCATGCGATTGTCCACTTTTATTCGGAATCGCTCATTATCCCTTTGCATTTCCTCCAGGAGATCACAAGGTGCATCTTTGTCTGTTTCCTGCTCATCAGCAGGAGTAATGGCACTCTTATACTTTTCGAAAAATGGTAACCCATCCGAGAATCTGCCTTCTGTATACAATGCTCTGGCAAAAGAATCGTTCCCAATTTGTAGTTCCTTCAGTGCCTGATAAAAGCAGACTGTGTTGTAGAGATGCTCAGCGTCACGCAGAAAATCATTTACAGCAAAGATACCATCTCGCATGACGGTTGGTGAAAAACTGTCATAATCATACGCCGGGTCTTTCAAAACCTCATAGATCATATCGATTTGGTAAGGATGCGTGTTTTCTGTGCACCATTGAGCAATTAGCTGCACATACGATGCATTGCATGCAGCATCATTGATTTTTCTATACAGATTGCAGATCCGGAACAACAGTTCCTGACCCGTCATGTAAAAGTCTTTCTTGCTGTCAATCAGCGCGTCAGTTCGCTCATATACAGGGCACAGCAGCATCGAACCGCGCTCATTACGAATTTGATATTTCGGAAAACGGATGGTGCGGTATGACATCTCACCCACGCCCCCGATTTCGCCAAAGCTCAATACATCCAAATGCAGCTGCGCCATCCTTATACCCCCAACCTCACCGTTATCCTCACCGCACAATATTCGTATACGGTGATATTATGACGTATAATGCTCACGAAGGCAATACCAAACAAAAAAATGCCTTTGTACCTTGGAAACTGAATCGTCCACTCGCTGGAGATACCTTGGGGATGCGGTGCCAGAATGGCGAAATCCGGAGCGTCGGTTCACAAGGGAATACGGGGAGACCTCAAACAAGAGGCTGCCCCAGGAAAAGAAACGATGATGGGCGGATCTTTTAAAACAGCCATAACATATAGGAGGAAAACCCATGGAAAAACTGACAATGAGTGTGCAGGAACTATCCTCCATGATGGGGATCAGCTTGCCCAAAGCGTATGAGTTGACCAAAACGCCCGGATTTCCCATTTTGCGAATCGGTACCCGGATTTTGATTCCAGTCGCAGCCTTTCAGGAATGGCTGAGAAAGTGTGCGATTCGCCTCTAGGGGTATCCATACCGCGGAAAGGAGGTGAACATGTGCAAGGTGCTTTACAAGAGCTGAAGCAGCAGAAAATCTGGCTCTGCTGGAACTATGCTGTCCGTAACGGTACAAAAACAAAGGTGCCCTGCTCAGTAAAGGGCAGGGTGTCCGGCACGAACTGGAAGTTTGCGGAGACCTGGGTGACGTATGAAGAAGCAGCCCAAGCTACACAGGAACACGACTTCAGCGGCGTTGGTTTTGTAATCCCCAAAGGATATTTCTTTCTGGACATTGATCACAAAACGCTGCGGGACGAAACCGTACAGACATGCCTGCGGCGATTTAATACGTATGCCGAATACTCGGTCAGTGGAAACGGCATCCATCTGTACGGCAAATGTGAACTGGACCGTTTGCCTGTGGAAACAGATGATAAGGGAAGGATCCAATTAAGCCGGCAATTCTATATGAAGAATCCGCATAACGATATGGAGTTGTATATCGGCGGCCTTACGAATCGATTTGCTGTCTATACCGATAACGTAATCGAAGATAAACCCCTGGCGGAATGCACCAGCGCCGTCCTGATGACGCTACATCAGGATATGCAGCGCAAGCCGATGCAAAATCAGCATGCACAGCATCCTTCAGTTTTGCAGGGGGATCAGGTTATCGAATCCCTGCGCAGTCAAAAGAACGGGGAGAAATTTGCCCGGCTCTTTGATCACGGAGAGATCGACGCCTACGGCCAGGACGATTCTGCTGCCGACTGTGCGCTTTGCGCAATGATCGCCTTTCGAACCGGAAACGATCCTGATCTGATTGATGCCGTCTTCCGTCAGTCAGCCCTAATGCGTGACAAATGGGAACGGGCAGATTATAGGGAGATGACGATCCGGGCTGCGATAGAAGCCTGTCACGGTGTATTCAATCGCTCGGTCATGCCGGCACCGGAATTTATTCAATTTGACAAGCAAACGGGAAAAGCCACCGTCAGCCCTCCGCTGTTAGCCCGACATATACGGGAGAACTTGTATTATCTCTTTGTTCGGGACACCGCTACCGGTGCTACGCTTAAATTTGTCTATGCCTCTGGCTGTTACAGGCTCTACTCGGATGATATGTTCAAAGGTATCATCAAAAGCTTCATTGCAGCATATGACGAAATGCTGGTGAAGATGGGACAGGTGAACGAGGTATATCAGCTGCTGCTGACAGACCTGAACACGCACAAGGACAGAGATCTGAATGCTGACGAGGACTTCATCAATTTTCAGAATGGATTGCTGCGCTTATCCGACCTTCGCCTTTTGCCTCATACACCGGATGTGCTTTCCACGGTTCAGCTTCAATGCCAGTGGCACGGTGTTCCTGCAGCTACGCCCACTTTTGACAGGTATATGCATACACTGACGAATGGCTGCCGGGAAGACGAACAGGTAATCATGGAGTTTATGGGCGGAGTGTTTTCCAATGTAAAGGGATGGCGCATGAAAAAAGCGTTGTTCCTGGACGGTCCCGGTGATACTGGAAAATCACAGGCGAAAAGCCTGGCAGAAAAGATTCTGGGCAAAGGAAACTATGTGGGCATTGATTTAAGTGAGATTGAGGCGCGCTTTGGTACGGGCAACATTTACAATAAACGACTGGCTGGAAGCTCGGATATGAGCTTTGTAACAGTCAGCGAACTGAAAACCTTCAAAAAATGCACTGGCGGCGACAGTTTATTTGCAGAGTTCAAAGGCATGAACGGCTTTGAGTTCACCTATAATGGGCTGCTTTGGTTTTGCATGAACCGTCTGCCGAAATTTGGCGGGGATGATGGGGATTGGGTGTATAACCGTATACTGTTGATTCATTGCAGGAACGTAATTCCCCCGGAAAAGCAGGATAAACATTTGCTGGACAAGCTTTATGCCGAGCGAGAAGGCATTGTATATAAAGCGGTGATGGCATTTCGCGGCGTGATTCAGGGCGGCTACCGCTTTTCCGAACCGCAATCGGTTGTGGAAGCAAGACGGGAGTACCGTAATACCAACAATACCGTGATCCTGTTTTTTGAAGAATGCATGACAAAGCGGTCGGATGCAAAGATTCATGACGGCTGTACCACGGGCCGTGTATACAAGGTCTATAAAGCTTGGTGCAAGGATAACAACAACGGCTATGCGAAAACAGCCAGAGAATTTCGAGAAGCATTAGCTGCTCACAATGGCAGTACATTTGGTGAAATGACCGTTCAGCGCAAACAGGGCACTTTTTACAGAAACTATATATTAACGCAGGAAGCAAAAGCTGAATATCGTGCGGAGTATGGGTATGACGAAACAGAGTTTCTGGCATGACGAATCTGCCCTAGAAAGGATTCTATGAAGTATTTCAAACAGGCGCCGCGCCTCAAGATGGAACTGCTCAAATCCCTGGGAGAACCCTATACCATGCGCATCATTGATATGGAGTGGTGTGTATACCGTGACTTTGGAAAATACGATGTGGAAATCAGCGGCGGAAGAGTCAAGCAGCAGCCTATCCACATCTTTGTATGGAAAAAACATCCGTATTATCAAATTGTGGAGCATCATCTGTCCTTAACGCCTGAAGTCAAGCAAATCGCGGAATTGCTGAACGATATTGCAGACCGGTATGAAAACAGATTAACATAATGAGCTAGAATCCATTGCAATACAAAGGGCTGTGCCAAGCAAGAAACATGAAGCAGCCATGTTGATGATATCTCCAGACAATAACACGGAACAGGCTTGAGCAGATAAGTGGCTTTTGTTCTCCTTATTTTTCGGATTGTCATGCTATTCCTGCCGAGATTACGGATTGTGTATATGAGACAAATCCCTGCCGAATCTTTTTCTTCACATATAATGCCACACAATTGCCTTATAGGAGTTGATATAATGGTCAGAACGATTTACCATGTCACTGGTTCTCCGGATGGCAGCAAATCAAAGGGAGGGAAAGCAGTGACAATCGTTCACTTGAAGCTTGGGAAAATCACCAAACGCTCGGACGGAAGGTACCAGGCAGGCTATAAGGATTTGGATGGAAAGCGGAAATTCATCACCTGCAATACAGAAGCGGAGGTGCTTGAACGCTTCCAGACTATACAACTTTCCGCGATATCTACAAAAGAACCTGAAGCAAAGAAGGGGCAACCCAAGGAAAAGCAGGCAGGGAAAGGCTCTCAGGGAAACAAGGTCTTAAATGATGATAAACTGGTGCTGGCCGACTATATGTTGAATTGGCTGGAAAAATATAAGCAGGGTAAAGTGCGTCCCACATCCTATGCCCGATACCAGTTTTGCCTTCAGCTGCTTTGCAAGGATGAACTCGCCCATATGGATATCCGAGAAATCAAGCTCGAGCATATTCAGGAATATGTGAATCGCCTGGAGGCGGAATTGAGCGCCTCCACAATAAAAAAGCAGAAGCTGATGCTCAGCCAGGTATTGGAGCATGCCATGCTGACAGAGGTGATTCAGAGAAACCCCGTGCAAGGCGTGCAGATGCCTCCTATGACCCACAATACTAAAGTGATCTTCCCCTACGAAAAAGAGGAACAGGAAAAACTGGTAGCCGCATTCACCGAACAAAAAGGTAACAAGCTTCGCTTCCGTTATGGATGGGGAGCTGTTCTTATTTTGGAGACAGGGCTCCGGGCCGGCGAAGCCCTAGCACTGGAGTGGAATGATATAGATGAAGAAAAGCGGACACTGCGGGTGAACAAAAACATGGTCCGGGTAGACGGGAAGAACGTGGTCCAGAGAGCCACAAAAACGGAATCTGGCAAGCGAACAATTCCTCTGAACAGCAAGGCCATGGAGGCCATCCGGCACCTCAGATTGCAGCAGGTGATTGGCTGCCCTTATTTGTTTGCGACGCAGACCGGGGAGCATGTCGGCTACCGGCATCTACTAACTACAATGGAACACGCATGCGAAGCGGCTGGCGTTGAGCACCGCGGCCTACACGCGCTGCGGCATTCCTTTGCTAGCAACTTGTATGCCCGTGGTGTAGAGGTGAAGGTCATTTCCAAGTTGCTGGGGCATGCCAGTGTGGAGATCACCTACAACCGGTACATTCATTTCTTTGAAGGGGATATCGATGATACCCTTAGGCAGGCAGTGGGGGCATAGGTTCAAATCCAGTTACCTCGACCATACGAAAAGCCCAGAGAATCAAGGTTCTCCGGGCTTTTGCATATCAAAAAGTACACACTAAAGTACACGTTTTGCTATTCAATATATTAACCCTTAACTAAACATCCCACCCCAAACATAACCATACACTAACACTACATCGAATGTACGTGAGAAACGCAGATGCGTTGTATACATGAGCACCGGGCATGTCCATCACTGCGTAATTCCTAAGGCGTATTGAACCTCCTGAATAAACAGGATGCCCCTTCCCGGCTCATCGATCTTTGCACCCTTAAGAATAGATGCAACAATCTCATCGCTTTTTTCGGCTTCTACGATAATGAGCACCATCTCCTTCTCTGGCTCAATTTCCATATTAAACAGTTTTTGAGTCTCGTGCACGCCTGAGCCACGCGCATTGATAATTGTTCCGCCCTTGGCGCCTGCCTTCGTTGCTGCGTCGATAACCAGCTCGGCGTTTCCCTTTTCAACAATCGTTGTTATCGCATGATACACGATATCATCCTCCTCTTTCTCAACCCTATCTTCGTCCTGGCAGTGATGACTCCCAGATACCGCATTCACCGCAGTCGTAAAGGTGATGCCGTGGTTGGGCTTATCAAAGTGGAATTCCTCATCAAGCGCTTTTAATACCCGTCGCGCAGTTGACCGCCCTGCAATTATGTGTACGATCTCCTTACGCACATCGGTTAAGCCCAGAAAGTCCAAGAGCCGTCCTCTTGCGGTGCCCTTGCCTAACATGATTGTACCACCCATTGTGCCAAGATTTCGTGCGATTTTTAACACTCTGGTCCCTTGTCCACACGGTACGATGACACAAATTCGTTCAAATCGGCATTCGACGTTTATCATTTTCGGTTTCCTCCCGTTTTCTGGTCTTCAGCTTAAAGATACCACCCAGCGTTTGCAAGGCAATCAGCGGTGTCAGCGCAACCATGGCGATCATACCAAAACCGTCCACCATGACGTTTGCACCTTCGAAGGCATCCGCAGCACCTTGCGCAAAGGCGAGGATAAAGGTTGCTGTCATAGGCCCTGAGGCAACACCGCCTGAGTCAAAAGCGATACCAATAAATAGCTTTGGTACGAAGTACATCAGCGCGATGGAGATCACATAGCCCGGAAGAAGGTAGTGCCAGAGCTTAACTTCCGGTGTCACAATCCGAAGCATTGAGAGCGCTACAGCCGCACCTACGCCTATGGAAAGCGTTATGAGAACAATGCGCCTTTGTACATAACCGCTTGTCACATCCTCAATCTGGTTAGTCAGAACGTGCACGGCTGGCTCGGCGAGTATCGTCACAAAGCCCAGCAGGAAGCCCACCATCACAAGAGGAATTTGACTCTCAAAGGATGCAATCTTTCGGCCAAGAACCAGCCCTACGTTCATGAAGCCGTTATGCACACCGCTTAAAAACAGAACCAGTCCAAGAAACGTGAAAAGTATCCCCACGGCAATCCGCTGTAGCGTTTTTATAGAAGATCTGACCATAAACAGCTGTGCCAAAGCGAAAAGTAAAACAATAGGCAGAATCGCGATCAGAATCTCCAATGCGATGGACCCCATGCCCTGGATGAATGGCCAGATAATTGCATTGGATTCGATATTGCCAATTGCAACCACATCCGATATCGCATCTCTACCCCGGATGATGCTCATGACCATCACGGAAAGTATCGCGCCAACAGAAGCGATAGCGACCAACCCAAATGAGTCCTTCTCCGAGCCCTTTGAGTCCTTCTCCATTGCCGAAACGCCAACTGCCAGCGCAAGAATAAATGGTACAGTCATAGCGCCTGTTGTCGCACCAGATGCGTCAAAAGAGATGGCCAAAAATTCTTGTGAAGAGAAGAACGCCAGTGCGAGCACCGCCAGATAACACACAGTGAGCACCTTGTACAACGGCACTTTCAGCACGATGCGCAGAAGGCCAATTGTCAGCATGACTGCGATGCCAATGGATACTACGACCACAATGGAAGGTTTTGAGATGGCCCCTGATGTTACCGCTGCTACTTGGTCGGCGAGGATGTGTAAATCCGGCTCCGCAACCGAGACGAAGAATCCCAACACCAGTCCTCCAACTATCACCATCCATAACGATTTCATCTTTGCAACGCCCGCACCCATGATCTGTCCGATTGGCGTGATGCCCATGTCAACTCCCAAGAGAAAAAGCGTCAACCCAGCCATCACCAGAAATGCCCCTATCAGGAACCGCCCCAATACAAGGCTGCCTACTGGGGCGATCGTAAAATGGAGGATGATCACGATGATCGTAATCGGGAGTACGGAGTATAATACCTCTTTCACCTTTCCCGTGATTACGCTCAACCACAACACCTCTTTTCTTTCATATTTATCATATTGTATCAGAACCGTGTTTGCCTATCAACCATGCACATCACTTTAGCTGTAATGGATGCCAAAGCTGATGGATGAGAAGGCAATGGTCTGACCTAGCACTGCAAGGGTTGTAGCGTCCGTAATAAGAGTCAGTCAGTCGGCCATCCTCTCATTCACAGCGCTCGATTTGTGCAGGTAGAGCCAACGGTAAACCGGTGCGTTCGCGTAAGCAAACTGATAGAATCGGTAATGTGATAAGATGTCCACGTCCATTGCAAATCTGTTGACAGGAGCGTGTCCTATGAACGCAGTCGGAATCGATGTTTCCAAGGGAAAGAGCATCCGTGTAATTGAAAGAAGCGTATTTCTGCCGTCCAATAAACCTGACCAATAAAAAACGGAGTCGCGCGACGCGACCCCGCTCTCTTATCGAAACGTCCTTAAGCTACTTTCTATAGCCGCACTTGGGGCATACGTCGTTTTCATTCAAGGCAATACCGCACAGCGGGCAGCGATCAATATTGTTCTTCGTCACGTATTCTTCAGAGGCGGCGTTCACACCGCTGGTAAAGGTGATCTTGGCAATGTTCAGTTTATCCTTCAGTAAGTCGTATACGATCTTGATCATACCCTCAACGGTCATGGTCTCTTTTGTTACTACCAGGCGGCACTCAGGGTATGCGGCTGCGAGTTCGGTCTTAAAAGCGGGACCCTTCATCTTATTGGTCGGGGCTCCGTTCCGAATGCCCTGCTTCTCGTACACATCGAGGATGGCGGGCAGCAGAGGGTCGTCCTGGCGCAGGATCAAGGCATGGTCGAAGTTCTTGAGAACTTCCCAGGCCGTCTTCTGAATCTCGTTGCAGGGGAACACCATGTTGACTCCGGGATTCACGGAGTCCTCCACTTCAATGGTCAGGATGCCGGTGTGGCCGTGCAAATACTGCGCTTCGCCCTTAAAACCGTAAAACCTGTGCGCGTACTGTAATTCCAGCTTTGTGATGCTTCTCATACCGATCCTCCTCTTATATATTTACGGGTTGTTTTTTTGCTCCCGTATGCGCACCATGAAATTCTTTGCCGTCGTTTTCGCCTGACTTTAGGAATCCTTCTGGCATTCTGGACAGATGCCTTTGAAAACGATGTCATGTCCCTTCAATACAAACCCATGCGTGTCCCTAATGGATCGCTCCAGATCCGCGATATAGTCCATATCCACATCAGAGACGCGGCCGCACCTTGTGCACCTTACATGGTAATGCTCGTGGCAAAGGTGGTCGAAACGGTCGGCTCCACCGGGAATTTCTATTCTATGTATCTCACCGCTTTCGCACAACCTCTGTAGGTTCCTATATACGGTTGCCCGGCTGATGCTGGGATGTTCCTTAACCAACTCGTCGTAGATCTCATCGGCCGTGGCGTGACATCTGAACTTATTGACGGCTTCAAGAACCAATGCGCATTGAATAGTGTTGCGTCTAATCACAAGACCACTTCCCTGTTAATCTTGATCTCTATTAGGATAATATCTCAATTAGTTTATTATGTCAATAACTTCTCAGAATATCTTGTGTTCGAAATCGGCCTTCCTTTCAAACTCCCGGTTGGACAGCCTCGTCTCTCGTTCAAACGGCGTTGGATTCGGATGGACGTGTTAACCAAAGCGAACTTATACTATACCACGAGGCAGGTGATCCAAAAGAATCCCGTACAAAGCGTACAGATGTCTCCCATGACCCACAACACCAAGGTGGTCTTTCCTTACGAGAAAGAGGAACAGGAAAAACTGGTGGCCGCCTTCACAGAGCAAAAAGGTAACAAGCTCCGCTTCCGTTATCGATGGGAAACTGACTACGATGGCAAATGCCTGTGAAGCGGCTGGAGTGGAGCACCGTGGCCTGCACGCGCTGCGGCATTCCTTCGCCAGCAACCTGTATTCCAGGGGAGTGGAGGTGAAGGTCATTTCCAAACTATTAGGGCATGACAGCGTGGAGATTACCTACAACCGGTACATACATTTCTTTGAGGGAGACATCGATGATACGCTCCGGCAGGCGGTGGGGGCGTGAATGCATAGAGAAAAAGGAGGTTAGCCTTGCTGTAGTGGTATTCCTTGACCGCAACCTATCAGTATCAATCCATCAGCGCCAGCATGGCGTCGCGGAGCGCGGTGTGCTTGGCATCGGTCTTATAGTATCTTGTAAGCGATACGCCGTTTCTGACGGAATTGCGGTAGGTGGCCACATTTCTGATGAACATTAATACGTTGGTGTCCCCGCCCAGGTCATTTCGGATGCTGATGGTTTGACCAAAGGAAAATCCGCCACCCAATTCCTCCGGTTCAACAATGGTAACGCTTTTCAGATCGGGGAAGAAGTTTAGGTACTCGCTTTTCATGTACACATGGCCGTACCGGCCCTGGGTGGTCTCGTACGTCACCGTTACACTGTCCCCGGATACCACAACCTGCACATTGCCAATGACGTACATATTGCTGGCGATGAGTTCAAAGGTTTGTGTGCCATCCTTACTTAGGTTCACGGGCGTGAACATGTACCACTTGTCCGTCAGGCCGGGATCCATGTCCCTGAACTGTGGGCCGAAGGAGCACAGGGTATTATTGGGGTACCAGGAGGTCTTTAGACCCGTGGCATAAAGGTCCAGTGGTGCGGGTCCGCCGTAAGGGACATTATTGATGTACCATTTGCCCGTTTTGGCGTCGTACTCGTATTGCATGTAGTAATAGCGCGAATAGACCTCCAATGTTTTCAGTTTGCCGCTGCCATCATAAACGGTAAACAGGTTGTATTTTTGACTTTCAATGACAGTGGCGTATTCCCAAAGGTTTCCCTTAGCGTCATACCGCTTGTAGCCATAGCCCCTGTCATCATCATACTGGAAGATGCCGATCAGATTCCCCGCTCCGTCGAATATATTATACCCTCCGACGGGTCCCTTGGCCCACCGCTCTTTGAGGACGCCGTCCTCGTAGTACATGCGCACTTGGTCATCCATGTTATGGTTCACTTCCATGCGGCAGACGGGCTGGCCAGCCCGATAGGATTCCGTATAATACCCATCCCCATCAGAGGAGTCTTCTGTCTGATAATACGTGAGATTCCCGGCCGCATCGTATGAGTAGCTGTTTCCGTCGGCGTCACTCTTAAGCCTTGCAAGCAGCTTGCCGTTCTCACTATAGAATTCTGCGGTATAGCCGCTGTTAAGTTGCGATTCCCATGCGCGCAACCGGCCCCTGGCGTCATAAACAAACGATTCATCCGTTGCGCCAATGTGAACCAGCCGGGATACAAGCTTCCCGTTTTCATAATACGAGCTCTCGGAGTCTCCTGTATCCGGGTCCCACGTGTCTTTGTATGTAATTTTGCCGCCCGCATCGTATTTTTCTATGCCATTGGTCAAGGTAAGTTCGTACGACTGAAGAATGCCAGCCGTATAATAAGCGGTGCCGCGGGCATCCCTGAATAGCCGGATCAGACCTTCTTGCGTATAATTACCGTATATATGTGCATCCGTGATGCTGCTGATAGTACCGAAGGACAGCGAGCCATCACTGCCATAATAACAGCCTATATTGTATTCCGACGTCTCCAAATGGACGGTGATGGTTAGAACTTCATGGATATAGGACCCTGCCGGATACTTTGACACATCAGCCCTGAGGGTTCCGTCTGCGTAGACCATAGGGACAGTTTGCAGGAATAGAATTCCGGAGGGCTCCATTACCCGGCAAAAAACACTTCCGTCAGCACTGGATACGCTGGCAAGTATACCCACGTTCACCTTGCCATCCGAGGTATCTGCTCCGGTGACCACTGACGAAAGAGAAGGAATCGGCAACCCAGACACATCCATAGGATACGCAGTAGACGCCAAAGCCAATGAAACATACATAATAACAACGAACGCCAATACCAGAAAAAGAATGCTCTTTTTCATAATTTTTTCCTCTATTCCGATATTTTACGACATAGTACCATTTGCCCAAGGCATTGTCAATCTTTTCACTGGAAATGCCCTGGAACCAAATCAGCCAGACAAATGCGAGTTTGCTGTACGAAAAAGAAGAACAGGAAAAACTGGTGGCCGCCTTCACCAAACAGAAAGGCAACAAGTTCTGCTTCCGTTATGGATGGGGAGCTGTTCTTATATTGGAGACTGGGCTCCGGGCTGGTGAAGCCCAGGTACTGGAGTGGAGTGATATAGATGTGGAGAATCGCACACTGAAGGTGAACAAAAACAAGGTACGGGTGGATGGAAAGAACGTTGTCCAGCGGACCACAAAGTTAGTTTCCAGCAAGCGTACTTTCCCGTTGATCAGTAAGGCTATGGAAGCCATCCAGCACCTGAAGACACATCAGGTTGCTGGATTCCCATATGTGTTTGCCACCCAAACCGGGAGTTTATTGGTTACCAGCATCTATTGACGACAATAGCATATGCCTGTGAAGCAGCAGGCATTGAACACCGAGGTCTGCATGCACTGCGGCATTCTTTTGCCAGCAACCTGTACGCAAGAGGAGTCGAAGTCAAGGTCATTTCCAAGCTGCTGGGGCATGCCAATGTGGAGATTACCTACAACAGATACATTCACTTTTTCGAGGGTGATATTGATGATACCCTCCGGCATGCGGTGGGGGCATAAATGCATAAAGAAAAAGGCGATACTTACACTTTAGGCAAGCTACCTAGGAAGTTATTATTTCTGTAGGTGAGAAGGGTTTTGACCTGCCTCCCAAGAACTGGACCAGAAGCAAAGTGAGTCAGTCCATGATATGGGTGTCCCCCAAAAAAGAGTCCAGATCGGAAGAGAAAAAGTGATGCCCAAAAACATCAAAAACCAAGGGGGTACAGGCCTCTCCAGGCGCATAGAAAGGTGTTAATCCAGTCCCATTAAAACAGC
>JAEZLW010000186.1 GCA_023415145.1 Bacillota bacterium | reverse complement strand
TATTGTTTGCTGCCCAAACCCCCGCCCGGCCGGCAACGCGGGCCGATACGATTATAAATGAAGGGGCTCTGCCCCTTCATTGCATCCCCGTATATTGGTTATTTGTTAATCTGGGGCTGTTCCCGGGGGGAACAGCCCCATGCTTTTGTATTACCTTGGTTAACCGGGTATTACTTGGCGTGGCGCGCTACAACGTCTTCCACAGACAGCGCGGCGCAGGTTTCAGCAAGCTGCTCAAGGCTGTAGTCCGCCATGGCCTTGATCTCATCCGCGTAATAGGGCAGCTCGGTACCGGTGAAATATTGGGCATACGCCTCGTAATCTTCGGCCGAAGCTACGAACATGTAGGGGAAGATGATCTCGCTAAAGCCTTCCGTGGAGGTGGGATACTTGCCGGTGATGGTGTTGTAAACCAGCATGAAGGCGAAGAAAGGGTCGGCATAATGCCCGCCGGATTCTGCGCTCATCGCACCGGCCTTGAGCTTTTCGCCCAGGTCAGGCAGGAAGTCGGTGGAGACAACCTGGATCTTGCCGGTGAGGCCGAGGCCTTCGATGGCCGCGATGGCACCGACCAGGGGATCACCGCCGCCGCCGGCAACGATGAGGGCGTCGATGCCGGGGTTGGCGGCGATGATGGCTTCGGCTGTGGCGCGGCCGGTGTCGGAAGTCGTTCTGCCATACTGCGGCTCAAGCAGGGTGGCTTTGTCTTCCGGATGGGCGGCATTCCAGGCTTCGATGCCGGCTTTGTAGCCTTCCCAGCGGCCAAGGAACGTGGCGTCTCCGGGCTCCCAGCCCATCAGGCCGATGGTGCGGGCGCCTTTTTCGCAAACGATCTGCACAAGGCGGTAGCCGTTGTCCGGCTCGGACTCGTGCACGGTGCCCACATAGTACGGGGAAGTTTTGGCCAGCTCATACTCGGTGGGGTTTGCCACCGGGTCGATTACGCGGAAGAACTGTGCCACATACATCTCGTTTTCCGTGCAGGTGTTGATGACGGAGGCCATTTCGGCGGAGGAAGAGTTGCAGATGATCATGCCATCGCACCCGGCCATGGCAAGCGTCTCCGCGGAAGCGGTGACCTGCTCTGAAATGTGGGCCTGATCGACATAGATCACTTTCACATTCAGCGCTTCGGCCGCAGCGTCCAAAAGCCGTTTGACTTCGCTGCCCAGCGTGTCGGTTGAACTCCAAATGGATACGCCGATGGTGATATCTTCGGCGTGCGCGCTGACGGCGAACAGCCCGAAGACCATCGAAAGTGCCAGGATCAGGGACAGAATTTTCCTCATGATCTGTGACCTCCGTTCGTATTGGGTTTTTAATTTCGAACCCGATAGATATTATTATATACAAGATGCCGATATGAATGAATGCAACAGCTTCCTTAATTGGTTTGTTCTGTTGGGAAGTTGCATTCGATAAAAAAGGGAAAATATTCCGAATCATGTGCAAAAAATTCCTAAACACACCGGTTTTGATTTGAAAGCATAGCCATGCAGTAAAAAATCATACCAAACCGAAAGAAAATGAACAATCAGATAAGCATGCGTTCTATGAAACGTTTTATTCCTGCTGTGCCTGAAATAAGATTATGTAATCCATAATATGCAATTCTACTCCATGCATCAAATGATGATAGCCAAGCGCAGAGTAAATGAATATATCGTGGGCTAGAATGGTTCTTTATCATCCGGCTTTCATGTGGGGCACACATTGTGATAACGGCTGAATAGTATGAGGTGGAGGCAATCTCCAAGAAAAGATCAGGTGAAAGAATATGAATGACGAAAAGGACAACGGATATATCCCGACATATGACAGCTACTGCGGGCCTTGCTCAGAAATACCTAAGAAAAAGAATGAAACATGCTCAAGGCAGATTGCCCTGAATGCCTCTATTGGCAGTGCAGGCCCTTTGCCGATCATCACCACGCTGCTGGCGAATCCCATCAATGTGGTATCGACAACCATTGATACTGCCGGCATGGGGAATACCAATAACCTGCTGACGTTTATCGGTACGGTCAACCTGCCGGTAGGGATATCAGTTACGCTGAACTTCCAGATTCAACGCGTGTACAACCACGGAAATCTCATCAATGTTGGCTCTACCTACACCTACTCCACGACGGTGAATATTTTGGAGGCGGAGGAATTCAGTTTTCAGTTCTTTGATGCCAATGTGCCAGAGGGGGTCTACACTTACGCTGTAAGCCTGTCCACGAACTCCATCATCGATATAACGCCTGGCGTTACGATCAATGCGGTGCTAAAAGTAATGGCGGTTGCGGTATAGGCCCCGAAATGTAAACCGGGGCGGCCATCAAAAGGCCGTCCTGGTTTTTTGTGTGTCAGGCATATATTCAATGATCTATTGAACGGATGTCAGCCGGATGAAGTCCAGACCCATAAAGCTATCCACCGCGGAATCCAGGGCGTTGGCAATTTCGGCTTTGATGGTGTAAAGGCCGGTTTCGGCAAAGGTATACTCCCAATACGTCCATGGCGTTCTGCCAAAGTTGCCGACAGTTGACACACTGGCACTGAAGGGCGTGCTCAATACAATGCTGCCCGAAAGAATTTTCACATTGCAGCTGTCATTAAAAGGCAATAGGTCGTTTGTTCTGAAAAATGCCCAGCCGCTGATTTTATCTCCTGCATTGGCGTAAAAATCCTGCGAAATGGAGTTGAAGGATCCAGGGCCGTCGGTTTTCAGCAAGGCGAAATAGCAGCCGCACACCGGCACGTAGTCTTCAAATCTTGTAACCGTATCTGCCGTCGCACCGGGCGGTATCATTTGCGTCCAGCCGGAAAATGCGTTTTCGAAGCTTCCGTTGTTGATAAAGCCCAAATACAAAACGAATTCTCCCAGGATTTTCAGCGCAAGGCTGTTGCCGTATACAAACTCGGCGGGATCATCAAACCTCAGATTCTGATATTTGACAACGACCGAGCACTGCCCGGAATTACATGGGTCGATGAACGCCACAACGCGGTCAACATTGATTTTATAGAATGCGCTGACGCTGGCCATGTTGCCAGTCATATCAGGAACAGCCGACTGTGCGCTGATTAAATACTCGATACAGCCAAAAATTCTTGCCCGCAGCACATTTGCTACGAACTTTTGAATGTCATGGGTGATGCTGCAGGGATCCGTAAATGTGAGATGCGCATCCTTGATAACACAAGGTTCAAGGATGCAGTGAAGGTGAGGCCTGACAGTAATCCTCAGGTCCTGCCAGACAGACGATGTGTTTGGATAGAAACCAGATGGCAGTATGAGAAGGTTGGAAAATGGAATCACATTTGAGCAATCGCCTTCACGTGATGTGCAAACGCTGGACAAGCAGGGACAACCGCAATCTCCTGTCATGATGACAACCTCCTTTGTACTGGGGGCATAGGCCCGCCACTTACATGCTATTCTCTTTTTCCGATGATGTGTAGGATGGCATCTGTTTCAGGTCACATCGGCTTTTATATAAGGATGTGCGATCTAACCCGTATGCATGGCAAACGTATGCCCGCAGAGCTTTTGTTCTGCGGGCAGTTCCTGGCAGAGTTGTCGGAGGGGAATCAGTATCCAAAATGGCATAGACAACGTATCGTATCAGGAGGCACGGACAATCCCTTTCTTCAACAGCTCCTTCTCCTTCTTCCACTCAGGCCATACGCTTTCCAAAGAACGGTAAAAGCCTGCCCCGTGGTTCGGATGGAAAAAGTGCAGCAGCTCATGAAGCGCCACATAGGCGATGCAGCCTTCGGGATACTGCAACAGGCGGCTGGAAAGGGTGATGATGCCTTTTTTCACGTTGCAGGTGCCCCAGCGGCTTTTCATATCCCGTATTTTCAACGTATGGCTTGGCACGGCTTGAGAAAGAAGCTTTGCCTGGGTTTTAAGAATAGGCTCAAACACATTAAGGCACCGTTTTTCCCAGCCGCTTTTGAAATGCTTCGCGCAGGCTTCCTTGTTTTGTGGATCTTTAAACAGCGTGATCCCGCTTGCCCAAAATTCCATCCGTGCGCTGTTTGCAGCCAATACATGAAGAATGCAAGGCTTCCCCAGATACGAAACGGTGCATCCGTCACATACATTTTCCGGCGCCCAAGGCGGCAGTGCCTGGCTTTTCGCCCGTTTTTGCGCATCCTCAATCCATTGATGGCGGCTGTTCACAAACGTGTCGATGACATCCCGGGGGATGCTGCGGGGCGCGGATACCGCCACTGTGCCATCCGGCCGTATCCGAAGGTTGATGTTCTTTACAGACTTCCGTGTCAGCTCGTAGTGTACCTTGTCCACAAAACGTCCCTCTACGTCCTCTGTTTTATTGCAGCAGCATACGCCCGAGGCCATCTTTCGCCAACTCTCCGTCATGAAGCACCGGCTGCCCGGCGATATACACCTGTATCATCCCGTGGGGCCGTCCTTCCGGCGTCTGAGATGGCCGTATCTGCTTTGGATCGAACACGGTGATGTCCGCAATGCAACCTTCTTTCAGATAGCCACGATGGGGGATGCGGAAACGGTCGGCTGTTGCACCGGTCATCTGCCGAACGGTCTTTTCAAGCATGTTGTGCTCTCTTGCAAGGCGTAAAAACTCGGGGAAACAGCTCATGCACGCCGGATTTTGTATGCCCAAATCCTCGAGCCATGCATCGGTCATGCACAGGCAATTGGGATCATTCATCAACCTATTCAAAATGCCGTCCGTCAGATACTTGTGCATCAGTACACGGCCTTTGCCCTCACTTAACTCCACCAGTTTCATATACGCGTTAAGGTCGCTCATGCGCCATTCCTGTGCGATCTGATGGACGCTCTTGCCACACAGCGCTTCCAGTCCATCGTTTACAAAGGCCATCACGATGTCGTTGAAATCGAAACCCAGAATACGTTTGGTTACGCTAATCTCCAGCGCAATGCGCGCACGCGCCAATGGGGATCGCTGCTTTTCGGGGGAAAGGCTCAAATACCACGCCGGCATAATGACTGTAATCACCGATGCGCCGCAGGTCATGGCATAGGAGTCATACATGAATTCCAAGCCCTCGCTGTTGGCCTTATGAATGATATCAAGCGCTTCATCCACCGTTCGCCACGTTTTGGAGCCTACAAAGATCAAATGGGAAAACTGCACCTTCACGCCCGTTTCCCGGGCGATTTGAATCATTTCATCCAGCGCACGCAGGTTGTGCGCACGGCCCCCCACAGGCGGCTGATAGGAGGTGGACGCGGCGGAGCACGCCCTGGCGTGCACGCTGAGTATTTTGCCATGGCGGAAGGCGATCTGGGCTGCACGCTTCAGTTCATTGTAGGGCGCGTAGCGGTCCGGTTCGTACATGAGCCCCAGGGAGATGCCTGCAGCGCCATCCGAAAGCGCCTGCTCCATCATGCTGTCCAGGCGTGTTAGCTCCGGCTCAGTCAATGGCCTGTTTTCATATCCGCTGATGGAAATTCTTCCGCTCATATGCCCATACAAAGGAACTATGTTTAGCGGAAGGCTTTTGCAGCGCACAGCAAAACCAGTTAAGCGCGAATAATCTCCTTCCTCCATCCCCGCCATGGAGAAAAGTCCGCTGCCCAACAGCGCTTTATGCGACGTCTTCTCCTCAAACCCAAAGGGCGAAAAACCGCAGTTTCCCGTAACCTGCGTGGTGATACCCTGCTGTATAAACGGTGCAAAAAAGCGCTGGTTGTCAGGCCGTGCTGCAAACCAGTCGTTGTGGGAATGGGCGTCGATAAAGCCCGGAGCGATGCACATGCCGGACAAATCGATTATTTCATCGGCGCAAGCCTCACTCATGCTGCCGATGGCCGCAATGCGCTCACCATCGATCAATAGGTCGGCTTGAAATGCTTTTACCCCTGTCCCATCCACGATCAGGCCATTTTTCAGCAGTATTTTCAATTGACAACCCTCTTTCATAAAGGAAAGTTTTCTGGGATGGGTGAGCGAACCGAGCGCCGCCAGTGGCTCCGTAACCCCGACCCCGCCAGTGGCGGATGAGGGAGGGGTGAAGGAGGCTGGCGAAACGAGCCGCAGAAGCGGTAGCGAACTGCGGCGACGATTGAGCCAGATGGAGGGATGAAGCGAAGCGGAGGAAGCGAGCGAAACGAGCAGCGCGAGCGGCAGCGTTGCGATGCGACGATTGAGCCTCCGGGGTTGCAAGCGGTAGCGAACCAGTGCGACGATTGAATTTGCGGAAGGGGAAGGGCCTCTTTTTCAAAAGAAGCCCTTCCCGTAAGCATTTCCAAAACCTTTATTACGAAAAATCCATCCTGTCGAACTCTTCCTGCGATATGAGCACCTTGCGCGGCTTGGCCCCGGCGGCCTGACTGATGATGCCGCGCTTTGTCATTTCATCGATGAGGCGGCCCGCCCGGGCATAGCCGATGCGCATTTTCCGTTGGAGCATGGAAATGGAGGTTTGCCCTTCCGTAATGGCCATTTCAATGGCTTGGGACAATAGCTCGTCCAGCGTATCGCCATCGTCGCCGGTGGCATCCGCCGCGTCGGGGGCCATGGACGAGGGGGACGAGGTCTGATCCAGCAGCTCCTGCACGTTGGGGTCATAGTCCGGGCTGGAATGGGAGCGTATGAAATCGGTGACGCGGTTCACCTCGTCGTCGGACACGAAGGAGCCCTGCACCCTAAGCGGCGCCAGCGCCCCGGCGGGTGCGTAGAGCATGTCCCCCTTGCCCAGCAGCTTTTCGGCCCCGGCCCGTTCCATGATGGTGCGGGCGTCAATGCTGGATGCCACGGCAAAGGCGATACGCGAAGGCAGGTTGTTTTTGATGAGCCCCGTGATAACGTCCACCGACGGGCGCTGGGTGGCCACCACCAGGTGGATGCCGGCGGCCCTGGCCAGTTGGGCGATGCGGCAGATGGATTCTTCCACCTCCCGCTTGCTGGCCATCATCAGGTCCGCCAATTCATCGATGATCACGACGATGCGGGGCATGGCCTCCTCGCCTTCCATGAGGGCTGCGTTGTAGCCGGTGATGCCGCGCACGTTGCGCTCCTTGAACTTTTGATAGCGCTCCATCATTTCCTGCACGGCCCAGGTCAGCGCACCGGCAGCCTTGTGGGGGTCGCTGACCACAGGCGTCAACAGGTGCGGAATGCCGTTGTAGCATTGCAGTTCCACCACCTTGGGGTCGATTAGAAGCATGCGCACCTGCTTGGGGGAGGTGCGGAAGAGCAAGCTGCAAATGATGCTGTTGATGCACACCGACTTGCCGCTGCCGGTAGCACCGGCAATCAAAAGATGCGGCATCTTGCCAAGGTCGCAGATGATGGGTGTGCCGGCAATATCCTTGCCCAGCGCTACGGACAGGGGTGAATCTGCCCTGTTCATGTCTTCGCTTTCCAGCACTTCCCGAAGGGAAACACTGATGATCTCCCGGTTGGGCACTTCCACCCCCACCAGTGCCTTGTTGGGGATGGGGGCCTCAATGCGCACGCCGCCGGCCGCCAGGTTCATGGCGATGGTATCGGTGAGGCCGGTGATGCGCTTGACGTTGATACCGGAGGCCAGCTCCAGCTCGAACCTGGTGACTGTCGGGCCGTGGGTGACCTGCTTGACTTGCGCGCTGATGCCAAAGCTTTGCAGCGTTTCTTCCAAAATGGCGGCGCGCTGCTCGTCCTCCTGGCGCGTATCTATCTGCGAGCGCCTGGGCATTTTCAGCATGTCCAGCGTGGGATAGGCGTAGGGCGGCGGAAGCTGCATTTGAAGCTGCTGTGTTTTTTTCGCCTTTGGGGGCGGCAACTTCAAGTCAGGCTCGTCCATGCGCTGCCCGCTCATGCGCGGCTCTTGAGGCACTTTGGGCGTGGTTACTGTCGGAAAATCGGGCTGCGCGGCAGGGGCCGTTTTTTGCGTGGGGAAGCGAATGGGTTTTAAAATGCTGCGGCGGCTGTCCAACTGCTGGGCGGTATCCGGGTCCTCCTCCCAGGGCAGATCATCCTCCCTGTTGGGCGGCGGTGCGTAAGGCGATTGTTCCATCGCTTTGCGGCCCTTGGCTTTTTTCATGGCTCCGGCCACGTCCATGGGCGCGCTGCCGCCCTCCGGCGCAATGGCTTCATCGTACAAATCCGGGCCGCGCCAATGAAACCCGGGAGCGGGGGCAGGCTGCATATCCCGCTGCCGCCGCTGATAGGCGGGCATGGGCGGGTTTTGAACACGCGCCGCCGCCTGCCGCTGGGCTTCCTGAAGACGCCAGGCTTCATCCTCCGCCTGGCGTCGCATGGCCTCCTGCTCCCTTACCTCCCGGCGCTGCGATGAGCGTTCCTTAAGGTTGTAGGCGATGGTCCTCACATCCAGCCTGGACAGGAGGATCAACAGACCCAGGATGGAAAGGCCCAGCACCGCCACGCCGCCCGCGATGCCAAGGCCCATGTACAGCGGCCAGGCCAGGAGCATGCCCAACAGCCCGCCGCTTTCGCCCCTTGGGCTGCAAAGCAAATACGCCTGCTTCAAATAATCAGGATAATTGTCAGGGTTGACGGCCATGTTTCCCTGGTTGACAATCCTGATGTAATCCATCAGCGTCATGTCGATGTACGGCCCCCTGGTATCCGGATGGTGGGATACCAGCACGATCAGCGCAAGCAGGCACAAATAAACCGTAAAGGAAAGCAATATGGCCCGCGACTTCATTTTTTTTCTTGCGGAAAAGGCCACCAGCACCCCGGCCCAGGCCACAAACAGAGGCAGCAGCAGGCATAATCCCCCCGCCAGTCCCTGTACCACCGGGCGGACCAGCCTAAAGACTTCGCCCTCTATTTCTGTAATCAGGGATACAAAGGCCAAAGCGCCCACTGAAAGCAGCACAATGCCAATAATGGTACGCAAAAGCAAGGCCTCCGGCGAATAGACCTGAGCCTTCTTTTTGGGTGCAGTTCCCTTTTGCTTTTGCATATATCCCTCCGGGGGTGTTTTCAGTTTGTTATCTCAGCAACTGTACGCTTTCCAAAACGCCCTCATCGTTGGCGTGCAAACGCAGCTTGTTTTCACCATAGGTATAATAGTCGCTGGTGCCGGAAGACAGGCGGTAATCCCCGGCCGTGGCTTCATCAACCGCGGCGCTGCTTTGCGGCTGGCCCAGGGCAGCGCGCCACTGGTCGATGGTGGTGATCCCCGTTTGGATGCCGTACAGGTTGATCCTGTCGGCCCGGAGGCCAAGCACCTGGCTGTGATCGTAATCTTCGGTCAAAGCGTCGGTCAATAGCCACACCAAGCGAAGCTCCGGCGCTTCCGTTTCAAAGAACCGGCCGCCGGGATAATAATCCGGGTCCACCAGCAGGCGGTATTCATCCAAGCGCTCTATCAGGCTGTCGCCAATTTGCGCCCCGATGCCCGGCAGTTTCCCCGCGGTCACCGTTTCCCCTACACGGGCGGCGGTATCAGCGGTGATCTGAAGAAATTCGTCTGTGCCAAGGGTTAAAAGCACGCTGCCATCCGAGACTTTCAGGTAATCCTTCAACTCATAAAAGGCAAAGCTGCATGCGCCGCTGTAGCCCGATAGCATGGAGAACTGATCCTGGGGATAGTAGAAGGTGATGGAATCGGGTGTCAGGAAGAAGTTGTCCCTTGGAATGGGCGTCAGCGTATCGTTCTCCAGATAGCCGGACAATTGAGGCCGCACCTCGTCCTCCAGCTTTTGCTCCATGAGCGAAAATGCGCCCTCCAAATCGGAGAACAGGTCGGCTGCTGTGATTGGCTGGCCGGTTGTAAGGTTGTAGTTTACGGTGGTGTAGTTTTGCCCCATACGGCCGTTTGCCATTTCTCCGTATGCCGAAACGGCTACCGACAATATGCCGTTCACCAGCGAATCTTTGTACGTGACCGTAAGGCCCCAGCCGTCTTTCGAAAGGCTATTTAATGTGCTTAAGCGGTTTCCGATCTGTGCGGCATCATAGATGGCCTTGTTTACGGTATCCTGTACGGTGGCATCGGGAAGACCTTCCAGATAAGGATATGTTACGCTGCCATAATCGTTTTGCGCCGCCATAGGCGTCACACGCGCATCTGAAAGAGCGTCCGGCCCGGCCAGCGCCTGCACATGAAAAGCCAGCAGTACAGCCAGCAGAATCATCATGCCACGGGTTATACGTTTCATGACCGCACCTCCTTTATAGATTCCTATTTTACAACATTTGGCCCCCGCGTGCAAGGTTTGTCCCAATGTAGAATCTACCAAGCCCTCATGGTTCGCTTTGTGTAGCAGTTGACGGGCAAGCGCTATCCATGCTAAAATATTACGTTTCATGGAATTCATGCACCTTGGGAGGGGTATTATGTCCGGGCATTCCAAGTGGGCCAACATCAAGCATAAAA
>JAEZLW010000103.1 GCA_023415145.1 Bacillota bacterium | reverse complement strand
ATTTAGGGTAGAGTCATCGGTGGCTTTGCCCTAAATATGGGGTTTGCATTTTGTGTTTTATTTTTTGCGTTTGACACGGTAACACAGGCTTTTCATAGCCATCTTGCTGATTTATAATGGTATCATCGATTCAATCTGCTTCTGCTATTTCCCAAAATCATTTGACAAAATCCCCCACGTTGTGTATCCTGCAAGCAAAGACTTTGCTTTCCTCCTCTACCACACCAGAAAAGGAGTGCTCCCTATGCGTCCCATCTTCCAGCAGGGCGATCTGGTTCTCTTTCAGGGCGACTCCATTACCGACTGCGGGCGCAACCGCCTGGAGCCAGGCAACCTGGGTTACGGCTACGCCTATATCGCCGCCAGTCTCTTTTCCGCCCGATATCCGGAACTGGGCATCACCTTTTTGAACCGCGGCGTCAGCGGTGACCGGGCCTGCGACATGCGCCTTCGGTGGCAGGAGGATTGCGTAGCCCTCCAACCGGACTGGGTCTCCATTCTCATTGGCATCAATGATACATGGCGGTTTTTTGACTCCAGCATGCGCACTACCGCTGCAGAGTTTTCCGAGCACTACCGGGCCATGCTGGAGGATGTGCGCATCCGCACCAATGCCAACCTGATTTTATGCGAGCCTTTCCTCCTTCCCATACCGGAGGACCGTGCCGCCTGGCGGGAAGACCTGGATCCCAAGATCCATATCGTCCGCTCACTGGCCAGAGAATACGGTGCGCTCTATGTCCCCTTCGACGGCATATTCGCCCAGGCCAGCACCCGCCAGGAGCTTGCCTTTTGGGCCGCCGACGGCGTACACCCCACTCCCGCCGGCTCCGCCCTTATGGCCGAGGCTTGGCTTGATGCCGTGATGACGGAGTAGCACAGGGCAGTAGACACTGTCCCCTGCACCCCTGCTCAAGGGATATAATCCCTTGAGCATCCACATGAAAGGGATTATGCAGATGGTTTTTATGAAAGAACAATCATACAAGAAAGGCGGTCACCCTCAGGGGAGGATACCGCCTTATAGCCTTTACCAACCCCATATGGGGATTCTATTGGGATGACAACCCTTTGGTGGAATTCCCAGGGGCGTTGCCCCTGGGGCGATAATTGAATAGTGCCACACCGCAGAGGATAACCGCACCGCCCAGAAGGGTGGAGATGTCAGGGGCTTCCCCGTTGATCAGAAAGCCTGCCAAGCCGCTTAAGAAGGGCGTGATGAACATATAATTGCTCACATCGCTGGTTCTTGGCGCTCTTTGAAATGCAGCGGACCAGGTGATATAGGCCACAGCGCTTGGGAATACGCCCAGCAGCGCCACATACAGCCAGTGCGAAGGAACGGCGGTCTTCGCCTCCGCAAGTCCCTGGGGCAAGAACATGCACAGAAGCAGCGTTCCGCAAAAAATGCTGTACACGGCTGATTGCAAAGAGGAATAGGTTTTGGTCATTTTTCGCTGGATGATGTTATACAGGCTGATGCAGATCACCGCAGCCATCAGCCACAGCACGCCTTCATTGATAGTAAGGGCATCTTTCTTTTCTATAAAGTTTCTCATCAAAGCCAGGATCAGAATGCCCGAAAACTCCACGGCTACAGCTGTCCATTGGCGCACTTTCAGCCTTTCGCTATAAAAGATACGGGCCAGCAAAGCGGTGAGCACCGGTGTCACGGCAAGCATCACACTGGCGGTGGCCGATGTCACCTGGTTATTGCCGATATTGAACACTATCATGTACACGGTGAAACCCAGCGCGCCGGAGAGAAGAAACCATCCCAAATCCTTTAGACGTGGCAGCCGCAGCTTCTTGATCAGCACCACGGGCAACAGTGCGGCGCTGGCCGCCGCATACCGCCAAAGCCCCAGGCCGTAAGCGGAAAAATGCTTCATGGCCAGGTGCGTGATGGGAAACGCCAGCGACCAGAACAATATCGTAGTCAAGGCATAGGGATGAAAGCTATCCTTCCACTTCATACAAACCTCCACATAAAGCCCCGGCGGGCCGCATGCAAGCAGTATAGCCAATGCGCTTTTAAGGGGCAAGTATTTTTTGTGTTTTATGTTCAGTCCTCATTCATCCGCCGCACCGCAGGAATCAATAAACACAGCCCGGCGCACAAAACGCACAAAAGCCCGCCTGTGATAAACCATACAGGCGCACCCCAAGCTTCCGCCATGGCTCCGGCAGCCGCCAGCCCCAGGGGACAGGCAAGGGACATCAGGGATCCGGATACACCCATGACCCGGCCCAGATAATCCGGACGCACTTTTCGCTGCAAAAGTGCCATGAACAACCCTTGAAAAAAAGGAGCGGCCAAACCAGAAAGTAAGGTGAGCACCCCAAAGGCCATCAATCCTTCCGGAGGCAAAAGCCCCATACAGGTTACAGTCAGCCCAATCATCAACAAAGATGCAGCCATCAGGAATATCCTTCGTTTGGGGCCCCGCAAGGCGGACAGAATGACGCCACCCAGCAGCATCTCTATGGAAAAGCCCGTTTCGATGATTCCGGCATGGGTGGTAGTGCCGCCAAAGCGATGAAGCACCATCATGGGATACAGGCTGGCGGCTGGAATATATGCAAACGACAAAAGTGTGGTCACCATGGTGAGGGAAAACAATCCCTTTTGCCTGAAAAGATACTTCAGCCCATTAAGGGTATCCAGGAATACATGGGCCTTAACCGATGATTCAACCCTGGGTGTTTTAGGAATACGGGCAAAGACCACCGCTATCACACCTGCAGCAGCACCAAGCACATCCAGGCCAATCAAAAGATGCAAAGGCATCACAGCATACAAGAGTGCAGCCAGTGCAGGGCTTACAAGAGTGGATACGGATTGAAACGCCTGGGTTCGCCCGGCGCAGCGGTCCAGCTCCTCCGCCGGTACCATCAGCGGCGTAACCGCGTTCAGGCATGGCTGATGGAAGGCCGTACCCATTGCCCGTAAAAACAGCGCTCCAAAAATGAGTGGTATGGGAAGCTTGCCGGCTGCGCCGAACAGAACAAGGATCAATGCCGCACCTGCGATCGCCATATCCGCGGCGATCATGATCCGCCGCCTGTCCCACCTGTCGGCCAGGCTGCCGGTAAAGGGACCAAAGACCGCCATAGGCAAAAAGCCTATCAGCGCTGCCATGGAAAGCACAGCAGCAGAACCCGTTCTTTGCGTAAGGTGCCACAACAGGGCATACTGAACCACCGAGCTGGTAAGCAGCGATACCGTCTGCCCAGCCCAAAGAGTATAAAAATGCTTCTTCCATTGTTTTTTTTGCATCAAAAAAGCGCCTCCGGTTCCTTTTCATAAGGCCAAAGCCTTTGGGGTATACCAAAAACCGCTGCGGCTGCAGCGGTAAACCTTGGCACATCCTACAGGAACAGGGACGCGGTCATGAGTTCGCTCCTTCTATTTGATGATGGCAGGATACCAAACAAAAGGCGCATTGTCAACAAGCTTCTCCCATTACACCCTCCACAAACGCCTTTACCACCCGGGGATCATACTGGCTTCCGGCACAGCGGCATACCTCCGCCAGCGCTTCCTTCACCGCCATAGGCTGCTTGTAGGTGCGTGGGGAGACCATGGCATCGTATCCATCGGCTACGGCAATGATCCTGGCAATAAGTGCAGCCTTTTCTCCGGCGATGCCCTTGGGGTATCCCAAACCGTCCCAGCGCTCATGATGCTCCAACACAAAAGGAGCGATATGGGCAAGCCCGTGCACGGAATTGAGCAGACGGTAGCCCACCTCGCTATGCCTGCGCATCTCCCGCAATTCGCCGCTATCCAGCCGCTTTGTCTTCTCCAGGATCTCCTGTTCGATGCCTATCTTGCCGATGTCGTGCATCACGCCTGCCTGGTACGCTTGTTCCACCGCTTCCGGATTAAGGCCCATCACTCTGGCTATTTTCCGGCACAGTTCCCCCACCGTTTGGGAATGCTGCATCTCCAGGGGGCTTCTTTGATACAGCGTCTGCAATATCTGGTTCACGGCTCGGCGGCGCATCTCTACCCCTTCGGTCAGCTTGTGGCGGTACATATCGTCCTCCGCCTGGCGGAACAACTCGCTATAGGATTCCTGTGGCGAATGCTTCACCGCAAACCCGATGGATGCGGAAAATACCAGCATCCCTGTGGACTCACCGGAAATCTCCCGCTGGATACGCCGGCATAAAGCTTCAGCCTCCTTGGCATCCGTATTGGGCAATAACAGTACAAACTCGTCTCCGCCCATATGGAAAATGTTTTCCTCATTGCTGATGCGCCGCAGTACATCGGCTGTCCTTGTAAGCAGCATATCGCCCATTTGATGGCCAAAGGCATCGTTGGTCAGCTTCAAGCCGTTCAAATCCGCCATAACGATAGCCAGGGGCAGCTTTTCAGGCCTGTCCATACTTGTGATCTGCTGCATGTACCGGCGGCGGTTGTACAGCCCTGTTAATTGGTCATGATAGCTTAGGTACTCGATTTTTTCCAGCCGCAGCTTGCGTTCGGTAATATCCCTGGCCAAAAGAAGCACGGAATCACGGTTGATGGGCAGCAAGCGCCCTTCAAAGTGTTTTGTCTGGCCGGGATAGTCCAGAGAGTACTCAAAAACCTGCATGGTGTTCCGGTCAAGCGCTTCCCTGACACGGCTCAGCATGGGCTCAGCCGTTTCCGGGGGCAGTACATCAGTCACCAGTTTGTTCAAGAAGCGCTCCTGCGTTGCATACAACTCATCAGGCTTTAATGACGCGTGATAGTGGGTAATTCTGCCCTCCGGGGTGATGATGAAGAACAGGTCAGGGATGGCGTGGAGCATGGCTGTGTTACGCTCCTGAACGATTCTCAGTTTTTGCTCGTTATCATAGCGTTCCACAGCCCGGCCAAGAGAATCGGCAAACAACCGAAGTACACTCTGCTCCATGACCGTCCATTCCCGCCTATGGCGGCATTCATCAAAGCCCACAAAGCCCCAGAGCTGTTCCCCGACGAATACCGGCAGAACCAGCAAGGATTGTACATCCTGCTCTTCAAGAAGCTTACGGCCTTTTCCAGGCGGCAAATCCGCAACGTGGGCGGAAAAAGCCTTATCCTCATGCAGATACGTCATGAGTTCATGGATATCTCCCACCCTGAGATTCTGAAGCATTGTGTTGTCGATTTGCGGCAGTATCCCCTCTGCACACCACTCCGCCCGCTGGGTGAGCGTTTGTATCTTTCCATCGGCATGATTGCTTTCAAACAAATATCCGCGGCAAACATCCAACGCCTCGCCTACCAGGCTCAATGCCTTTGGTATGATCTGCCTGTACTCACGAACGCCTAAAAGATCCTGCGTCAAGCCGATGATGGTCATCAGCAGCTTGTCTTTGGTGCGCAATTCCTGTTCAATGGCTTTTCGGGCAGTAATATCTGAAAGGATCACTGCCACCTGGCCCGGCAATGGTGCATAGACCCGGATACCGAAATATCTTTTCTTCTCATCCCAGTACCTTTCGAAGCGGGGCACATCCTCGCCCCTGGCCACACGCAAAAGTGCAACCTTCCAGCCTTCATCCAATATGGGGAAAACCTCTCCCATCATTCTGCCCGGCAGCAGCGAGGCGGCTTCCAAGCCCACCGACTTTGCAAATGCTTCGTTTCCGTGAAGACAAATGTACTCCTCCGGCCTTCTGCCTTCCAATGCATCAAAAACCGCAAGTCCTTGCTGCATTTGGGTAATAAGAAGCCTATACTGCTCCTCACTGGCCCGAAGAAGCTGGTGCTGTGACCGTTTATCCGTTACATCGGTCAATTGATAATGGTTCAGCCCCCGATGTGCATCAAAAACACTTTTGCGAACATCCAGCCATCTGACAGGATTACCGGCAGGAAAACCAACCGGCGCGCAGCATGCGATTGCACGTTCCAAAAGACCGTTCAGCGCTTGCGGTTCCATATCCGCAAAACCTGGAAGCTTAGCGGCTTCCCGGTTGGCCATCCGCAGTTCGTCGCTTTCTATAAACAAAAATGCCGGTTCAGCGCAGTCTCCAAACATTTCTTCCCAGCGGGCAAGCTGCGTCTGCATCAGGTCGCTTTTGCCTGCCCCCCAAAGGGAAACAGACCCCAGAAGCATCAAAAAGACAGGTGTTGGGTCCAAAATCTTGTCCAATCCCAGCAAAAGCCAGAAAACACCAGGCAAAAGCGATGCGAAAAATACAAAGAGGACAATAAAGCGCTGCCTGTCCGATCTTTGCCTTGCCAAGCGCAAGGCACCGCCGACCCTCCATGCAGCATAGAATAGAAATGCCGCGAAATATGCGTACAGAGCAAAAAACAGCGGCCCTTTCACATAGTACAGCGAGCTGTATCCGCCGATGGAACGGTATATAGGCTCTCCATGGTACAATCCATGAAGAGGGTTCACAACAAATAAAAGCCAATGAATGAGCGTCAGGGAGAAGAGCACCACTGCAAGCCGTTTAGGCGTAGCCTTTTCGTATGTCATGCGGCGAATGAAAAGTATGCCAAGGGAGGGCAGAAGCGCCAATGCCAAAAAGGATATGTACCGCAAGGCCATATCCACAGCCACATTCTCAATCTGCATCTCCATGTAATACTCAAGAGCAAATACAGCGCAACAAAAAAGCAGCAGGGAATACCAGGGATTCCCGCTTTTAACCCCTTGACGCCAGAACCGGATCCCCACCCAGGTGTACAACACTGCCAGAACCGGAACAATATTGACAAAGAGCCGGATCAGGATGACGCCTACATCCATGGAACTGCGCCTCCCAGTACCGCATATGTGTTCATTTGCTTCATACGATCACAAGACACCGATTTTCCCCGCCATTTTTGTTCTGACACAATTGTCAAACTTACTTGCGCTATGTGTCAGGAATGTGTATGAGACAAAATCTTCTCCAAATCTATATATCGGCAAAAAAGCAAAACTTTTTATGACAAAATGTATGAAATTGATATTGCTTTCTGTAAAATTACTCCAGGACTTCCTCTATTTTACATATTTTTCCTCATGAAATCCGCTATGATCTTATGGTCAGGTTTAGGCTGTTCACCAGCCATATGACCTCGACATTCCGGTGCTTGAACGAGTGCCTTCTTCATAACCGTACAAAAAAAGCTATTCTTCCTCCTCCGGCGCACTGCTACCCCCGGCGTCGAGGCTTTTCATGAGGGTGTTCAGTTCGGCATTCGTGAGCATACGCCAATTGCCAGGGCGCATGCTGCCAAGGGTGATATTCATGATACGGATGCGGCGCAGATGGACGACATTGTAGCCCAAAAATTCGCACATGCGGCGGATTTGGCGGTTCAGCCCCTGCACAAGGATGATGCGAAATGTGCCGGGGCCGGTTTTGCGCACGCGGCAGGGAAGTGTGACCTGCCCGAGGACCTTAACGCCTCTGCTCATCCGGTCAAGAAATTCAGGCGTAACGGGCCTGTCCACCGCGACCTCGTATTCCTTCTCGTGCCTTCCCGAGGCGCGCAGGATACGGTTTACGATATCACCGTCGCTGGTTAGCAGGATCAGCCCCTCGCTGTCCTTGTCTAGGCGGCCAATGGGATAGATACGTCCTGGGAATTGGATATAGTCGACAATGTTCAACGGCTCGCGAGGGTCGGCGGTGCACACGATGCCTACAGGCTTGTATACCGCGAGATACGCTTTGTCGCCCGCTCCGCTTATGGGATGCTTTTCGACAACGACGCGCGCGCCCGGGGCGACCCTCTCCCCGATTTTCGCCACACGCCCGTTGACCGTCACCTTACCCTCTTCAATCAGCCGATCCGCCTCGCGGCGCGAGCAATAGCCGCTGTCCGAGATGTATTTGTTGAGCCGTCTTGATTCCATTGCCATCACCCTGCGTGATTATACCATTTGCGAGCACGGCGGGCAAGCATTTACAAAAGGCGCTCTGCAACAGGCGCAACAGGTTCTTTTGGAAGAAAAGAAATAGTATTTGACAGAACTTCCCTTTGCCTCTATAATAAAAAACCCTGTTGTTTCTATGGACCGAAGGGAGTACAAATGTCCTACATATCCGTCAACCACTTAAACAAAACCTTTGTTGTGCGCCGCCGCATGGAAAAAGGAATGCTTCGTCTTTTCCGCCGTGAAAAGACATCCGTCCCGGCGCTGACGGATGTCTCCTTCTCCATAGAGCAAGGGGAACTGGTAGGCTATATCGGCCCCAACGGCGCTGGTAAATCCACCACAGTCAAGATTTTAAGCGGAATTTTAACACCCGACAGCGGAGAGGTGTCCATAGACGAGCGTACTCCCTGGCTTGAGCGAAAGGACCATGTCAGGCATATCGGCGTGGTATTTGGCCAGCGCACACAGCTTTGGTGGGATGTACCTGTTCTGGATTCCTATTCCCTGCTCAAAGATATCTACCGCATCTCTCAAAAGGATTATAACGCACGCCTTGAGGAACTGTGCGAAGCACTGGAGCTGAAAAGCCTTCTTCACACTCCGCTCCGCCTTTTGAGCCTTGGGCAGAGGATGCGGGCGGAACTGTGCGGTTCACTTCTGCATAGCCCGAAGCTTCTGTTTCTTGATGAACCTACCATTGGCCTGGACGCAGTGAGTAAACTGGCTCTCCGCTCTTTTCTCAAGAAGGAAAACAAAGACCATGGCACCACCATCCTCTTGACGACTCATGACATGTCGGATATTGCCGCGCTTTGCAGCCGGGTGATGGTACTGGGCCGGGGCAGCCTGCTTTATGATGGCGTTCTCTCCGCGCTTTTGGCAAAGTACGACACTCAGGGGGCCATCCGTGCCTGCTATGCCGATGGACGCAGTTTGCCGCCCCTGCCCCAGGGAACAGCCGTCCATCGGGAGTCAAGTGGCAGCTATCTGATCCAGTATGACAAGCGGGAAACGCCTACCGACATCATGCTGTCACTTTTGCAAAAAGAGGGCATACTCAGTGAGCTTACCGTTTTGGAGCAGCAGCTAGACCATTTGATCGCAGCCATGTACCGGGAGATGGCGCTATGAGAGAATGGCTGAAACCCTATTTCACGGCATTCAGGCTCCGTGCCATGCTGGAAACCCAGTACCGGGGCGCGGCATTGGGGGGAATCGTTACCCAAATAGCCTTTGGCCTTGCGATGATCTATTTATACAACGCGCTGTACTTATCCGGCGGAGACACCTCGGTTCCTTTTTCACAGGTGGTCACGTACGTTTGGCTTCAGCAAGCGTTCTTTAGAGCATTGTTCGGCGGTGAAGCCGCATTGAACGAAGCTATCATGACCGGTAGCATCGCCTACGAATTGTGCCGCCCGGTGGATACGTACTTCTACTGGTATCTGCGCAATCTGGCACAAAAAGCCGTCGGCAGCACCATGCGGGCCGTACCCATGTTTCTGTTTGCTTCGCTCCTCCCAGAGCCTCTTTCCATCGCCCCACCGCAGAGTCCATGCACACTTTTGCTCTTTTTTCTTTCCCTCGTCCTGGGATTTGCGTGCATCAGCGCCATCGCCAGCATACAAAATGCTATTACAATGCGCACCCTGGATCACAGAGGTATATCCAATGTCATCCAGATGCTCTTCTTTTTCCTTTCGGGAAACCTTCTTCCTCTGACACTGTTCCCCCAAAGCTGGCAAAAGATTGTACGCTACCAGCCTTTTGCCCAGGCGCTGGATATGCCCATACGCCTGTACATGGGCAGTTATCCCCCGACGGAAATTCTTCTCTCATTTTGCGTGCAGCTTTTGTGGCTGTGCCTGCTGATCTCCTTGGGGCGGATGCTGTGGAAACGGAATCTGCACCGCGTTACCATACAGGGAGGGTGATTGTTTGGACACGCTAAAATACTGTCTTCACGCTTCCCGGATGCTTTTAAAGAGTCACCTGCAATACCCGGATTCCTTCTTCTGGCAAACCATCGCTATGACAGTGATGACAGGCGGCGAGCTTTGTACTGTACTTTTGTTATTCAACCGCTTTACCGCCCTTGGAAAATGGAGCGGCGGGGAGATCTTGCTGTTCTTTGGCATAATGCACTTTGCCTTTTCGCTGGTGGAGCTGTTTGGCCGTGGAATCACCATGATTGGCCCCATGGTGCAGTCCGGTGGATTTGACACGGTGCTGCTTAGACCCAGGGGCACGTTGCTTCAGGTGCTGTGCAGCCAAATGGACCCACGCCGGTTTGGTGCGGTATTAATCGGTCTGTCTGCCTTCGTCATGGGCTCGCGGGTCACGAATCTTCACTGGACATGGGAGAAGATCGTATGCCTGCTTTTATCACTGTTGGGCAGCGTCGCGCTATTTATTGGTTTGTTCCTCATTGAGGCCGTGCTGTGTTTCTTCTCCGTCAAGAGCATTGAAATGGTAAACATACTCACATACGGCGGCCGCACAGCCTGCCAGTATCCCATTGACATCTATCCAAGGCCCATGCGCTTTCTATTTCTGTTCGTGGCACCTTTTGCATTGACCACCCATATGCCGGTAGCCTATCTATTGGAAAAACCATTGCTTCGAGAATTGCCCTGGATGGCGTTTGTATCTCCATTGGCAGGGTTTGCTGTGCTCGCGGTCATGCTGCTGGTATGGCGGATAGGTGTACGCAAATACAGGTCTACAGGAAGCTAAAAGGATAAAGGTATACTCCCGAAGGTCCAGGGCTTTGGAACCCCGACCCCTCCTGCGACGGAAATGGGAGGGTTGGGGGAGGCTGGCGAAACGGGCTCCAGAGCCCGGTTGCCCCCAGTGGAGGTAATAAGCCGTGCAGAGGAAGCGGTCGAAACAGAGCGATGCAAGCGGCAGCGTAGCAGAGCGACATTTGAGACCGCCGGTGTTGCGAGTGGCAGCGAAGCAATGCGACGATTGAGCCAGATGGGAAGGAAAGCCCTGGTCGCGCCCACAGGCGGGGAATCCTCTCAAATTATGGCGTGCAGATAGAATGAATTTAAGCATTTCCTTTATGCTCCAATCTGTGATATGCTTTGTATAATATAAACCGCTGGAGGGCCTATGCCTGCCGTTACCGTATCCGCCATCGTGCTTCGCGGCGTCAATTACCGGGACAACGACCGCATGCTTACGCTGCTTACGCCAAACCTGGGCCGGATGGATGTTTTGTCCCGCGGCTGCCGGCGCCCCAAATCACCATTCATGAGCGCCAGCGAGGTGTTTTGTACGGGAGAGTATGTGCTGCTTACCCAGCATGACAAAAACATACTGACCTCCTGCACGCTGCACGACAGCTTTTATCCCTTGCGGCTGGACTATGGCCTGCTGGCCTGCAGTGCGTACCTTTTGAGCCTTAGCGAAGCGGCAGCGCAGCCGGGCGAAGAATGCGGCCCGCTATTTTGGCTGCTGCTAAGAGCGCTTCACCGGCTGGCCTATGGCAACGAAGACCGCCGCGGCCTCGTCAGCGGCTTTCTTTTGCATTACGCCTCGGTGCTGGGCTACAAGCCGCGCCTTTACCATTGCGTCCACTGCGGGATAAAACTTGCAGAGGGAGAATCTGTGTTTTTCGATTGCGAGGCGGGCGGCCTTGCGTGCAAAAAATGTCTTAAAACAGCAGGCAGCCTGCCCTTGACTCAAAGGCAGGCCGTGTGGCTCAAAACCGTATTCAAGAATGGACCGGAATCCACCGCGCAGTTTCCCGGTGACGATGCTCCTTTTGACAGCCTGCGTTGTTATGTGGAGTCGCGTCTGGAGAAACCTATCAAGGGCGGGCCCATTTTCGATCCACCCCCCATTATTAATAGAATTTAACATTCTTCCGGGGATGCATTGAAG
>JAEZLW010000091.1 GCA_023415145.1 Bacillota bacterium | reverse complement strand
TTTACTTGGCGGGGTTGCTTTCCGCCTGGTCATACAGCAGCTTGCGGGCAGAGTAGTTATCCGTGTAGATCTTTTCCACCGTAGCGGCATTGTTGGCATCCATTTGTGCAATCATTTCGTTGTAGAGACGTTCCACTTCTTCATGGGAGGATGCATTGACCATCGCTGCAAAGCTATTGTCGATCAGGTCGCGAATCTTCTGCTCGGCCAATGCTTCCAACGTGCCCGCTGTGGGCCCGATGTCGTCATACAGCGCGGTATCCCAGTTTGAGCCAGCCATGCTCTTCAGGCCATGAAGGTTAACCTCATCGCGATTATAACGGAACATAAGGTCATAGGGCGTGCCGTCCTGGCCAAGGCCGTTGCGGATCATCCAGGTCCATTTGCGTACGCCGCTATCTTTGGAGAAGGCAGCCCAGTCAGCGCGGATGGCGTCCAAGGTTTCTTGGGTGGGCGTGTGTACACCGTCCACCATGTTCCAGTTGACCCCTTCCAAGCCCCACATGAGCAGGTACTGCCCTTCTTCACTGGCCAGAAAGCTCAAGAGCTTGATGGTTTCTTCCGGATGCTTGTTTTTGACGGTGATGCCAATACCATCCCATCCCAGAGAGCTTCTCGGCCCATAGGTGGTCTCATTTGGCTCAATGCCAGGCGCGGTGACTTTGAACATATAGAACAGCTTGTTCGTGCCCTCGCCCTCTACCTCGCGGAAATGGGCATTGGCATCCGTCACATTGCCGCCAGGCACGCTGAATACCCGGCCGCTCATGATCTTGGAGGTGTAGAGCGCGTTATTGGTGATGCCCCACTCGGCGTCCAAGAGCCCTTCCGTATACAGGGTGTTCATGAACTTCATCATGTCCAGGTATCTGGGATCGCGGGGCAGGAATCCGATGACGCCATCGTTCTCATAATAGTTCTTAAGGCCATACATGGCTTTAAAGGTACCCACAATGGCTGGCAGATAGTCTGCATTTACAGTCAGCGGGATACTGGGATTGAGCGCATCGCCTGGGTACGCTTCCTTGAACTTGCGCAGCAGGTCAAGATACTCTTCCTGGGTAAAAGGTTCGCCGGCTTTTGCACGGTCCCCATAGCCAAACTCCTCCAGGATATCCATGCGCATATTGAACGCCCAGTTCGGATCGGGATCTACGCCATACCAGTTGTTGAAATAGTAGTTCTTTCCATCCTTGTACACGCTCTTGGCCAATACATCCCCGTAGCGCTCATAGAGTTCAGGCGCATACTCCGCAATCAGGTCATTCAGCGGTACCAGCGCACCGGCTTCAATGTATTTATTGAGCGTCGCGACGCGGCGGTCGATGAGTACGATGTCCGGTAAATCGCCGCTGGAAAGCATGAGATTGAGCTTCTCGTCCGGGTTGCCGGTCGGCTGCTGCACTTCAATCACGATGCCCGTGCGGGCGGTGATTTCCTTGGCAACCGGGTTTGTAAACGCATCGCCGGTGTTCTTGTCAAATAAGGTCAGGGTAATGGTCTCGGCACTGCCGATTGCGGGTACAATCATCAACAGAGTCATGATGAGCGCCAGGATCGTAGCCAGACTTCTTTTCCTCATTTGGATTCCTCCTTTTATTCTATGTTCGGCGTGACCCGGGTCACGCTTAACAACGCCTTAGCTCTTGACAGCCCCCACCATGATGCCTTTGATAAAGTAACGTTGAAGGAAGGGATACACCATGATGATGGGGATGGTTGACACCATGGTCACCGTCATGCGAATGGTTTCGCTGGAGACCGGCAGTTTTTTAGCCTCGTTGGCCATCTGCTGCGAGGCCGACAACATATCGCCCGTCTGGTATTGATTGAGGATTTTGACCAGCACTGCTTGCAATGTTTTGAGGGAAGCCTTATAGGTATAGATATAGGAATCATACCAGGAGTTCCAATGGTTGATCGTTGCAAAAAGCGTAATCGTTGCAAGGATTGGCAGGCAAAGCGGCAGGATGACCCGGTAAAGAATCACAAAATCATTGGCCCCGTCAAGTTTCGCGGACTCCTCCATTTCGGCAGGAAGCCCCTCCATATAGGTTCTGACCAATATCATCCAAAACACGTTGATCAATCCCGGGAAAATAAATACCCAGAACCTGTCAATCAACCCAAGTTCCTTCACAATCATGTAGGAGGGAATCAATCCACCGCTGAAATACATCGTGAAGATAAAGAACAATGCTATTCCCCGGCGTCCCGGCAGGGTCCGCTTGCTGAGCGCATAGGCACAAAGCGTGGTCACAAGCACGGTCAGCGGCACCCCCAACAAGGTTCTAAGCAGCGTCACACCTACTGCATTAAAAATCTCAGCATCAGCAAACACGGCGGCGTAGCTGCTGGCGGTGAATGCGCGGGGCCAAAGGATAAATCCGCCGGTCTGCGTATCCCCTGCCTCGTTAAAGGAAAGTACTGCGATATTCCAAAAGGGCAAAAATGTAATGATAAAAATCGACAACAGAAAGGCATATATCACAAACTCGCCAAGATACCAAGCAATGTCTTTTCGCTTCATGTGCACACCTCCCTTTCGCCGATTTATTAAAACAGATGACTTGTGCCTGCCTTTTTCGCCAGCATGTTGGACATGAGCACCAGGAAAAACGCTACAACGGATTTAAACAAGCCTACCGCCGTGGCATAGGAATACATGCCATTCTGTATGCCGTACCGAAAGGAGTAGGTATCAATGACATCTGAGTACCCACGGTTCATGCTGTTGCCCAGCAGAAAGAATTGGTCAAAGCCGGTACTCAGCAGCTTGCCGATGGATAAAATGAGCAGCACCACCACGGTGGGAAGGATTGAGGGCAACAAGATGTGCCATATCTGGCGAAGGCGTCCCGCGCCATCCACCTGAGCAGCTTCGAATATCCCCGTATCGATGGCCGCGATGGCTGCCAGGTACATGATGGAGTTATACCCCATATCCTTCCATGTATTCGAAAGAGAAACGATAGCCCAGAAATATTTTCCATCCTGCAAAAACGGGATGCTTTTTTGGGTAAGCCCCAGCCGCAACAGTCCCTGATTGATCAGACCAGAACCCGAAAGCATCGTGACGATGATGTTGGAAGCAATGACCCATGAAACAAAATACGGCAAGTATGATGTGGTTTGCACAACGCTTTTCACCACGCGGTTTTTGCACTCATTGAGGAAAATCGCCAGCAATACTGGCATGATAAAACCCATCAACAGCGTCAACACGCTGGTTACCAACGTATTGCGCATAACAACCAAGAAATCATTTCCCGAGAAAAAATAAGCAAACCACTGAAACCCAACAAACTCGCTAGTAAACAGCGCCGACCAAAATTGACCCAATCGAGGTGTAAAGTTGACAAAGGCCATATAAAGCCCCAACAGTGGCGCATACGAAAACAGCAGCACACTCACAGCACCGGGCAGCAGCATCAGATAAAAATATTTATGTTCATACACTCGTTTTCCAAGATTTTTTTGCAAAGAAACCACTCCTCCGCAGTCAATTCAAGCAGGTTCCTTGGGCGAGCCTGAAATCAGTGTTTCTATAAAAAGTCAGGCATTTCACATTTCCTGGCAATATCAACAACACTCGTTGACTTTCATCTAACAGTACTATAACATATATTCATCGCCAAGACTTCCGGTATATTGCGCCATATTTATTGAAAATTGCGATTTAGCAAGGAGGTGCCGGCAAGTGAAAACGCTTGAATTTGGCGTAAGCGATGCGTCCAACGTCTACATCCATACAGCCAGCCGCTTCGCAAAGGAAGCGCTATATTACATACTGCATATCGGACAGTATTTTTGCAGCCCTGGGTATATGGTTGCTCGCAGTACCTACATCAGCTTTCTATGCATCATGGTGACCAAGGGCAAGGGATACCTGACATTGAGTGATCAGCAGTATGTGCTGCACGAGGGCGAAATCGCCTTGATCGACTGTACCAAACCGCACACCTTTGGCACAAATGACGGCTGGGAAATCCTTTGGATGCACTTTGACGGTGCTCAAACCAGGCGGATCTTTGAAGAAGTTTCCGCCAATATTGGAGATGTCATCCTGCCACGTGATTTTTTGGCCGCCAAATTCCCAGTCGAACGCATTTTTGACGCGCTTCACAAGTCCGAGCCGATCGGTGAAATAATGGTTTCCAAGTACATCTACTCCGCGCTCACCGAGCTGATGCTCTCAGTGCCCGAGAACAAAAAGCAAAAGGATAACGACAAACTAATCAATATGGAGAAGATTCTATCATATATTCAAGAAAACATTACTGAGGACATCACCGTTGAAGCGCTTGCAAGATATGCCTCATTCAGTCCCTATCACTTTATCCGGATGTTTAAGAGCAGTACTGGCTTCACCCCGCATGAGTATATCATCTCCTCGCGCATCAACATGGCAAAGCGTATGCTCAGGCTAACCAACCTGTCTATTCTTGACATCGCAATCCAATGCGGTTTTACGAGCAACAGTGCTTTTACCATGTGCTTCAAGCGCGTGGTGGGCACCGCTCCGTTGCTGTATCGAAAAAATGAACAGTAAAGCATCCATTGGCCGATGTAACCAGCAGGGGGGTATGCTATGCCCAAAAAGATGCATATCCAAAGGCACTGGCGGATTTCATGTTCCGTCAGGTGATTAAGTATGCCCACGCCAAGTACAATATTTCGGATGAAGATATATATGCATGAATGGATTGGTTAGCCAATATGGGCATCATCGACCAAAGGCTACACATGCTGCATGAAGAATGGGGCTTAGAGCGAGCTTTGGAGACATGCGCCTCGGTAATTGTAATAGGCAGTTCGGGGCTTGGACTATTCTTCAGCAAAAAGTGACTTCTTCTTCAGATGCATCAGGTGGGTACCTGCTCAATCATACCCTAAATCGCTGGTGTCCCCCGGTGCCTTTGTTCCGGAGAATGGGCGTACGAACTGGCAACAAGTTTGCTCAGAAGCGTACAGGGCTTTCGATGCACAAAGATTTCGATTCTTCCTTAGGATGTTCGTGATATGCTTGCCATATCGGACAAATGGGTTTTGCCATTGGTTCAAGTTTGGCTGCCATATTCATTTCCCTTGTTATCATAGCAATGCTACCCGCCCTTTTTATGAAGTGATACCCCCACCGCCTGGCGAAAAGTATCTAAATGTTCCCTTCCATGATCTGGATATTCCAGTTGCAAGTGAGCTGCACACTGTCATGCCCGAGCAATTTCCAGATGACTTAAAATACTGCCATCCGGTTTTCCAACAAACCGGATGGCAGTATTTTTACGACATTTACAAACAGATAGTCATCCGAGACAACATTCCTTCTTTTCGGTATGAACAATTTTTAAGGGCAGGTCGCCTGAGCATTTTTTACAGATCATAGTCCACGACAATGCGATGATCGATGACCTGAAGCACGTGTTCCCGGACAACGAGATGCAGCGGATGGACCAGGTAATCCGCCAGCGCTTGGCGGCTTTCAAAGGTCTGGTTCAAGCAAAGCTCGTAAAATTGTTTTTCGCCATTGTAGTTCATGCCTGTTTCGCATGCAATCACCTCGTCGATCCTGCCGCTGATTTCCTGAAATCTTGATGCCAATTCCTTTGCGTTGTCAGAGGCGGATTTGCCCATCGCACTTTTCTTCATTTTGAAGAACACCACATGCCTGACCATGATGCTCACTTCTTCCAAACGTTATTGACCGTACTCCCCCCAAGGAAATTCGCAAGATTCGAGACGGCGATGTCCATCAAACGCTGCCGTGATTCCCTGGGTGCCCAGGCGATATGGGGCGTGATGAGACAGTTTTTCGCCTGCAGGAGGGGATTGTCTTCACCGATGGGTTCCGCGGAAACCACATCCATAGCCGCGCCGGCTACCTTGCCGTTGTTTAAGGCATCCCGAAGATCGGCTTCTACGATCAGCGGGCCCCGGGAAGCGTTGAGGATCATCACCCCATCCCTCATTTTGGCAATGCTTTTACGGTTGATGATCCCTTCCGTTTCGGGGAACAGCGGGCAGTGCAGGGAGATCACATCTGATTTTGAATACAATTCCTCCAGCGTCACATATTCCGCCAGCGCCCTGCCTGCATCGTTTGGATAGGCGTCGTAAGCCAGCACGTTCATGCCCAGCGCTTTTGCAATGGCAGCCACGCTCTGGCCGATGCGGCCAAACCCGATGATGCCCATTGTCTTCCCGGCCAGCTCGATCAGGGGATAATCCCAGTAGCACCAATCCTTATTGTTCGTCCATTTGCCACGGTGTACAGACTCGCTGTGGTGGCCGATATGGTGGCATAGCTCCAGCAGCAGGGCTATGGTAAACTGCGCCACAGCCGCTGTGCCGTATGTGGGGATATTGCACACGGGGATGTTCCGTTCCTTGGCCGCCGCAACATCCACAACATTATAGCCCGTGGCCAGCACGCCAATATAACGGAGCGTATCACAGCCAAAGATTGTCTCCCGGGTCAGAGGTGTTTTATTGGTAAGAACCACCTCAGCGCCTGAAATGCGCTGTGCAATCTCATCCTTTGCTGTCCGGTCATACACCGTTACATCGCCCAGCCTGTGAAAACCATCCCAGCCAATGTCCCCGGGGTTTAACGTATATCCGTCCAATACAATGATTTTCATCTTTTTTCACCTGCCAGTTTTTCACACGATGCCACGATGGCTTCGATGGTGATGCCATTCTTTGCCAAAAGCCGCTCATACGGCGCTGACTCGCCGAACCTGTCCCTAATACCGATGCGGTGTACCTTGCCCATGCCCATTTCCGCCACCACTTCACATACCGCGCTGCCAAGGCCGTTGAGTATATTGTGGTCCTCCACGGTGACGATGGCGCCTGTCTTTTCAATGGCCTCCCTGACGGCCGCTGTGTCCAGGGGCTTGATCGTATGCATATCCAATACGGAGGCATGAATTCCCTTATGACTCAGCTCATCCGCCGCATCAAGGGCGATGCTCATGATGTCCCCGTTGGCGATGATCGTTACATCCTCCCCTTCGCGCAGAACCTTGGCCTTCCCTATCTCAAACTCCTCGTCCTCCCCATAGATAAAGGGGACAGCATCCCGCGTGAAGCGGAGGTACACAGGCCCGTCATGCCTGGCTGCCGCCCGGACCAGCTTCCTGGTGGCATGGTAGTCGCAGCCCATCAACACCGTCATATTGGGGATGGTGCGCAGGATGCCCATATCCTCAATGCCCTGATGGCTTGCACCATCGTTTGCGGGGGTCAGCCCGCCGTGGGAGCAGGCGATTTTGACGTTCAGTTTGGGGTAGCATACCTCCTGGCGAATCTGCTCCAGCATGCGCATGCTGCCAAAGACGGCGTACGTCGTAACAAAAGGTATTTTGCCGCAGGCGGCCAGGCCCGCCGCCACACCGCAAGCATTCTGCTCAGCGATGCCGACATTCACATGCTGGTTGGGAAGTTCCATGGAAAAGGCCACCGTTTTGCAAGATTTTCCAATATCACAGTCAACAACATATATGTTCGGGTTTTCCCTGCCCAGTGCCAGGATTTCATCGCCATATGCATCGCGGGTGGGCAGCCGTTTTATTTCGCTCAATGAAGTCCCTCCTCCACATCGAGCATCGCATGCGCGAACTGCTCGTCATTGGGCGCCATACCATGCCATGCCACCACATTTTCCATGAAGGATACGCCTCTGCCCTTAACGGTCTTGGCAATGATACAGTGGGGTTTGCCCCCTCTGTCATCGCGGACAGTATCCAGAGCGTCCACAATAGCCGCCATATCATGGCCGTCAATGCTTTGGCAATTGCAGCCAAAAGCTTTGAATTTTTGGGCAAGATCCAGCGTGGGCATAACGATATCGCATGTGTTGTCGTTTTGCAGTCCGTTGTTGTCCACAAAGATCACCAGGTTATCCAGCTTGTATTTTACTGCAGTTTGAACCGCTTCCCAGATTTGCCCCTCATTGGCCTCGCCATCGCCTACCAATGCAAAAACACGGTAGGATTTTGCATCCCGCTTGGCGCAAAGCGCTATGCCAACCGCTACGCTGAGCCCTTGTCCGAGGGAACCTGTGGAGATGTCGATGCCTGGACAGACCTTCATGTCGGGGTGTCCCTGCAGTATGGAACCCTCCTTGCGCAGCGTTGACAAGTGCGATGCATCAAAGAAACCACGCAGCGCCAGGCAGGTGTACAGTACGGGGCAGACATGCCCCTTGGAAAGTACGAAACGGTCCCGGTCCTCCCACCTGGGCTCTTTGGGGCGAAGGTTCATTTCGTGAAAATACAAGGCTGTCATGATGTCGGCTGCTGACAGGGAGCCACCCGGATGACCTGATTGTGCCGCATGGATCATGGTCAGCAGCGTTTTGCGGACTTGTTTCGCCTGCTCCTTTAGACGGGCTACCTGCGCATTATTTGCCATGGCATCAACCCCTTGTTTCCATCATCATTTTGATTTTTTCGAAGCCGGAATGACCAATCTTATAAATGGGCACATCCACGGGATGATGGTTGAGCAGGCTCATGGAAATTTGGGCAAAGGCGATGACATCCACTTCCTTGGCCAACTTGTACAGGGCTTCGCATACCATTTCGTCATGTTTGGGCCGGTCCCCGGCACAAAGCACGTCAAAGGCGCCTTCCGCCACGCGGATGACAAGCTCGACATCCTTGCCGGCTTCCAATGCCTTTTCCCGAATCACGCGGCCGATGGCAGCAGGACTGGTTGGAAGTGTCGCAAGAATGCCTATTTTTTTGCCGTTATCCACAGCCATCTGCGCCACAGGCTCTTCAATGTTCAGGATCGGTATGGACAGGAAGGGCCTTATGTATTTGGTCGCTTCATTCACAGACGTACACGTTACCAGGATACCGTCCGTACCGCTGCCCTCCGCCGCCTTTGCATAGCCGAGCATGCGGGAAGCAATTGGATGGGTCATTTTTCCTGCAGCCAGTGTTTCCTTCAGCAGGCTGTCATCCATGATATTGTACACAGTAATATCAGGATTCGCTTGGGAAAACGGCATAGCAAAGGGTCTGTAGATCAGATCCATAAAATTGTTGACGGTATTGATGGTATAAAGCTTTTTTGACATACGTTCATCCCTGCGCCGCTGTGGAACCGGCAGCCCCGGCGGCTTTCCTTTTTTTGTTTTTGAGGATTTGGCGGACAATGGTGTACACGATAATCACCAGGAAGACAGCGGAGATAGGGCGGGTCACGAAAATGGAGGCATCTCCTCCGCTGACCATCAGCGCCCTGCGGAAGTTTTCGTCAATCATGTTTCCAAGAATGATGCCCAGTACAATGGGCGCAGGAGAGTACTTCATCTTGTCCAGGAAATATCCCAGGATGCCGAAAACCAGCGCGATGACGATATCAAAGGCACGGTTGTTGATGGCATAGGCCCCAATGATGGACAATGCCGCAACGATGGGCATAAGGTAGACCTTGGGTACCTTGAGGATCTTGGTCATGGGCTTAGCCATAAGCAGCCCGGCCAGCCACAATGCCAGCACAGACAGGAACAGCAGCGCTGCGATGTAGTAGATGAACGTGGGATTGTCCCGCATGATCATGGGGCCGGGCCGGATGTTGTGAATCATCAGCGCGCCAAGCAGCACCGCTGCGGGGGGAGAACCGGGTACGGCCAGTGTCAGCATGGGAATCATGGCGCCACCGATGGCGGAGTTGTTGGCTACCTCGGGGGCAATGGCTCCTTCATAGCAGCCTGTGCCGAATTTCTCAGGGTGCTTGCTTGTCTTTTTCGCCACATCATAGCTGACCCACGCCGCTACATCCTCGCCTACGCCGGGGAGCGCACCGATGCCCAAACCGATCAGGCAGGATTGGATGATGAGCCGCACGTTCTTTTTCACCAATCTGAAAATGGAGACCTTTTCCTTTACCGTATCTTCCAGCTTGCCAATTTTGAATTTGTCCGTATTGGAGAAGGCCTTGATGACTTCAGGTACGGCGTAAAAGCCGATCATTGCGGGGACCAGGGAAACGCCGCCCATCAACTCCGTCACACCCATGTCAAACCGGGAAGCACCCATGAGCTTATCCATGCCGATCATGGCAATCATCAGGCCGATGACGCCGCCGATCCAGCCCTTGATGGGGATGTCCATGGAGACCACCGATCCGCAGATCAGCACACCAAACAGCGCCAGCGTGGCATACTCGGGAGAAGTGAACAAAAGTGCCACACGGCTTAACGGCGGGGAGATCAGCGCAAGCGCCAGCACTCCAAAAAACGTGCCCAGAATGGACGCTGCCCTGGTCACTTTGATGGCTGTTTCAGCCTTGCCTTGCAGCGCCAGAGGATACCCCTCCAGTGCCGTTGCAGCGGCAGAGGCTGTGCCGGGAATATTCAATAAAATGGCGCTGATGCTGCCGCCGTATATGGCACCTACATATACGCCCATCAAAATCGCAAAAGTGTACGCCACAGGAAATTTGTAGGTAAGCCCTGTTAAAAGTGCGATACCCATGGTGGCGGATAGGCCGGGCAGCGCGCCGATGATAACGCCCAGCACCGTGGACGCAAACAGCAGCACCAGAACCTGCGGCTCCATGAGCTTTACAAACTCATTGAACAGGCTGAAAATACCATCCATGCTCTCTCTCCCTTCTCAAGGCAGCGGTATCATGGCAGCCACACCGAAGCCGTAAGCAATCAAGCCCGAGGTGACGGCAGCTACTGCAAGTGAGGTAAGTATCTTTTTGATGCTCTTTTCATTGAAGGCAACCATCATCAGCGCAAGGAACAGAAATGTGGCAATCATGAAAGGAAACCCCTGGAACCTAGGAAAGAAATTCAGATGGGTACGGCATACGGGAATCAGCAGGAACACGTACAGGCAAAGGATGGCCGATACGATGATTACCACCCAGGTTTCCCGTTGACTAAAAAGGGCCTTCACCTTTTCCCACTTGATAAAGTCTAGCTTGGCCCCTTCCTTTTGCGCGTTTTTCTTCAGATAAACAGCGCAGATAAACAGCACCACTGACAGCAAAAGAGGCATCAGTGCCGGGGAGTGATACCACAACACAATGGACTCCTTCACGTCTTCAGGGCGCACCCTGGCAAAATCGCGTCCGAAGGGATTGAAGAACAAGCCAATGGATTGAATGAACACACCAGCGGCAATGATCATCAGCACAATGGAAAACACCAGGTCAACCCGCCTGAGCGTTTCCTTTTTCAATAGTCTCGCCTCCTTGAAAAGCGTGGGCGGAGGGGGATGTCCCGCTCCGCCCGGCGGCCGTTCCTATTTGCATCAGGGCTTGACGATACCAAATTCCTCAGGGCTGAACTTGGTCTGACCCATTTCGTACAGCACCCAGCACAATTTGCTTTCCACTGCGCCGGCCATGGCCTGGGCTTCCTCGCCGCTCAGGGCATACAATACGCACAGCTGCTCATCGGCAAACGTCTTAATCTTTTCTGATTCCATGGCCTTGTTAAAGGTGTCCTGCAGGAAGGCGATGATTTCGGGGTCCGTGTCGGCAGGCACCTTGAAGCCGAGGAACTGGTTCAAGGGCAGGTATTGGGCCAGTTCGGGCACCTTGTCGGTAACGGCCTGAATCATGCCGTGTCCGGGGAACTCCCAGCCTTCGGTTGCCATGACCGCCAGGGGGATCAAATCACCGGAACGAACGAAATCCTTCACTTCACCGGCAGAAGCAACAACGCAATCAGCTTCGCCGCTCACGCAACCCTTGATGGCCGTACTGCTGCCATCATAGGGCAGCCACTTGAAGGGCACATTGCCATAAGAACCAAACAGTTTGGCCAGTGCGAACCAAAGGCCGCCCGTGGTGCCGGCGATGGAAACGCTCTCCGGTGCGGCGGTCAAGGCTGCCAGTACGTCGTCCATGGTCTTGACGGAGGCGTTCTTGTTCACGCACAGAAGGCCCGGGGAGCCGGCTGCAATGAAGTAGCTCCAGTCCTTGCTGGTCTGCTCGATTCCCGTCATGACCGGGATCGTAAGAGGTGTTTCGGATGTGCCGCACAGTGTGTAACCGTCATGCAGCGATTTCCATGCAAAGTTCACGCCAATAGAACCAGCGCTGCCGCCGGTCATGTTGGAAGAAACGATGGTTTGCCCCATGATCGTGCCCATGGCATCCATGAGTGCACGATTCCACACATCGGTTCCGCCGCCCGCACCAAATGGGATTACATTCTGGATGGGGCGTACCGGATAGTCCAGTGCCAGCGCGCTACCCGCCATTGTGACAGCCAGGATCAGGGAGAGTACCAGTGCCAAGCGCTTTTTCATTGGGATTCCTCCTTCGATATTTTCATGTGACACCTGTCACATAAGTGACTGAATGTTTAAACGTAATACGTAGTATGTCCTATGTATTGGGAATACGACTCGCCTGTTAATCCCACCATTTGGAAAAATGCATTAGATTTTTTCCCGCAAATTTTGACGCCAACTGGACAAGCTATTCCCTACCACCTGCTTGATCCTGGATTCGTCCCTCGTACGCAGGCAGTCAACGATTTCCTGGTGATGCTCGTCCGCATTGGCAAACAATTCTTCTGTACGAATATTCTTTTCTATGGAGCCTTCAAACAGCTTGTATACGCCGGTAACGATCCGGGACAGGAAGCTGTTGCGGGTGCATTGTGTCAAATACATATGAAATCTGTAATCCAGCTTGGCCGCCTTGCCCAGTTCGCCGTTCTCAAAATGGCGCCGCATCTGGTAGATGATATCCTGCAGCTCGTCAATTTCTTCTTGGGAGCACTTTTGTATCGCCAAGGACAATACGTCTTCATCCAGCGTTTGCCGAAGTTCAATGATTTCTTCCTCGGAACTGGACTCCATGATCATGGAATAGATAACGGAATCAAATACGCTGGGTTTCACCTTCTGGCAAATGTATGTGCCGTCCCCCCGCCTGATGTCTACGACCCCCATGGCGGAGAGAATTTTCATCGCTTCCCGCAGAGAATTGCGGCTGACGCACAACTCCTCCATCAGTTCGAACTCGCTGGGAAGCCTTCCTCCCATTTTAAAACGGCCCGCTGATACCATGTTGGTGATCTGCTGTATCACCCGCTCTACCACAGTGCCGTTGTCAAGAGACTCCATCTTTAACTCATTCCCAAGTGCAATGCTCATTCTGTTTGCCATCCCCAAACGTCCTACGTTTCATATGCAAGATTATATACGACATCTATGTGTTTGGCAAGTACTTTTTGAAATTATCGTTTTCCTGGCAGATTGGGTTTCCAACCTCACTTAGTATAAAGGTGCATGAGTAAATAAAGTGTAAATGGTTAGTAGTGAATATCGTACAGCAAAACAAGCTTCGCATACCTGTTTGCATTCATTGACTGATACAACGCTACATTGTATACTGGGAATCTGTATAAGCTTTATATACACCATGAAGTCGGATAAAAATATACCACGCCTGAGCACTCTCGAAAGGACAGATGATTTTGGCACAAATAACGATTGGGAAAACCGGTCTGACAGTAGAACAGAACGGATTCGGAGCGCTGCCTATCCAGAGGATATCCAAAAATGAGGCAGTCTATCTGCTTCGCAAGGCGTATGACGGGGGCATGAGTTTCTACGATTCCTCCCGCAGCTACACTGACAGCGAGGAAAAACTGGGGGAAGCCTTTTCAGGCATGTGGGATAAGGTGATTATCGCCACAAAGACACACGCAAAAAATGCCGATTCCTTCTGGCGTGATTTGGAAACAAGCCTGCATACCCTGAATACGGACCATATCGACATTTACCAGTTTCATAATCCCTCCTTCTGTCCTAAGCCAGGAGAAGAAAACGGGTTGTATGAGGCAATCCTCAAGGCACAGCGGCAAGGAAAGATCCGCTTTATAGGGATTTCGAATCATCGCCTGAATGCGGCAATGGATGCGATAGAATCGGGACTGTATGATACGCTGCAGTTTCCATTCAGCTATCTATCTTCAGAAAAAGATTTGGAACTGGTCAAGGTTTGCGGGGAAAGAAAAGTCGGATTTATCGCCATGAAGGCTCTTGCGGGGGGATTGATATCAAGTGCTGCAACAGCCTGCGCATGGCTTACCCGCTTTGACAACGTCCTTCCCATTTGGGGCATCCAGCGTGAGAATGAATTGGATGATTTTCTTGCCTGTATCCGTACTCCACCGGTTTTGACTGATGAAATGACAGCCAGCATTGAAGCGGACCGCAACGCGCTACTGGGCGATTTCTGCCGCGGCTGCGGGTACTGCATGCCCTGCCCCCAAGGAATTGTCATCAACATGTGTGCAAGGGCTTCCTTGCTGCTAAAGCGCGCACCCCTAACAAAGATTATATCAGACAATGGCAAGGAAATGATGAAAAAGGTCGAGGAGTGCACAGAATGCGGACAATGCTCCACCAAGTGCCCCTATAACCTGGACACGCCTGCCCTTCTCAAAAAGAATTACCAGGATTATCTGAAAGTACTGGCTACGGTACAACAAGATTGATCTCAAGTGTATTATGGATTGGATTGGCTACAAGAGGGCAAACCTAAAAGTGAAATCATCCGGGGTTATCCAAAACGCTGCTTAATAAAACACCCCTGTCCAAAATGGAACAGGGGCGCTGCTAAGCTTGATCCTATCATTAGTAACCCAAGACACCGGGAAGCCAGGTGGTCAGCTCCGGAATGAGGGAAACGGCGATGAGCACCATGATGTTGCAGACGATATAGGGCAATGCACCCTTGAAAATATCGATGACAGGCATTTTGTTGATTTTCGTGCATGCGTTCAGGCACATGCCAACCGGTGGCGTCACCAGGCCGATGGCCATACCCGTGATCAGGATTGCGCCAAACTGCAAACTGCTCACGCCAAGGTTTTGCATCACTGGCAACAAAATGGGAGCAAGCAACAAGATTGCCGGCGACACATCAATAAACGTGCCAATCAAAAGAATCAACAGGTCCAGCAACAGCAAGATCATCCATGGCGGCATCTGAAGGGTAGAGAAAAAGGCAGCCACATGAAGCGGTACCTGCTGCATGGTTAAGATCCAGGTGAAAATATTGGTAAAACCAATGATGATCATGATGGTAGCAGATGAAATCAATGTCTTGCGCAATGCCTTGACAACATGGAGCCACTTCAGCTCACGATATACAAAAATGCCGACAATCAGTGCATAAAACACAGCAAGGCCCGCGCTTTCTGTGGCCGTACAGATACCGAATGAGACGGAAAAAATAATGAACAACGGCATCAGCATGGCAGGAAGCCCGATAAGCAGTGTTCGTAAAAAGCTTCTGAACACAAAAGGCGTCTTTGCCGGATGATAACCTTTCCTGCGGCTGATCAGAAACACGATCACCACTTGTGAAAGGCCGATCAAGATGCCGGGTATTGCGCCTGCCATGAACAATCCGCCTACCGATGCGCCGCTGACCATCGCATAAATGATCATTGGAATGCTGGGCGGTATGATCATGCCCATGGTGGATGATGCCACAGTAATGCCGGCCGCCACCTTGGGCGGATAGCCTTTCTCTTCCATTGCCGGGATCAGGATGGAGCCCAGCGCGGATGTATCCGCCACGGAAGAACCGGAGATACCGCCGAAAATCATGCTGGCGACCACATTGACTTCGCCAAGCCCTCCCCGTATGGGCCTTACGATATACATGCAAAGGTCAATGATCCGTTTCGTGATGCCGCCTGCGTTCATCAGCTCGCCGGCGATCATAAACAAAGGCATCGCTATCATGAGCTGGCTGTAAGCGCCGCCCCAAATTTTTTGCGGCATGTTCATCAGAAAGGATGGTGCCTGGGCCGATAGGTAGGCAATACAAGATGCACCGATGGAAAACGCCAGCGGCACCCCGATCACAGCAAACACAATCAACCCTGCCAGCAGGTAAATCATGGCCATATCTTGTTTCATCTCCTTTAAAACAATTGTCAATGCCTTCTATCTCACACTTTCATTTCCGCTCTCCGGCCGCGCATTGAATTTCCTGGGCAGGCCAGGCATCAGGCGGATCATCTTCAGCACAATACAAATGCCGCAGAGAATAAAACATAACGGCATGATACCATACATGAACTTCATGGGTATTTCCATTCCTGGAGACAAGTGATCGCCGACCAACCTTACATATCTGAAACTATATACACATACCGTTGCATCAACAGCCAGCGCAATCATCAAATTGACGATGCCCATAAGCCGCTTTGCTTTTGGTGAAAGGGTTCGAAAAACGATATCAATAACAACATGTTCTTCTTCCAACACGGCAATGCCCATTCCCCAGAAAGTGGTGAACGCAAACAAGGTTGTCACAAACTCATCCAGCTGCTTCCATGACAGAGAGAAAAAATACCGTGCGATGACAGTGAAAATGATACTGATGGCAATGAATCCCATGGCTGCTATGCCGATGCCCACATATATCCGATATAATACTCTGCTGAGCTTCCTGAATGTTTCCATGCCGACACCCCATTTCCTAGGCTGAAATGACTGCTTATAGAATTGAGGGGAGAGAGCGATACGCCCTCTCCCCGGTTCAGGGAGCGAATGCATTATTTCCCTGCGTTTGCAATGATCTCACGAATCTTATCAAGCTGTTCCTGTGTGATTTTCCCTTCCGCCACATAGTCGGTATAGATACCTTGCACCGCATCTTTGAAAGCCTGAAGCTCTTCGGGGGTGGGATAATAGACCTGGGCATTCGCTTTGATCACTTCGATTGCCTTTGCTTCGGCTTGTGCAATGGACGCGTCATTGACCTTCATCATCTCGATGGCGCATTCCCTCACAATCTGTTGATAATCCTCAGGCAGACTGTTGAACCAGTCAAGGTTCACATAGAACGGATCGGGATGGAACTGGTAGGCGACCATGGTGAAATACTTCTGCACCTCGTAGAACTTCATGCCTTCCACATTGGTAGCCGGATTCTCCTGGCCGTCGACTACCCCCGTCTTGAGGGACATGTAAAGTTCGGCATAGGGAATCGCAACTGTTGATGCGCCTAAGGCTTTGAAAGTACGGTCGATGGTGTCATAGCCGGTAGGTGTGCGCATCTTCAAGCCTGCCATGTCTGCAGGTGTTTGAATGGGCCGCACGTTGTTGGAAAAGTGGCGGAAGCCGCCGGCGTTGCCCAGGCCCAGGATCAGCATGTTGTCCTTGGCAGAGCCTTCGCAGATTGAAAGTGCGATGTCACTGCTGAGCAAAGCGCTCGCCTGTTCAGATGTCTCGCACAGGAAGGGCAGTGTGAAGATGTAGAGCTCCGGAAGGAAGTCCAACTGTCCGCCGCGCATGCCTTCCAGCGTACCCAGCTTGACGCTTTCAAGCATCTCTTTTTCCGTACCCAGCTGGCCATTGGCGAAAAGCTCAACCTGGATCCCTCCATTGGTTTTCTCCTCCACCATCTTTTCAAAGGCAAGCAGGGAAACATGACGCACATGGGTTTCAGCCTGTGCATGCCCGATTTTCAAAGTGTACCCTTCAGCCATAGCAGAAGCCGCGGTGAGAAGCAAGCACAATACAACCAGAAATACCAATGCCTTTTTCATGGGAACGCTCCTTTCAAGCAACTGATTTGTCTGAGCCTTATTGTTACAGCCTTTGCGATTAGCCAGCACTTCCGGCCCCCTTTCCTAATACGCATAGAGTGTTTATTTCAGAGAAGCAACAAATCTTGCAGCCTCCCTAATTTCCGGATCCGTAAACACCCGGCTGAAATGCCGGTAGGAGCTTTCCATATGCTTGCTCAATGCAGAAAAAGCAGCCTCCCTGTCTCTTTGCTCAATAGCGTTGATGATGTCTTCATGCTCTTTGATGGTTGGATCATAAACAGGATAAAACAATGACAACCAGCGGGCGCGCACAATCAGCAGGTGGTGCTGCTTGTAGGTTTCTATGATGCGCTTGTTCTGCGAACCTTCCACGATCAGCATATGAAACTGGTCTTCAATCTCGAAATTCTGCTTGTAATCTCGATACATAACTGCATTTTGCAATTCATTGTTCAAGAATCGCATCTGTGCAATTTTATCCTGCGGCAGCGGTTTTCTTGTCAGTATAATTTCAACGGCCTGCTTCTCCAGTGCGCTTCTCAACTCCGTGATTTCCATAATATCCTCAGCCGAAATATCCGCGACAACAGCCTTTCCGACTCCCTGAACAACAAGGGACCCGTATATCAGCTTGCGGATAGCCTCCCTGACAGGGGTTCGGCTCATGCCCAATTCCTTGGAAATTTGATAATCGGATACGGAATCACCTGGCTTAAGCTTAAAAGTCAGGATATCATGAAGTATTCTTTCATAAGCAATTTGAACGAGTCCCGGTTTAGATTCCATCAACATCACCAACTCAGCATAGAATACAATTTTGTCATGATATAGTATACAGTATGATTATAGAAGGGTGGCAATTTTTTGTCAACCAAAAAATTTTTTGTTAAGAAAGGTTCAAGAAAGGCAACTGGTGAGGGCTGAATGCCAGAAAATGCACAATATTGCATCCATAAAGGCGTATTAGTATACATTATTGTAGGTTATTTGTATACATAAACAGCGCAGCTTTTGGATTTTTATATTGAAATGATGAACCAACTTGACAGGCGGCTGACTGATTTGTCTGCAAAGATAATTGTTACATCGCATTGTTCTATAAGCATTCCATAATATAAAGATTTTTCGACATTTCCGAAAAAAGTATACAATGCAAGTCCCTGAAAGATACTTTCACATCTATACTTCTATCATCGTATATTTTCTATAATAATCAGACGGCGAATACCCAACGATTTCCCTAAAAACCCTGCTGAAATAAAAGGGACTGCTGAATCCCAGCAGGTCGCTGATTTCAGAAATGTTTTTGTTGGTATCCCTCATCATTTTCATTGCTTTGTTGACGAACACCTGGGTGTTGTAGTCGTGAATCGTGCTGCCTGTTTTTGCCTTAAACGCTTTGCACAGGTAGGCATAGTTCATTTGAAGGTGATCCTGGAGCTCTTTTGATTTAAGGCTGTGCGTTTCCTTGTGTTCTATGTATTCAATCACTCTTTGGACAGTTCTGTCGGCTTTGGACAACGGTCCGTTGCTAGTGGATTCCTTGAACAAATCCAGAAAAAGTTCCATGCACTGCAGGCTTAGCAGGATTGACCGGAATGGATCGGTTGAGTTAAACAGCCGATTCATGGAATCAAGTTTGCTTTCAATGATCTGGGATTTGAGCATGCTGCCGTGCTTCGGGAGCCTTAGGAACTTGTTGTAGTCTTCGTACGATATGATTTGGAATGAGCTTAACAGCAGCTTAAACTCCGGATAATGGAAAGGCGTATTGTAAAAATGAATCCAATACCAGCTAGTGCCTGCCGGTGCATGAGGTTCGCCCCAGTGATGCAATCCGCTCTTTAGGAAAAGAAACTGGCCGCCTGATACTACATATTCCTTTCCTTCTTCCCATACCTGCATTTCTCCATTGACAACGTAAAAAAACACATTCCAATCAAGCTTTCGGTCAGGATGAGCGTAAGGGGCATGAACCGTATGGAAACCAATTTCCTGGATTCTGAGCAGATCGCCTATGCTGAAGCTCACGGAGCCATCCATATACTCATGGCCTCCTTATCCAACTAATTCAAACAGAACTTCTGCCAATACCGCCTAACAGGACGGCATTCCGAATAACATCTTTGACCATTATAGCATACTTCGATTTGCTTGCAGCATAATTGATGAAAATACATGATACGTTACGTCTGTACTCAATTGACATTCAGAAAAGCGAAAATAGTGAATGCTGTGCAAAAACAATGAATTCTCACATTGCTAATGGTCGTATATAATGAAATCATTCGAATGTGCAGGAAATTCCATACAGGATCGCAGTCTTTGGCAAAGGAGTGCTGGACGAATGCAGCGAAACGTTGCGGTAAGCAGCATACATTCCCGCAAAATCAAAAAAACGTTTTGGTCTCTATTTTGGAGCCAGAGATACCTGATGATCTTGGTGCTGCCAGTGGTGCTCTGGATGATCATCTTCAATTATATTCCCATGCTTGGCCTGGTCATCTCATTTCAGGAATACAATCCGTATTTGGGTCCGCTGCAGGCTTTTGTCAAAAGCCCGTGGGTGGGAATGGCCAACTTTGTTGAGGCTTTTTCAGACAAATATTTTCTGGCGTCGCTCTGGAACACAATCCTCTACAGCCTGCTGAACCTGGCGGTTGGCTTTCCTTTTCCGATCCTTTTTGCAATTTTGCTCAATGAAATATACCGTACAAAATTCAAGAAATTCGTTCAGACGGTAAGCTACCTGCCCCACTTCATTTCGTGGGTTTTTGTGATCGGTTTCATTCATCTATTGCTTGCAGTGGACAACGGCCCCATCAACGGGCTGTTGCTGTCGCTGGGCATTGTGAAGGAGCCTGTGCCGTTTCTGGCTACACCCAGGTATGTTCCGGCGCTGATTGTTTTATCACAGCTATGGAAATCCTTTGGCTGGAATGCCATCATATACATTGCCGCGATTACAAACATCGACCAAGGGATGTATGAAGCGGCGACGGTGGACGGTGCGTCGCGTTACGCAAAGATTCGATATATTACGCTGCCGTCCATCAAGCCCACGATTGTCATCATGCTAATTTTCAGCATCGGCGGCCTGATCAGCGCAAACTTCGGCATGTTTGAGCAGCTGTACCTGCTGTCCAATTCCATCATACAGGATGCTACGGAGATCGTGGATACCTATACGTACAAGATGGGCATCATACAGTCCCGGTACTCGTATGCGACAGCCGTGGGCCTGTTCCGGTCGGTTGCTGCAGTAATCCTTTTATCCGGTGCAAACTTCACATCAAAGAAGCTGACTGGCGATAGCCTGTTTTAAAAGGGGGGTATGTAATGCACAAGCGCCGTAATATGGATGGAGACAGGGTCTTCAATATTTTTAATTTGCTCTTCATGAGCGTGATCATGCTGATCACCCTATATCCGTTTTACTATGTCATTATTTCCTCGCTCAACGATCCGGTTGATTTGCTGAAGGGGCCAGTATACCTGTTGCCCAGGCAATTCTCCATCGTCAATTATATTTATGTGCTCAAGGACAAGGAAATATTGAACGCCGCCTTCATTACCGTGGCACGTACGCTGATTGGCAGTATGAGTGCAGTGCTGTTTACCGCCGCGTTCGCCTATGGGATTTCAAAAAAGTGGATGCTCGGGCGTCGGTTTTTTATCGGGATGGCTTTGGTAACAATGTACTTCAGCGGCGGCTTGATTCCCAGCTATCTTTTGATTGCACATGGGCTAAAGCTGCAAGGGAGTTTTCTTGTTTTCATCATTCCAAATCTTTTCAACGCATTCAACGCATTCATCATGATGGCGTTTTTCAGGGGCATCCCAGCAGAAATGGAGGAATCCGCCAAGATTGACGGTGCCAATGACATCAAAATCTTCTTCCGGCTGATCCTGCCTGTCTCCATGCCGATTCTGGCGACGATTGTATTGTTTAACGGTGTTGCCCATTGGAATTCATGGTTTGACGCGATGCTGTACGGCGGAAGGAGGTTGCAAACCCTGCAGCAGTATCTGGTCAAGTCTATTCAATCGGCCAGCGTGAATCCACGAGCCGCAAGCTATGCACTAACGTATCGAATCAGTTCCACATCCATACGGCTGACGACCATGGTCATTACCGCGTTTCCTATTGTCATTGCGTATCCGTTCCTGCAAAAGTATTTCGTGAAGGGAGTGATGATCGGATCGCTGAAAGGGTGAGTATGTGCTGCCATACTGGTTTTCAACGCAGATGGCGCATGCGTTCCGGTATTATTGAATCGGGATTGGTTCAAAAAGCTCGGGAAATCGATGGTGCATCCAACACAAGAAAGGAAATTATCATGAAAAAGAAGAATGTTCGTACCGGATTGTTTGCCAGGGTATTGGTGTTGCTGTTGACGGTCACTATGCTCATGACGGTTTTTAGTGCCATCGCGGAGGAGGCAAAGCCGTCCTGGAAGCTGGACACCTCACCGTTTGAGTTCGATCAGTATTTCTATGCCTCATGGGGAACTGGGTATCCCTGGCGCGGCAGCCTGGTGGAGCAGTACATCACCGAGGACACCGGTGTGAAACCCAATATTATCATTCCGACCGGGAATGAAAAAGAGTATTTGAACGTAATGATCGCCTCCAACGATTTGCCGGATGCGCTGGTGATGGAGTGGTACGCACCCGAGACAAAAAAGCTGATCGAATCAGGCATGATCTATTCCATCGACGAGCTGGCGGAAAAATACTCGCCGGACCTGATGGACATGATTCCGGAGGACGTAAAAACCTACCACAGGCAGGCGGACGGGAAGCTCTACTATCTGCCGTCCTTCTTCACTTCAGTGGAAGAATTCGAACAGTCCATTGAACGGCACAACGCCAGGCCTCTGTTTATCCAAAAGGGCATCTACGAAGGGCTTGGCAGCCCCGTGGTGGATACACCTGAAAAGTTTCTGCAACTGCTCCGGGATATCAAGGAAAAGTATCCTGATGTGAAGCCCTTTGCCATTGAGCCACCGGTAGATGTGATCCAGTTCGGGCTGGCAGGGAGCTATACGCTACAGTATTTTGCCGGCATATTTGCGCCTGAAACCTATGCCAGGGATCAGTATTTGGAGAACGACAAGATCAAGATGATCTTCGAAAATCCCAACTTCGTTGAGGCCGTCAGGCTGTTGAACCAGATCTACCGGGAAGGCTTGATCAGCGTAGATACGTTGATGATGAAGCATGAAAACTTTGGCGAGACGACCGATGCCGCACAATACGCCGTCACGGGCAGCTTTCCCATTGATATCTGGAAAGGCCATAACCCCAAGGTGATGGCGCTGACCAACGATGAATCCAAGACATATATGCCTTTGGAGTATTTCAAGTACGAGGGCAAACAACCTCAGTATGCGGGCGGCAGAGGCGCAGGCTGGGTAGCCTCCATGGTCACGAAGAACGCCGAGAACCCGGAACGCATTATCCGCTATCTGCAGTATTGCTGGAGTGATCAAGGCCAATTGACCAACCTCTTTGGCCGTGAAGGTATCACCTTTGACTTTGTGGATGGCATGCCCCAGTACAAGCCGGAGATCCTTAACGAAATGGCGAATGATGCCGCCAATTTCGCCGACAAGTATGGCTTTGAGCAAAGGCTTATCATGTGGCGCTCCAAGTGGGCCGGCCTGCAGAAGATCGCCCTTTCCCCCAAGGCCTATACCGACTATCAGAAATCCGTCAGCGCATATGGCGTTGATGTCTGGAACCTTGGGCTCGACAGCCTGGACCCGGATTCCACCAGCAGCGAAGGCGTGGCCTATGCCAAGATCAAGAACATATGGAACAAGTACCTGGCACAGATGGTCATCGCCAAGGATGATGCAGAGTTCGACGCCGCTTATGCTGCTGGCATGAAGGAAATCAGCGAAGCGGGCCTTGAAATGGTCAAAGACTTCATGACCCAAAAGCACCTGGAGGATGTCGCGAAGAAGCAGGGAAATTAACCATTTGTTCAAATCAATCGCAATTGGGCGAGGCAGCCTTGCGGCAGCCTCGCCCGGTTTATACATCATACCGAACTGGAGTGTGAATCCCATGGAACATCCATTTCACCTTCGCTACAACACCCCGGCCAATGTATGGCATGACGCCATGCCCCTTGGCAATGGCAGGCTGGGTGCCATGGTTTATGGCCATACAGGCGTGGAGCGCATCCAACTGAACGATGACTCCCTGTGGTACGGCACGTTCATGGACCGCAACAACCCTTCGCTCAAAGATAAGCTTCCGGAAATCAGGCGTCTTGTGCTTTCGGGGGACATGTACCATGCCGAGGAACTGATTATGCAATATATGGCCGGGACGCCCGGCTGCATGCGCCACTATTCACCGCTGGGCACCCTTAACCTGGCATAGAACCGGCATCTTCCCTTTGTGCTTGGCTGGCTGCCGGATAGCGGTGAGGCGGAAGCGTACGCAAGCGACCTGGATTTGATGACGGGTATTTTGAAGATCGATCACACACAGGACGGCGTACGCTATCAGCGGGAGATGTTCATCAGCCATCCGGCCAAGGTGATGTGCATCCGTCTTGCAAGCTCCGTGCCCGGCGCCATCAATCTGGATGTGATGATGAACCGCACCCCGACATCCGACGCTGTTGCACAGGACGACAGAAGGCCGGGCCGCAAGGTGAATGGAGGAGGCTGGGGAGCGATCAACGCCGACTCCATACGCGTAACGGACGGGCACACGATCCTCATGCTAGGCCACGATGCCGAAGTTAAGTTCGCGGCGGCGGTCAGGGTTTTATGCGACGGGGATCTGCTCAATCCCGCCTCGCAATTGTTGGCCCGCAATTGCAGCGAAGTAGTGTTGTATTTGGCATCCTCAACCTCCAACCGCTCAGATGATCCTGTAGGGGATGCGATGGAGCTCCTACAAGCGGCACAAGCTGAAGGTTTCAATGCCCTTCGGGCTGCTCACATCGCCGATTTTTCGGCGCTAATGGTAAGGTGCGTGCTGAATCTTGGCCCGTCGCCGGAGGAAAGCACAGACAGACGGCTTGCAAAGGCTGCAGCCGGTGAAGGTGACCACGCGCTGGCAGCGCTGTACTTTCAGTTTGGCCGCTACCTCATGGTCTCAGGCGGGCGTGAGGACAGCGCAGCGCTAAACCTGCAAGGCATCTGGAATGCCGATTTCATGCCCATGTGGGATAGCAAGTATACCATCAACATCAATCTGCAGATGAACTATTGGCCGGCTGAGGTGTGCAACCTGTCGGAACTGCACATGCCGCTGATGGACCTTATCAAAAAGGTGCACGCGCGGGGCCTTGAGACGGCGCGTACCATGTACGGCATGCGCGGCATGGTCTGCCATCACAATACTGATTTTTACGGGGATTGCGCGCCGCAGGATTGGTATATGGCCGCAATGCCCTGGGTAACGGGCAGCGCATGGCTGGGCTTGCACGTGTGGGAGCACTACCTGTATACCAGGGATGCAGGCTTCCTTGGCGATATGTACCCCATCCTTCGGGACATGGCGCTTTTTTATGAAGATTTCCTGATGGAAGTGGACGGAAAGCTTGTGACATGCCCCTCCATTTCGCCCGAAAACCGCTATCTGCTGCCGGATGGCTATGACACGCCCATCTGCATTGCACCAGCGATGGATAACCAGATCCTGCGGGAATTCTTCACCGCATGCATTCAAATCAGCCTGCTTCTTAACAAGGACCCACAGCTTACGGCCGTCTGGCAGGATATCATCGACCGGCTGCCAAAAGACCAAATCGGATCAAAGGGACAGCTTCTGGAATGGGACAAGGAGTATCCGGAACTGACACCGGGCATGGGCCATGTGTCCCACCTGTTTGCATGTCATCCCGGCACCTTCATCAACTGGCGCGACACGCCGGAGCTTTTGCAGGCTGTGGCCAAGACGCTTCAAATACGCATGGAGCATGGGGCCGGCAGACAGCATTGGCCGCTTGCCTGGTATATCAACCTGCACGCGAGGCTTAAGGACCGCGAAAAGACGGATCAGGGGATTCAAAGGATGATCGCCCATTCCACCACACGCAATTTGCTCAACGCTACCTTTGTATTCCAAATCGACGGCAACTTCGGCGCGGCGGCGGGTATCGCTGAATGTTTGCTGCAAAGCCACATCGCGCTGCACCTTCTTCCTGCACTGCCTCTTTCATGGACGGAGGGTCAAGTGACCGGGCTTTGCGCCCGGGGAGGCCATGAGGTGGACATATCCTGGAAAGATGGAAAGCTTCAAAAAGCCATTGTCAGGCCGCGGTTTGACGGCCCCGTTGAGGTCGTCGGCGAAATGCTTCAGGTGTTGTGCGGCGATGAACAGGTCCCGCTTGAGGGTACGCCCATTGGATTCGTGTTTGATGCCCAGGGCGGGAAGGCTTACCTGCTCGCCCCTCACAAATGATGGAGCTTTGATAACAAAGAAGAACAGAAAAGCAAACAATGGCTATGATATTGCTACTGGTCAAAAAAGCGCAGCGGGGCATTGCCGCGCTGCGCTTTTTTGTGTATGGCCGGGACATTCCTGTTTCCAATTTGCAGAAGCTGCTACATGGCATCAAACGACACAGACTTGAGCGACGCCTGGCCATCGCCGCGATAGGTAAGGTACAATGCCTGCTTCCCGTCCGGGAAGGCCACGTCTGTTACGTACTTCTCCCAAACGTTCGTATAGCCTACTTTTATGGAGGCCAGCGCAGGTCCGTCCCACGCCGTTTTGATGTCGAATGTCCCGCCGGCATAGCCGCGGGTCTTGATGCCGATACGCCGGACGCCCCGGCAATCGAAGTATTTGAAGCCGATGGTGGTGGAATCCTTGATCCCGCCGATGTATCCCGTTTCCGGGTCGCCGTCACGGCCGTCCTGCATGACCCTGGGCATGCCAGGCGTGCCGGACATCATATGCTCCTCATTGGTAAACAGATGGCAGGCGATATAGGCCGGATATTCACCGCGTCCTTCAAGGGGCCCGCCGTTTAAACCGCAGGAGGTGATCACTGCCTGGGGGATGGCACCATCCAGCAGGAAGATGATCGGCTCCGCACAGCCCTGGCGGCTGTACCACGTGCCGTTGGTTTGCCGGTGGTAGAAAATGTACCACTGGTCTTCTATCTCGATGATACTGCCATGGTTGTTGCCGCCATATGCCACGGGCATGCCGGCCGGCTTGTAGGTGTCAATATGCAGGTCACAGTTGCTCACAATCACCCCGCCATAGCAAAATCCGCCGGTGGGGCTTTTGCTTGTAGCATAGCAAAGCTCGTGCATGGCGGTGGAGGAGTATACAAAGTAATAGGTGTCGCCGCGCTTTCGTATGGAGGATGCCTCAAAGAAGGCATGCCCCTCAAAATCCGTACCGCCAGCATACTCGGCGCTGGGCACCACGTATTTTGGTTCTTCCGCAATGGTCAGCATATCCGGCATAAGCACCGTAACCATGGCCCCATGCCGGCTCTTGTCGCCGTGCCCCGAAAAGCCCGTGTAAAGATACGTGCGGTCACCCTCGGTCAATACGCCGGGATCGAACTGGGGCTCATCCCCTTTTCGTTCGCCCAGGCGTGTGCCGTCCTTATAGCGGACATACCCCAGGAACTGAAACCTTCCGGCTGGGGAATCGCACACGGCTACGGACACAAAGCCCACCTTATCCAACACATAATACAGATAGTAGCGCCCATCCGGCCCCACTGTTACGTCCGGAGCGTACAGGCACATCTTTCCCCGGGCGTTGACTGGATCCGCGTTGCGGGGATAGATGACACCCTCACATCGCCAGTCGGACAGGTCTTCGACCGGTGCGGACCAGCACATGTAATCACCCAGGCAAAATACATGGCCATTGAAAAAATCATGGGAGCCGTACACATAAACCCGGTCGCCAAAAACATACGGTTCACCGTCCGGTATATACTCCCAGGAAGGTAGATAGGGATTGAAAGCCTGCTTTTTCATAATATCCTCCCTTTACTGCTTAAGCTCTACAGCCAGCACATTTGTATAGGCGGTGGGCTTGCCCTCCGGCAGCGATACGCTCAGTACGCCCATTTCGTGGACAAAGGGTACATTGCCCACACCCAGCAAGCGGACATTTGCGATGCGCTCGCCCTCGTCAAAGCTGCGCAGTACCGCAACGCCGTTGCGCGGGCCGCCCATCAGGAAGGCATACACCGTATTGCCCTTTTGCGTAAAGCGAACATCCCCTGGCGTCCATGCGGTTTTGTTTTCAGTAAAGCCTTGAATGGCTACCAGTGTATTGCCCTCGCCGAAGGTTTTCCAGGGCCGTGTGCCGTACAAACCTTCTTCAGCTACAGGGAACCATGCGGCCAGCTCGCGAAGGATATACTCGGCTTCGTCATCAATGGAGCCGTCCGGACGCTGGAGCACATTCAGAAGCATTGTGCCGTTCTTGGAGGCGATATCGATCAGCATTTCAATGATCTGGTCGGGATGCTTGTATTCCTGGCGAACGTCATAGAACCAGTTGCCGATGCAGGTGTCCGTCTGCCACGGTTCCTCTGCAATGCCGGCCAATTGGCTCTTTTCTATGTCGAGAACGCCGACGCGGTAAATGTCCGGATTGCGGTCCTTTTGGGTATATACGGCACGGTTCCGGCCATGTTTTTTCATGGAGGTATTATACAGGTACGACACCACGTCAAGGCCCGGGTCATAGAATTCCGGGCCGCGGTTTTCGCCGGTGGTTGTCCAGTCGGGGCCGAAGGGAAACGGACCGTCGGTATACAGCAAATCGGGTGTATACCGGTCAATGAGCTCCTTCATGCAGGCAATCCAATAGGCGTGGAAGTTTTTGTTGGCCGTATACCACGGGCTCAGATTGTTCGGATCGCCGACGGGATGCTCGAAATTGTCGTGGTAAAAATCCTTGTACGCGGGTTCGTTTCCGTCATAAGGTACACCCTTGTACGGGCCGTAGCTGTCGCTGCCCTTGTTCGTGCGCCACCAACTGAAGGAAGCGCCCAGATGCTCCGTAACGCCAAAGGGCAGGCCATGCCTATCTGCCGCAGCCTTCCACAAGCCAACAATGTCCTTGTTGGGGCCAACATCCTGGCTGTTCATGCGGTTGATGGCGGAAGGGTAGTTGAAAAAATGGTCGTGATGCATGGCCTGCGACACAAAGTATTTCGCACCAGCCTTCACGAACAGGTCCATCAGCCGGTCGGGCTCGAAACGCTCGGCCTTCCATTGTGCGCACAGGTCCTTGTACCCAAATTTCGAGGGATGGCCATAATGCCGAACGTGGTACAAGTATTGCGGTGTGCCTTGAATGTACATGTTGCGGGCGTACCAGTCGCCAAACATCGGCACGCTTTGCGGACCCCAATGGCTCCAGATGCCGAATTTCGCATCCCTGAACCAGTCGGGCGTTTGAAACTGCCGCAGGGAAGTAAAGTCAGGGGTGAAGGTAGTCATTTGGCAGGCCTCCTTTTCATTTGTGCATCACACATCCTGCTTTGATTTTCCAAGTAAAAGTTGTTTTTGTATGGGTTATGTCAAAACGATCTCCATGACACACAAGGCCGGCATTGTAAGCATCATTTCGCCATCAGATACAGGCATCTCCTGCATGGTCTGGATGCTTATCTGCGCATCCGCCCCGAATGCGTTATGGCTGTTCAGGTCACCGCTTACATACCGTATGGCCGCGGAAGAAAAATTCCTGCCAACAAGGCTGCACCGTACCTTTTGCGGCTGATCTGCTGAAAGATTGACCAAGGTGACATGCACCTTTCCCTCCTGATTTTCCGAGGCGCTGACATGCATGGCCGGAACCTGCGCTTCCTGCGTCCCTGTCAGATCCTGCTGTACATAGCTTTCAATCAGGGTGGCATCCTGGTGGCCTTTGTACAGGTCAAAGACATGGTAGGTGGGCGTCAGCACCATTTGCTGCCCGTTTGTCAGTATCACCGACTGAAGCACATTCACCATTTGGGCAAGGTTGGCCATACGCACACGGTCACAATGGCTGTTGAAAATGTTCAGCGTTACGGCGGCAACAATGGCATCCCGCATGGTGTTTTGCTGGAATAGGAAAGAAGGATTCGTACCCTCCTCTGGCAGGTGCCATGTGCCCCACTCATCCACAACGATGGCGACCTTCCTACTTCCGTCAAAGCGGTCCATCACATGCTTATGCCTTTTGATCAACTCATCCATGTACAGTGCCCGCCGCAGGGTTCTGTAGTAATTCCCCTCATCTGCGCAAAGCGCAGGGCCCTTCATTTCCCAAGGATATTCCTCCGTGGCATAATATTTGGGCATGGTATAGTAATGCAAAGACAGGCCGTCCATTTTGTCGCCCGCCATGCGCATCATTGTTTCCGTCCACTCATAATCATTCCCGTTGGCACCGCAGGCGATCTTGAACAATTTCTTTCCGTCATGGGACCTTATAAAGCTTGCGAACTGCCTGTATGCATCGGCATAATGCTCTGCGCGCATAAAAGCCCAGTTTTCGTTTCCAATGCCCAAATACGTAAGCTTAAAGGGCTCGGCCCGGCCGTTCTTGCGCCGTAGGTCTGCCATGGGAGATTTCCCTTGGGAGGTGATGTAGTCCACCCATTCGCAGGCTTCCCGCGGCGAACCTGTGCCAACGTTTACTGCAATGTATGGTTCACACCCTATCTGCTGGCACAAATCCAAAAATTCATGGGTGCCAAAAGCATTGTCTTCCACCACACCGCCCCAGGTGGAATTGACAATGCAGGAGCGCTGCTCCTTTGGCCCAACGCCGTCCCGCCAGTTGTAATATTCCGCAAAGCAGCCACCCGGCCAGCGCAGTACAGGAACCTGAATATTACGCAGGGCCGATACCACATCCGTGCGTATACCCCGAACGTTTGGGATTTCGCTGTCTTCCCCCACATAGATCCCCTGATAAATGCCATGACCCAAATGCTCTGAAAAGTGCCCGTAGATGTTCCTGCTGATTTGACCGTATTTCCTTGCCGCATTGATGAATAGCTGCATCATTCCTGTATACGCTCCATTCCAAAATCAAGCATATGCGCATGGATCGCCCAATGGATGGCAAATCCCCTGATAAAAGCAGCGGAATACGCCTCCGGCAATGGCGATTTGTTCCCGGACACTGCCCCGTCAGCGGAAAACCAACTGCAAAAAATCGAATGCGCTTTGCCGCCATACCTGCCAGTCGTGGCCGCCCTGGTACATTCTGCGGTCTGTATGAATTCCCTTTTCTTTCAGGATTTCATCATCTTCAAGGAATGCCGGCAGAAACTGATCCTCATCGCCCATGCCCCGGAAAAACAGGCGGTAATTGCCGTGGAATGCGGCCGGATCCTCAAGGGCTTTCAAATGCGGGTTTTCCTTCGTGAAAGGAGAGCGCAAGAAACCGGAAAACAGGCCGGCATAGCCAAACAGCTCAGGATGGGTAAGAGACGCCACGCTGGTATGCATGCTGCCCATGGAAAGGCCTGCCACAGCCCGGTGCCACTTATCCTGTTTCACATGGAATCTGCTTTCAATAAAGGGGATGACATCCTCCACCAGTACCTTGGGAAAAACGGTGGTATCAGCCTTGCCGTCCAGTTGAACCATGCCGTTGCACATGACGACCAGCATGCGCTCAGCCTTTGCAGACGCTATCAAATTGTCCAGGATGTGATTGATCTTGCCCTGTTGCACCCAGCCCGTTTCATTTTCGCCCCATCCGTGCTGTAAATACAGTACCGGGCATTCCTCATGAATAGTCCAATCGGGAGGGAGGTAAACAAGGCAGCACTCCGTATTCCCGGTGATGGAAGACGGGTAGAAGAGTTTTGCTACCGTGCCGTGGGGCACGTCTTTCAGAAGATAGAAATCATCGCAGGGAATGTCCACAAAATTCATGGGACGGCAGCAGCCAAAACCAATCGGCAGAAACGGCGACAGCACATCCGCCCCATCGATTTTCACCGTCAGGTACTTGAAGCCCTTTCCGATGTCAAAGGTCCCCGTCCACACCCCATCCTCACTTTTTGAAAGGGAGCATTCCTGCCCGAAGGGGGAAACCGAAACGCTGCGGGCTTCCTTGGCTTCGATGCGAAAAGTCACCTTCCCATCCGGGTGAAGGACTGCCCCCTGATCGGACAGGACAGGGTTATAGGATACTGATTGAATGAAATACTCACCGTACATACATTTTCCTCCCAACTTTTTGAATGTGCCCCGCAGTACGCAATAAAAGCCAGCATACGAAGCATGGTGCCTCACCGGAAAGCGCTACCGGCGGCTTCTTTGAAATCCCCTGGTATTTTGACTATGAACCCATACGTTAAGAATATAATGAGGAACCCAATCAGCTTTATAACTGGACCTTGCTTTTTACAGTAGCGCCTTCGTGCAGCTGCGTGCTGAGCATAATGACCTGCGGCGGCGCTTTTTCGTCGGAAAGCAGCGACAAAAGCTGCCGGGCAACACATTCGCTGATGGCGTTTTGCGGCTGCTTGACAAGCGTCAGGTTGGGATAGATCGCCCCGAAGAGATCCAGTTTATCAAAGCCGATAAAACTCATATCCCCCGGAATATTGATTTGCGCTTCATTGAGGGCAATCATGGCCCCCAGCGTCATTTCGTAATTGGTGACAAATGCGGCCGTTGGGCGCTGTGCAAGACCCAGCAGCTTTTTCATGGCAATGTATCCGCCCTCCATGGTGTAGTCACTGTAGATGACCAATTCCTCACGAAGCTCGATGCCATGTTCCTTCAGCGCATTCAAATAGCCCTCTTTGCGTTTTTGAGTTGTATAGATTGCTTCATTGCCAAGTATAAGGGCAATGGAAGCGTGGCCGGCATGAAGCAAATGGCGCGTTGCCTTCTCAGCAGCATCCACATTGTCCACAATCACCGTGCTTACTCTCCCCGTCAGGGGCTTGAGGATCCGGTCCACCAGTACGATGGGGATTTGGGCGTTTAGCGCAGGCAGCAGATGAGCGCCGCTTGTGTCTGTTGGCATATTGATCAAGCCATCCACGCGCTTGTTGATGAGAAACAAGACAGCCTCCCTTTCGTGACGGACATCAGAACGGCAATCGCATACGATGACGGCGTAATTTTGCTTGCGGAGCATGTCCTCCATGGCGGTGATGATGGAGGTAATAAAGGCGTTTCCCAATTCCGGTATGACGACGCCGATGGTTCGGCTTTGGCTGGTCTTTAAACCCCTGGCAAACTCGTTGGGCACAAAATGCAGCTCCCTGACGGCGTCGTCAATGAGCTTTTTGTTATTTGGCCTAACCTGTCCGCCGTTTAAATATTTGGATATGGTAGCCAAGCCAAGACCTGTCCGCTTCGCAATATCCTTCATCGTAGAAGCCATTCTGTTACCTCCTATACAAGCAATTACATTATAGCAAACCACCAAACAAAGAACAATCAAAAATATATAAACGTTACGCATTTGCATACAGGACAATTGCAACAACTCGCTGGCCACCGCGTTAAAAGTGCCCGTGGCACCGCAACTGGACCTTGGGTTAAGCATCATACCGGCGGAGAGATGCATGTGGGAAGGGTATCCCTTCCCAATAATCGCCGGTACCCTTCTGCCATATGATGGTAACGTTTCGCTTGCGCGGGGTGTCGTGGAAATGGCCGGGAAGCTGCCTGCAGAGGCGGAGCACTACACCGTGAGTGGAAAAGAGGATGGGCATGAGGCGAAGGCGCAATATACCGATCCGGAACTGGCTGCCGTCCTGGTGATTGCAAAGCGATTCGCGATGCACCATCACAAGACGGTTTTGAGCCGGCACAAATAGCCGGTGTCAGAGTGGACGTACAAATTTGATCGGCGATGGCTATGAACGCGGCAGGCAATGCCAAAAATGCAAACACGGCAGAAAGAAGGTCTCTTTAGGAAGGCAGTGGTGCAAAACGGCAATGAGAATATCCGCTAAAGATGAATGAGCTTGCCGATACCTTCATATGTTATGCCATGGGATAGGCCTTCTTGGAGCTTTGTTCGCTGCTCGAGTGTGGGATGTTGCTATCGATGTTCTTGCAATTATTGCTCCCTTTGCACACAGTATTCCTCACACTTCATGCTGCCCAAAATGCTTTCCTTTAGCAACTGCAACTCCCCACCACATTGGTGTACTTGCTTTGTGAATCTACTCATCCTGCTGTTTTGCTTATTTGTGTGGCAAATTATTATTTTGTCAATTGACACGTAGGATATTCTGGTTTATACTATACGCAGAACGTTTCGCTTTTGACATTTTCCTCCCATGCCAAATAGGGGCTATTGCCCAAACGGCTTATGAAAAGCATGGGATGCAGAAAATTCAAAACTGTGATTTTATGGGTGCCTATATGTATTGATTTAGTATTTAATACTAAATTGAAAACAGTTTTCCGTACGGTATCTGCAAAAACACACAACGAGATAAAGAGAGTAATAACTGATTTCATCCACAGAGGAAGGCGGGGAAGTGTCCTTTGCCGAGAGCATAACGTTTCACAATGCAAATGCAAAATCCATGAAAACAGATATGTTAACCAAGAGGTGATGGCATGGCAGAGGTATTGCTGGAAATGAAGGGGATCAGGAAGTATTTCCCTGGCGTATGTGCCCTTGACGATTGCAGGTTTGACTTAAGAAGTGGAGAGGTTCATGCATTGGTAGGCGAGAACGGTGCGGGAAAATCAACACTGATGAAGGTGCTGGCCGGTATCCACAAAAAAGATGCCGGGATCATCATATACAAGGGACAGGAGATCAATCCCCATACGCCCCATGAGGCACAGGCGCTTGGCATCGGCATTATCCATCAGGAATTGAACCTGATGCCGCACTTGACAGTAGCCGAAAATATTTATATCGGGCGCGAGCCCATGAAAAGCCTTTTTTTGGATAAGAAAAAAGCCAATGACGATGCTCGGAAATTATTGGAATCCCTGAATATTCACATGGACCCGACGATCCCCGTCAACAAGCTGTCTGTAGCAAAACAGCAGATGGTAGAAATCGCCAAGGCGATTTCCCACAACAGCGAACTGCTGGTGATGGATGAACCGTCTGCGGCACTCACCGAAAAGGAAACACAGGAGCTGTTCCGCTTCATCCGCGAGCTGCGCGCGCGTGGCCATGGCATCATCTACATCTCCCACCGGCTGGATGAACTTTCACAGATCAGCGACAGGATCACCGTCATGCGTGACGGCCAGTACGTCGATACAGTCAACACCAAGGATGTTACCAAAGCGCAGATCATCTCCATGATGGTCGGGCGTATCATCTATGAGGATCCCAAACAGAAAAGTGAGGTGCCGGATGACGCGCCCGTTGTGCTGGAAGTTAAAAACCTGAAGGCACCGAATGTGAAGAATGTCAGCTTCAAGCTGCGCAAGGGCGAAACCCTGGGCTTTGCAGGCTTGATGGGCGCCGGCCGCACAGAAACCATGCGAGCATTGTTCGCTGCCGATCCATCTTTCGGGGGCGAAATTTATCTGAACGGCAAGCGGATAGAGATCAAGTCGCCGTTGGACGCAGTCCGGCAGGGCATCGGCTATTTGTCTGAGGATAGGAAGGCATTCGGCCTGGCCGTCGGGCTTTCGGTGCGGGATAATAGCGTGATGGCAAGTCTGGAGGACTTCCTCCGGGCGAAAGTGTTCGTTGATGATAAAAAAACAGAGAGCACAACAAAGCTCTACATTGAAAAGATATCCATCAAAACGCCGTCGACCTCGCAGCGTGTCAAGAACCTCTCGGGCGGAAACCAGCAGAAGATCGTCGTGGCGAAATGGATGATAAAGAACTGCGATATCCTCATATTCGATGAGCCGACCCGAGGCATCGACGTCGGTGCCAAAAGCGAGATTTACCAATTGATGAATCAGCTTGCGAAAATGGGCAAGTCCATCATCATGATATCTTCCGAAATGCCGGAACTGCTTAGAATGTGTGACAGGCTGATCGTCATGTGTGAGGGCAGCGTCACGGGTGAATTGGACATTGCGGAGGCAACACAGGAAAAGATTATGACGCTGGCGACAAAGGAAATGAACTGAAAGGGACATGAATGCATGAAAAAAAAGACTGAATGGCAGAAGCTGCTGGCACCGGGGGTACTCGTGCTCCTGTATGTCTTTTTCTCGGTTTTCGGAAAGAACTTTTTCTCATGGGATTATATCGTAAACATTTTGAATGCTTCGTATTACATTGGCTTTATGGCCATAGGTGTTACATTTGTCATTATTACCGGGGGCATCGATCTTTCCATCGGCACAAACATGATGTGCGGCGCTTTGATTGGCGGTGCGGCCTATAACATGTGGGGCTGGAACATCTGGGCAGCGCTTGCCCTGGCGGTGCTTGTCGCAACCGTCTTTGGACTGCTCAACGGCCTGATGGTCGCATACCTGAAGCTGCCTCCGTTCATTGCGACACTGGGTACACAAATGATCGGTATGGGCTTTGGAGCAATCGTTACCAATGTTATGACGATGCGTTATCCGACCATCGGGTCAGCAGACGGCTTGTTCAAAAATGTCTTCTATAAAACATCCAACAGCTTTATCCTGCCTTCATTTCCGATCGGGGCCGTTTGGGTCGTGCTTGCATTCATCATCGGGTGGGTTTTATTGAACCGCACCAGGTTTGGACGCTACACGTATGCGATGGGGTCCAACTTTGAGGCTACCCGCTTATCCGGCATCAATACCAGGAAATGGCTTTTCCTTGTCTATACATTCAGCGGATTTTTCGCCGGCCTGGCAGGCGTCTTTTACGCAGCAGTCTATACGTCGATCATCCCATCCACCGGCAATGGCCTTGAATTGCTGGCCATCGCAGGCGTTGTTATCGGCGGTACGTCCATGATGGGGGGGGCAGGTACACTGACCGGTACAATGATCGGCGTGTTCATCATGAGCGTACTGAAGCAGGGACTGATGTCGATGGGGCTGCAAGGCCATTGGCAGACATTTTTCACCGGCGCTGTGGTCATCGGCGCAGTGCTGCTTGACCAGTACCGCATCAAGAAGGCGTCTGAAGTCAGGAAACTGTCATCTTGATTTCGAAACTGTGATCTTAACGGCTTGATGGCCGTAAGGATAATTATGTTAGGAGGGTATACCGCATGAAAAAACTTGTTGCTCTTCTCCTCGTTCTGGTCATGATGTCGTCTGTCGCTGCAGCGTTCGCGGAGGCCGATTACATCGCCATCATCTCCAAGGGATTCCAGCATCAGTTCTGGCAGGTCGTTAAACAAGGCTCTGAGGATGCCGGTGCAAAGTATGGCGTAACTGTCACCTTTGACGGCCCCCCCTCTGAATCCGACATCGCCATCCAGCTTGATATGCTCAACGCCGTGATTGCGAAGAACCCCGCCGCGCTTTGCCTGGCCGCGCTGGACACCGAATCTGTCGTTGAGCAGCTTCTAAACGCCAAGGAGAAAGGCGTACCGGTCATCGGCTTTGACTCCGGTGTGCCCAATGCACCCGAAGGCACAATTCTGTCGACTGCATCCACCGACAACGAGGCCGCCGGCGCTCTGGCTGCCGAGAACATGTTTGCCATTCCGTCCATCGCCGAGGCGATCAAGAATGCCACGCCCGAAAAGCCTGTTTTGTTGAGCGTGTTCTCCCAGGATGCAACGTCCGCGTCCATCGTTGGCCGTACGGTCGGTTACATCCGCAAGATGTCTGAGCTGTGTGAAGCGGTGCATCCGGGCGCCGTGGCTGTTACCGGCCATGACAAGTATGCAGTTGCCAGCGCATCCGCAGCGGCAGTTGTCATCAATGTCTCCGTTCCGGCTTCCACCAACGTAACGGATTGCCAGACCACAGCACAGGGCATCCTTGCGATGGATAATCTGCTGTCCATCTTCTGCTCCAACTCCGGCTCTGTCGACGGTGTTCTGACCGCCACCGCCGATGGCTCCGATCTGGACCGTGTAAGCGGCAAGTACAAGGATCTGGTCGTCATCGGCTTTGATGCCGGCGCCACGCTGAAGAATGCCGTCCGCAACCAGTGGTTCTACGGCGCTGTTGCACAGGATGCTTACATGATCGGCTACTATGCCGTTGAACTGGCCGTAAAAGCCCTGGCCGGTGAGGAGATTCCTGTGATGGTCGATACCGGCTGCCAGTTCTACACCCATGAGAACATGGATGCTGAAAAGATCGCTCCCCTGCTCTACGATTGATGCATGCGATCCTGTCAAAACCAAAAGCAACCCCTAAATATTAGGCAACTAGGCTACGCAAAATAACAAAGAGGGCTTGTCGTCTGTTTTCAGCGGATGTCAAGCCCTCGCGTTGTACTTTGGCGTGCAGCAAACCGTTTCCACCTCCGCTGCTGCTCTTGTGCCAACAGCCAAACGCCAACGGAGGGCAGTTGATTTTTCAACCGGCGAAAAGAAGAAACGCTTTGTCCTTTTCGAAAAACTTACCGCGTACATGCCGTACCTAAGGGAGTATTTCAGTCCTATCTGCAAAACGCCGAGGCCGGGAGAAAGCCTCGCTGCGCCAACAGCTTGCCTGCATCTGAGCTCAAAGTGATCAAAAGCTTTCATGAACCCTGCCTGAATGTAAGGAGGTTGGAAGCCCTGTACAAGATCATCCTGGAAAACAAGTTTTATCTGAAGCTGATGCTCACTTACTGCCTCGTCATATTTCTAGGCCTGGGGCTTACGTCCTATCTGGTCACCTCCAACATGATCGACATATTGACCGATATGGAATCACGGTTTGACAATGAAGTGATCCTGAAGGTCAAAAACTACGGCGACGACCGGTACAAGGATGTCAAGAATATATTCGCGCAGCTTTATCACAAGCAATATTTCAACAATAACACAAGCATCGTGGACTTTATCAATCCAATGAAAGAAGCGCGAAGGAACAACAGTTATAAATCAAGTGCAATTTTAGGCTATTTGCAGGATACCTGCAGCTCAAACACCGCTATCTCTGACATTTTGCTTATCGATTATAACGGAAAGGAAATATTCTTTTGTTCCAACATACGAAACCGGGATGTATCCATCGATTATGATTTTTATCGGCATGACTTTTTGGGCAGCGGAGAGGTCAGCAACAAGATTGCGTTTGTTCCCAACCATATTCCTGATTATATCAACTCGTCCAGCGTGAACAACATCCCCATGATAAGCTACCGGATATTCCTGTTTGATGAGAATTCCATTCGATTTGACAAGCCTCTTGGAATGGCCGTCGTCAGCATGCGGGCGGATTATTTCAAAACCGCCTACAAGGATTCCTCCAGCTTCAAGGGGACGATTTATGTCATCACCGGTGATGGCCTGACGCTGTTCGATTCCACTGGTGTCATGTCCGGCCAGCCTTTTCCGTATGAGGCGTATCTGGCGAGCGGGCCACAGGACTTGAAAACCAGTAAAAAGAATATCGTCAACAGACTCTATTCGGAAGATACCGGATTTACATACGTGGACATCGTGGACAAGCGGATCATTGAAAGAGAAACCGACGGGATACGTGCCAACATTAACAACATCATCGCGGTAAGTATAGCGCTGACCATGACGATTGGCCTGATATCAGCATCGGTGCTAGCAAAAAGAATCAAATCGCTGGTCAGAAACATGAAGGATGTCGAACGCGGAAAGCTTGACACCCGCATAGCGGTTGGCGCGAAAGATGAGATCGGCTATCTGGAGCAAAGCTTTAATACCATGTGCGCCAAGCTTGAAGAATACATCAAGAACGTGTACATATTCGAAATCAAAACCAAAACTGCTGAACTGCACGCGCTGCAGGCACAGATAGATCCTCATTTTCTTTTCAACACACTGGAATCCATCCGTATCACGGCACAGCTCAACAAGGATGTTCAGACGGCAAAGATGATCCATCTCCTTGGCAACATGTTTCGATGGAATATCAAAATGAGAGGGATCATCGTTGACCTGAGGGAAGAAATCGATTATGTGCGTTCCTATATCGAATTGCAGAAGCTAAGGTATAACAATGCATTTGATGTTGCCATAAACATTGAAAACAACGCTCTTTTGCTGGGCGTGCTCAAGCTCACCCTCCAGCCCATTGTGGAAAACGCCATTGCGCACGGCATGGGCGAGAAGCTCTCGGGCGGCCGCATCATGATCGAGGGATTGATCAGCGGAGGCAGGCTTGTGCTTCGGATTTCCGACAACGGTAAGGGCATGGATGAAGCCAAAGCCAAAGAGGTCACAGCCGGCCTGACCGGGAACAGAGATCAGGATAACTCCAGCAGCATTGGCTTGCACAATGTGCATCAGCGCAAATGCATACTGATCGGCGATGACTACGGCATAAAAATTACCAGCAGGTTGGGGGAAGGAACGGTAATCGAGCTTTCGCTTCCTGTTATGTCCAAGGAGGAGATGGAACGGTATGTACAGGGTATTACTTGTTGACGATGAACCTATCATATGCAAGGGCTTGCGGGAGACCATCGAGTGGGACAGCCTAGGCCTGGAAATATCCGGCGAAGCGCACAACGGCACAGAGGCGCTGGCGTTGATTTGCGCAAATCAGCCGCATATCCTGATTACTGATATCAGGATGCCGGGAATGGATGGCATCGGGCTGATCAAAACAGTCAGGGAACTCGGTATTCCCATCAGAATCATCATACTGAGCGGTTTCAGCGATTACGCCTTCCTAAAGGAGGCCATCCGGCTGAGCGTTGACGGTTATTTACTCAAGCCCATAGACAATGACGAACTCATTTCCAATCTTGCTGACCTGGTCAACAACATCGAAAAGGAAATGCTGCGCACCACACAGTTGTATCAGGGGATTGAGCTGCTCCGGTCAAACACGCTGAACAGGCTTGTAACCAACGCCATAGGCCGAGGCGAATTTGAAGAAAAGACGGCCTTTCTGGATATATCCTTGACAGCGGAACGCTATCTTTGCGCGGTATGTTTTTTGGAGAATGACAACGGAGGCATGCCTGGTTATGGCGAACCAAACGCCGCGTTTGGCTTGCATCAAATCTGCAATACGCTGGTGAAGGAAGGGGATTTTACATTTATTGATGCAAAGAACCGTGTTGTTCTTTTGCTTTCCGGCGGCCGGGAGGACGATATGGTTTCCGTGGCAGCCGGTATGCTATCGCATGTAATCAGGCAGGCGCAAGAGCGTTTTCATAAGCCGATTGCAACAAGTGTGGGTATCATCGCAAGTACAATAGAGGATATCTGGAAATCGTATCATGCTGCGGCGGAGCGCTTTGACCGTGACAAATCATCCCCGGAGGGAGAACAGCAGGAGGGCAAGTGGAACAAGGCGGTGGACCGCACCCTTGCTTATATTGCGTCGAATTATCATGCTGCTATATCACTCAAGCAGGTCGCGAACATTTGTGAAATCAACACCTCTTATTTAGGCCAGATATTTAAGAAAGCAACCGGAGACTCCTTTACAAATTATGTGAACAGGTACAGAATTGAAAAGGCAAAGCAGTTATTGGCCAACTCCGGCCTGAAGGTGTATGAAGTGGCAGAAAAGGTGGGCTTTACCGACTATCACTATTTTTTAAAGATATACAAAAAAATAACGGGCAACCTTCCAACGGAAACGCGCAGCTAGAATTTTTACCACAAAAAACTAGAATTCATAATATTGACGCTAAATAGACAAAGCGATACCATGAATACTATCAAAGGTGACCGAAATAGAATAAAGGAGTGATCAGTCATGAAAAGAATGCTATCCCTTCTCCTGGCCGTTATCCTACTGCTGGGGCTCTGCGCAGGCAGCAGTCTCGCTGAAGCAAACAAGGCGAAAATCGTATTCTGCGTCAATATTCAGCCCCAGCTTCCGCTGGAATTCTGGCAATCCATCGCGGACAGGTATATGGCGGCACACCCTGAAGTCGTCGTAGAAATCATCGGGCAGCCCTCCTCGAACGTGAACGTGTTCCAGTATGAAAAGACGCTTCTTGCAACAGGCCAGTTCCCCGATGTCATGGTCATGCAGAATCCTGCCGACTTTGTGCCCTCCGGCGCATTGGCGTCCTTTGAAGATGCAGAGCTGGACTATCTGCTGGACCCCAGCATTGGGAAAATCGGCGGCAAGCAATATGTAGCCAACTATAAAAAGCAGGTCATCGGCGTGTTCTACAACAAGAGCATCTTTGCCGACAATGGCCTTGAGGTTCCCCAAACGTACCAGGCGTTCCTGGACGTATGCGAAACGCTGAAGGCAAAGGATATCCTCCCCCTCTCCATCGGCATCAAGGATGGCTGGCCCCAAATCATGCTGGCCAACATGATCGCAGGCACCGATCTTCTTGCCAAGAATCCGAATTGGGGCGCGGAGAGGAACGCCGATACCGTAAAGTTCAACAACCCGGATCTTGTCAGGGCAATGGAGAAGTACCAGTACCTGTGCCAGAATTACGCCGGCAGCAGCCTGCCCAGCATCACCTATACGCAGATGCTTGAGCAGTTCTTTACGGGCAAAGCGGCCATGCTGCCCATGGGCTCCTGGGTCAACGCAGAGGTTGCCAAAGCAGAGCAGGATTTCGAGGTCGGCTGGTTCCCGATGCCCGGTGATGAAAACGCCAATGTCCTGTCGGTATTTGTGAATGAAGGCCTGTCCATCAGCGCTACCAGCAAGTATCCGGAAGTTTGCAAGGACTTCGTCAAGTTCTTCTTCACCGACAAGGAGCTCTATAGCGATTTCCTCAAGAGCGAGCAGTTGTTCCCCACGACAAAAGAGTCCATCCCCTATGAAATGATTCCGCTGCGCAAGTACATCGAAGAAACCATCGCGGACATGAAAGAAGTCGAAGGCTTCGAGAGCATGACAGGCGACGCAGCCTTCCTGCCCGGCCTGAAGGATTACTATACCAACAAGCTCACCCAGAATATCGCCATTGGCAACGATGTCGCTACCGAGCTTGACAATCTCGACAAGGAATGGGCCATCGCGAATGAGGCTATGAACTAAACAAAGGTCTTCGGCAAGCGAGCAGATTTCGATGCCGCAAGGGGGGTAAGCCGTAAAAAGTTTACCCCCTTTTATAGTGGAGGGATCCTAGCAATGAAACAAAACAAACTGTATGATACGCTCTTTTTGGCCCCGGGATTTTTGGTGTACATCATTTTCATGATCGTACCGGTGATCATGTGTTTCTTATACAGCTTCACGAATTGGGATGGCATCAGTCCCGTTTTCCGCTTTATTGGGTTGAAGAACTTCTACAACCTGTTCAATGATGCGCAATTTTTCAATGCGCTGAAGGTTACGGTCATCATTATGGTCGTAACGGCTTTGATATACAATGTGCTTGGCATTATATTGGCGGCACTTTTAAACGACAAGGGAAAGCTGCTGGGCATTTCAAGAAGTGCCATTTTCATTCCCACCGTATTAAGCAGTGTGGTCGTGGCTTTTGTTTGGTCCTATATGGTGCAGACGAACGGTGGCGTGATCAATTCCATCCTGAAAACACTCGGTTGGGCGAATGTGGATTTTTACGCCACCCCGATGACGACGATCTTTATGATTTCAGGCATCATCTGCTGGAACAGCCTTGGCTTCTTTGTGGTGATCTATATCTCCACCCTGTCGACGATCCCGCAGGAGATTTACGAGGCCTGCAAAGTGGATGGCGCGGGGTGGTTCTACCGGTTCTTTCACATCACGCTGCCATTATTGGCACCGGGGATTACCATCAACAGCATCCTGTCGGTGGCCGGCGGGCTCAAGCAGTATGATCACGTCAAGGTTATCACCGGGGGTGGCCCCGGTGGCGCTACCCAGACCGTTACCCTCTTTGGTGTGGAAAAGGCTTTCGAATACAACCGGCGGGGATATTCTTCCGCGGCTATCATAGTCCTTTTTGTTATGATCGTTGTTTTATCCATTGTGCAGCTTGCCATTTCAAAGAGACATGAGGTGGAATACTGACATGAAAAAAATGGCGGTTGGCAACTTCATCAAAAAGATTCTTGTTCTTTTCTTTGCGCTTTTGTATCTTGCGCCATTGTATATCGCTGTGGTAAACGCCGTCAAACCTTACAGCGAAATCATCAAGTCGCCTTTGGACCTGCCAAAGCAGTTCACGCTTGAAAATTTTGTGGAGGCGTATCAAAGCTCTAACATGCTGGAGCTATACAAAAACAGCATCTTCATCACTGTTTCGTCGGTTGCCATTCTGATACTGCTGACCTCCATGGCGGCATATATCATCGCCAGAAGAAAGGGAAAGGTGTACCAGGGCCTTTACATATTCTCACTTGCCGGTATCATGATTCCTCCGGTGGTCACACTGATCCCCAGCATCAAAACGCTTAGCACGCTGCATCTTTTGTACACCATGCCCGGCCTGCTTCTGTTTTATGCCGGTACATATTTCAGCACCACCATTTTTCTCTACGTCGGATTTATCAAGACCATACCCGCCAGCCTCGATGAGTCGGCATATATCGATGGGGCAAATCCCATCATCACTTTCTTTCGAATTATCTTCCCCCTGGTCAAACCCTGTACGGCAACGGCTGTTATTTTCCTGGGGATGTGGATTTGGAATGATTTTCTAAACCCCATGTATATCCTCGGCTTCCGGGGCGGCAAGACGATTACGACGGGTATTTACAACGCGATAGGCGCATACACCTCCAGGTGGAACCTTGTGTTCGCCAATGTCATGCTGGCGTCATTGCCCATCATCGTACTGTATCTTTTTATGCAGAAGCTGTTTATGCAGGGGCTGACATCCGGAGCGGTGAAAGGATGACATCTTGGTGAAAAGCCTGCTTTGGACACCATAGCAATGAAGCATCTACTCTCTCTCTTGATTCTTGTTCCATTTATTTGGTATGAGAAACACCCTCTCTTGTATCAACAATTGCAGCCATATAACTACCCTCTGCCATCCGATTCTCAACCAATCTGATGGCAGTTTTTCTGCCATCAGATGCGACCTTTCCCATGGTTCAAATCCGCGGGGATATCCGGCCATCTTGCAGGCGTACACATACAAATGCTGCTGCCCCGCAACTGTCATCGCGATATCTCAGATAATTTTCTCAAAAACCGTGTATGTTTTATTGACAAAAAGCAATATACATGTTAAAGTAATTTCAAGCGGTATACTGGTATACACAATTGAATACTTTAATGATTGTGAGTGAAGGTATTTAATAATGAAGGCTATTGTAAAGTTTGCGGATGGGGCTTTGGGCTATGGCATGCGTGAGGTTGCCAAGCCGATTCCCGCAAAGGATGAGCTTTTGCTAGAAGTCAAAACGGTTGGCATTTGCGGGACAGACATCCATATCATTCGCGATGAATACCCTCACAGTCTTCCTGTTACGCTAGGACACGAGTATGTAGCAGTGGTTGCCAAGACAGGCAGCGAAACCGAGGGATTCGCTGTTGGTGACACAGTGGTTTCTCTGGCGTGCGCTTATACCTGCCAAAAGTGCGACTTTTGCAAATCCGGGCTGGATATGATGTGCTCCCAGCGGCGTTCCATAGGTTCCTGGCGTAATGGTGCAATGTGCAAATACATGGTCGTTCCTGCGCGCAGTTGCTTCAAGGTGAATGGAGCGCCCACCGATGAAATGGCGGCATATGAACCGGCGGCATGCTGCGTTCGCGCGGTAATTGAAATTGGCGAGGTACGAAGCAGCGATATCGTATTGATCAGCGGGGCTGGTCTGATGGGTCAAATTTGCATGCAGCTGTGCAAGAAAGCAGGCGCAAGTGTAGTTATGTCGGGGCTCCCGTCGGATTCTGAGCGCCTTGCATTGGCAAAGTCCCTTGGAGCAGACAAAACAGCCACATCACCCGATGAAATCGGTAAGGCGCTTGAAGAACTGGGCGAGCCGGGTTTTACGCTTTCGTTTGAATGCGCCGCCGCAGCCCCTTCTTTGGCAAACTGCATCCGTTTCTCGGTTAGGCAAGGCCGCGTAGTTCAGGTCGGATTATACGGCAAGTGCATTCCGGTGGATCTGGATGGTGCCCTGTACAAGGAGCTTCGGCTTCTGACCAGCTTCGGGTCCAATCCGTCGAGCTGGAGAAAAATGCTGGACCTGGTCGATACCATCAGCCTGAAACCGTATCTTTCGCAGGTGCTGCCGCTTCGCGCATGGGAACAGGCTTTTGCGGACGTTGGCAGCGGGAAATATTACAAGGTACTTATGAAAATAGATGAAGCGTAAGGATATGGCATATCATGAGTGAAAACCGTTATCTGAAATGGCTGTCTTCTGAAACTCCTTCCGTTTACTGGCATGATAGTGCCATTGTACCGGAGCTGTATGAAGCACTGGAAAACGGTGCATGCGGATTGACAACGAATCCCTTCCTGATTGCTTCCACACTGAAAGCGCAGCCGGATTTTTGGAAATCCGTGCTTCCGGGCGTTGAAGCGGGCATACAAGGTGACTTAAGGGCGGAAGCGTGGACGGCGCAGGTGGTGGCCTATTTGGCAAACATGGTACGTCCAAGCCGTGCCAAGGGAGACTATTGCGGCTATTGCTGCGCACAGACCAATCCGGCGCGTCCCGGCGATGTAGAAGCAACCATCGCCGCCGCCAAGAAGTACGGCGCATGCGGCGATAATGTGGTCATCAAGATACCCGCTACCCATGCCGGCATCGAGGCAATTGAGGAATGTGCGGCTATTGGTCTTGGTGTCGCGGCGACGGTGAGCTTCACGGTCGCGCAGGTATTGGCCGTCGGCGAAGCGGTGCAGCGAGGGCATGCGCGTGCGAAGAAGAACGGTATCAAACCGGCCTTAGGTATCGCAGTGCTCATGGTAGGCCGTCTGGATGATTATTTGCGCGACGTGATGCAAGATACCCGTGCGAAGGCAACCGAGGCGGACATCATTTGGGCAGGTACGGCGGCCATGAAGCGCGCATATCGTATCTTCAGGGAAAATAAATATGACTGTATACTGATGCCGGCAGGCTCCCGCGGTGGTTATCATATCACCCGGCTCGCAGGTGCAAAAATGATTATGAGCATTGCTCCTGTTATCGCAAAAGCGCTTTTGAGCGAGACCGAATTCATTTCACATATTGATGAGGAAGTGGATTCTGCAATCATAGCCCGCCTGATGGATATGCCCGAATTTGTGAAGGCATATGAACCGGACGGTATGAAACCCGAAGATTTCATAACGTTTGGCTCCTGTAACCGTACGCTGGATCAGTTTGTTCAGTGCGGCTGGAATACACTGAAGGGACTGGAGCTGTAGGCTGCGCGAATGAGGAATTTTAGCATGAATTGAATGTTCGTGCTGAAAAATATAAGGAGGACTTGTCAATGAAAAAACTGTTTGCCCTGGTTCTCTCTCTGGCTCTCGTGCTTGGAAGCACGGCTGCAATGGCGGCAGTATGGCCCAACGGAACGCCTACCGTATACGTTGGTTATGGCGCGGGTGGCGGTACGGACACGGCAGTACGCCCTGTCGTTGCTGAAATGGCTGCATTTCTTGGCGAAAACATCAACGTGGTAAACATGGCTGGCGCCAACTCTTCTGTAGCATGCGACTATGTTCTTGCTGAAGCGCATAACGGCTACACGCTGTTTGCAACCGGCACCGGCGGATTCGCATCCTTCCCTGTATACGGCTACTCTGATTCCAGCTGGCAGGATTGGATTTCCTTCCATCCGTACTCTGGTCCGGCAGTCGTATACACCAATCCTGATTCCGGCATTAAAACGACCGATGAACTCTTTGCCTATCTGGCAACAGGCGCAAACTTCGCCGTCGGCGCATTTGGCAATGGCCCGCACACGCAGTTTGAAGCAATCTGCGCCGCAAAGGGCGTTCCTGCACCGAACTACGCACTGTTCGGTTCCTGCAATGATGCCGGTGTAGCTGTTATCGCGGGTGATGCAATGGCTGGCGCCAGCTCCTTGTCTGCTGTAATCGACTACATCAACGCCGGCAAGCTGATTCCCCTCTTTGTGACCAGTGCCAATCCCTTTGAGTTCACCAATGCCGGCATCACCGCGCCCTCTGTAACCACCGAGGTCGCAGGCACCGATATGATCCCGAATCTGAACGAAACCTGGCCCATAATGATCCCCCGCGACACTCCGCAGGAGATCGTTGATGCTCTGACCAAAGCCTTTGAGCATGCGATTGCGACCGATGCCATTAAGGAGTTCGCCGCCTCCAAGGGCTTTAACATCATTGGCCTGACCGGCGAAGCGGCTGACGAGTTCCTGGCCTTCTCAATCTCCGGCTATTCCTGGACGATTTTCAATGCAGGCTTGGCGGATGGCAATCCTGCTGATCACGGCATCCCCACCCTTTCTGAGTTTGACTGGGAAACCGTGAAAACCACTCTCAAATAGGCATTTCTCTAGATTTGCAACGCACTGTTCTGAAAGGATTACGCCTGTCTTCTTAAGGCAGGCGTAATCTAAACAGAACAACATAAGGGCATCGTCAATGTCGGCTAGACGTCGGTGCTCTCCTTTAACAAGGAAAGGAGTGGCTGCAATGGATGACCGAAAGAATAAAAATGCTGCCATGAACACGGTCTTGGGCTCACTTCTCGTCTTATTCAGCATCTATATCATCATCAGCTCTCTGGGTATGAAGTTTTATAAATCATTCATAGACGGCGCAGGGTTTTTCCCGATGATCATCGGGTTCGTATTGCTGGGGCTCGGCGCGGTTCTTGCTTTTATCGGGATTAATGCCGGCGGCTTTGCGGAGCTGAAAGAGGTTATGACCGGCAGCTTTATCATGGCGTTCATTAAGAATGAAAACACGGTGCGTGTTCTGATCCTGCTGTCGTTGATGTTTATCTACATATTTGTCCTGCTGGGCAATATTCCGTTTGTCTTTGCGACCACGCTCTATCTGTTTGCCACCTTTGTCTATCTGAAGGCCTACAAAAAAACATGGATCCTTCCCGGATGGCTGATGGCGCTTATCACCTCGATGATGACTTCGGTTATTGTCTTTTATGCATTCAAACTTGGCCTGGGTCTTACATTACCCTAAGGAGGATAATCAAGTGAGTGAGTTCATAACACAACTCGGTTATTTTGGTGAGGCCATTGGCAGTGCGTGGAGCGGTGCGAATCTTCTGATTATTGCGGGCGCGGTTCTGCTGGGCTTGATCGTAGGCGCAATCCCCGGCCTCACCGGCACGATGGCGCTGGCGCTTCTGATCAATATTACCTACGGCATGTCCACATCCGCGGCAGTCGCGTTCATGCTGGGTACCTATGTCGGCGCGGTATCGGGCGGTTTGTTCTCTGCGGTGATGCTCAATATTCCCGGTACGCCAAACGCGGCGGCGACTGCACTGGACGGCTATCCACTCGCTCTGCAGGGCAAGGGCGGCAAAGCCCGTTTCGGGGGCATTTTGGCTTCCTGCTTGGGCACCTTGCTCTCCTGTGTCATCATGATGCTGGCGACCCCCTTTATCTCCAACATCGCGCTGAAGTTTGGCAAGTGGGAACTGTTCCTGCTGTCGGTGTTCGGCATCACCATCTGCGGCAACCTGTCGGTGGACAGCACTCCGCTGAAGGGTTGGATCGGCGGCTTTATCGGCTTTTTCTTCGCGATGATCGGCGTAGACGGCCTCTACAATGGCGCCCGCTTTATCTGGATCCCTGAACTCACCAGCGGTGTTACCTTGATTCCGGCGCTGATCGGTTTATTTGGTATCGCTGAAGTGCTGACCGTACTGCAGGATAGAACACCCATCAAGATCAGCGAAAGCATGGGTACCATCTTGCCTGACAAGGAAGAGTTTAAGAGCCTGATGAAGCCTGTGTTTCGCTCCACCCTGATCGGCTGCGCTATCGGCGCAATCCCCGGTGCCGGCGAGGACATCGCGGCTTGGCTGTCCTATTCCGTCGGCAAGGCCAGAAGCAAAGCCAAAGAATTGTTTGGCAGAGGAAGCTTTGAAGGCGTCTCCTGCTCCGAAACCGCGAACAACGCATGTATCCCCGGCGCAATGATTCCGATGCTGACGCTGGCAATCCCGGGCTCCACACAGGCTGCGATGTTCCTGGCTGCGCTGAACCTGCATGGCATTCAGCCCGGCCCGATGCTGACCTTGAAGGATCCCAGCTTCATGTACGTTGTCGGCCTCACCCTTGTGATTGCTGCGGTCATCATGTTTATTATCGCTTTGTTTCTGACCAAGCCCATGACCAAGATCCTGCAGGTCAACCGCAAGATCTTGATGCCCATCATCGTGGTACTGACGGTTGTCGGCGCGTATGCATCCCGTTCCACCCTGTTTGATGTCAAGCTGATGCTGGCCTTCGGCGTCCTCGGCTATATCCTGCGAAAGGCAAATATTCCGTTGGCGCCTATCACGCTGGGCCTGATTCTCGGCGGTACCGCTGATACCAGCTTCCGTCAGGCCCTGTCTCTGGGCAATGGCTCTATCATCCCGCTGCTTTCCCGAACTGTGGGTGATATCCTGATTGCCGTTGTTATCCTCACGTTGGTTTCCGGTGCCATCAAAACCATAAAGGCTACGAGGATGGAAATCATGAGCAAGAAAGAACGCACATAGACATAGGCAGCGTAGAGTAACGTGCATTTGAATACGAATCGCTTGTTCAGTCAGACTGTGGCATGATTGTCTTGGACGTGATTCAACACAATCAGATAATGGTGAAGAAAGAAGAATACGTATGAATGTAAAAGGCAAGATGATTCTCATTACCGGCGGTGCCGGGGGTCTTGGCAGTGCGATGGCAAGGCTTCTGAGCGAAAATGGCGCCAAAGTCCTGATCATGGATTTGGAAGATGCCCGCGAAAAGGGTGAAGCTCTTGCTGCCGAGCTCACTGCGGCAGGCGGTGAGGCCTGGTTCCAAAGCGCTGATGTCACCTTGGAAGAAGACTGGAAAAAAGCCGTAGACTATGCCCTGAAAAATGCCGGCAGAGTGGACGTGCTGGTCAATAACGCAGGAATCAATATTCGCAAGCCTGTGGAGGAGATGAACATTGACGAGTGGATGACGATGATGAAGGTCAACACCGGGTCCACCTTCCTCGGCTGCAAGTACGTCATTCCTGTAATGCGCAGGCAAGGCGGCGGAGCGATCATCAACACGTCCTCTGTATGCGGTCTTGTCGGACATAGGTACACCACGGAAGCCTATACGGCAACCAAGGGTGCGATCACCATGCTGACCAAGGCGATTGCTTCCCGCTATGCCAAGGATAACATCCGCTGCAATTCCATACACCCATCCACGGTGGATACGCCTTTCATTCAGCAACTGTTTCAAGATCCCATGAAGGGTGCACAGAGCCGTGCAGAGCGTCTGGGCGAAGTGCCGCTTGGACGGCTGGCTACTTCCGCCGATGTTGCCAACGCGGCTTTGTACCTGGCAAGCGAGGAAGCTTCCTTCATCAACGGTGTTTCACTTCCGGTCGACGGCGGTGTGACCTGCTACTGAACAGATTGGATAAAGTGATAGGAGAATAGTATGATGGAGTTCAATGCAAAGGAAATCAGCGATCTGAAAAAGCGTGCGGCGCAATTGAGGAGCAATCTCATTGATATGATTCCTCCGGGCAAGGTGGGACATCTGGGGGGCAGTTCTTCCATTATGGATGTTGTTGCGGCCCTATACTTCAAAGTCATGAATGTCTTTGAAGATCCCAAGGATCCCCGCCGCGACCTTCTGGTGTTTTCCAAGGGCCATGCGGTGCTGGCTCAATATGCCGCATTTGTAGAACTGGGCTATGTAGAGCGCGAAGCGCTCAAGCTTGTCAAAACGCTGCAAGGTACGCTGCAAGGCCATCCGGATATGGATCATACCCCCGGCATCGAAGCGGTTACAGGCTCGCTGGGACAGGGGCTGTCCATCAGCCTGGGTATGGCATTGGGCCTTCAGTTGGAAGGAAAATCCTCCCGCGTCTATTGCATCGTCGGTGATGGCGAACAGGCGGAGGGACAAATTTGGGAAGCTGCAATGGCAGCTGCCGCCTATAAGGTGGATAACCTCTGTGCTATCGTCGACGTCAATGGTGTTCAAGCAACCGCTGCCATTGATCAGGTGCTTGCCAATCCTGACCTCAAAATGAAGTGGGAAGCATTCGGCTGGAAGACCATCGAAATAGACGGCCACGATATGAATCAGATCCTTACCGCTTTTAAACAAGCCAAAACAGTAAAGGGCCAGCCGACCGTCATCCTGGCAAAGACAATCAAGGGCAAAGGGTTTTCCTTCGCTGAGGGCAAGGCTGCCTATCACAATGCTGCGATGAATCAGGAAGAGTACGCACAGGCCAGGGAATTGGTCAGGAAAATGCTGGAGGAGGCGTAACAATGAGTATGGGGAATATGCGGATGGCTTATGGTCAGGCATTGCTGGAACTGGGCCGCTTAAGCAACAAGGTTGTTGCTCTGGAGGCTGATCTTGGTAAATCCACCATGTCCAACATGTTTGAGAGCGAGTTCCCGGAGCGTTATTTTCAGATGGGTATTGCGGAAGCAAACATGATATCTGTGGCCGCCGGCCTCGCGCTGACAGGACATGTGGCTTTTGCCAACTCCTTTGCGGTATTTGCTTCCGGCCGTCCCTACGATCAGATTCGTTCCTCCGTAGCCATTCCGCGCCTGAATGTCAAGATTTGCGGCTCTTCCGCCGGCCTGTCTGACTTTGGCGACGGAAAGACCCATCAGTCTATTGACGATATCACCATCATGCGTGTATTGCCGAATATGACGGTGTTCTCCCCGGCAGACGCCATTGAAACCACAAAGATCGTCAAGGCGATGGCGGAGATACCAGGCCCCTGTTACATTCGCGTGAACCGCAACGATTTGCCGGATGTCACAAATCCCGATGAGCCCTTCGAGCCTGGCAAGATCAAGACCCTTCGCGAAGGCAAGGATGTTGTTATCTTTGCGACTGGCTACATGGTCTATCAGGCACTTGAGGCTGCAAAGACGCTGGAGACAGACGGCATCTATGCAAAGGTGATCAATGTAGCCACGATCAAGCCCTTTGATGTAGAA